>NZ_CP043026.1:342545-685091 GCF_008086545.1 Spiroplasma chinense | reverse complement strand
TTGAGCTCTTAAAAACTGATCTTTAATTGGATCTGTTTTAGACATTATTTGACTATAAGTTGTATTATCTAATTTATAATTTTGACCAAGTATTTCTACTTCTTTTGCAATATTATCTTTTACTAATAAAGTATTATACATTTCACTCATTGCACAACTTGAAGAACTTGTAAGTGATAATAGTTCTCTTTCATCATAAGGTAATAAATATTTTAGATTTTTGAAAAATTCTTTATAACCTTGTAAATAACTTTTTAAAGTATTGTCATTTTTTATAAAATTTAAGAATTTTTCTTGGTCGAAATGCTTTATTTCTTCATTTATTCATGTGAACTTACCATCAAGTTCTGACAATTCTTGTTGATAAATTGATTCTAGTCTTTGTGCTAATTTATTATTTTGTTCAACTTCTAAAATTTTAAAATAATGACCAATTTTCTCTTCAATTTCATTGATTTTTTCGTTTTCAATGAAAAAATCTTTGAAAACTTCAAAGTCATTTAACTTACCTTTGTACTTTAGCAAAGCTAAATTACCCTCTATTACTGCCTTTAAATCTTTTTTAAATGATTTTTCATCAGTGTAAATATCTGATACATTTCATTTAAAATTATTTAAAACTTCTTGTCTTTTCATTAAAAGTCCCCATATCTATTATCTTAAATACTACACTTTATTAGTGTTAGTGTTGTAAATTTGCATTTATATATATAAAATTATACTAATATATTCACGAAAAGAGGTGTATTTTTATGAAAAAACTCCTATCATTTATATTAAGTTCAAGTTTATTTGCATCTGTTGCGGCAACAACAGTATCTTGTGTAGGTAACATAGGGGTCCTTGGGGAAGGACCTTTAGATAAAATTTTAGTTGATGGTGTTCTTAGAATCAAAAATCGTACAGAAAATGATTTAAGACAAGCTATTGACGATACTCAAAAACTTATGAATATCCAAGTTGATATTGGTGGCTTTGACCCTACCCTATCAAATGGAGAAATAACTTTAACCCCAAACGAAGACTTTAAAGATATGATTTCAGGTTCTGTTGTAGTTAAATGATACTACATAGAACCAATTGGAAACTATATACCTCAAAGTGATTTGGGAGAAATTAAAGAAATTAACGAACAAAATATTAAAGAAGTACTTTTAGCTAAAAACTCAAATCTAAAAGAAAGTGATTTTACAATTTCTAAAATTGGAAATAACGGTGCTGTAGTAAACTCAATAAAAGATTCTAATTATTACTATGGTAAGCAAAATATTCAATACTCAAAAGCTGGGGTTCCAGACACAAGAATAGATCTTGCAACAGTTATTACCTCAAATTCACTTGGTGAATTAGATAAAAATGACGAATCTACAATTATTTCAAAAATAGCTGCTTTAAATAGTAGTTTAGATAAATCAGAGATTCAAATTACAAACATAACAAATACTGGAGCAAAAGTTACTCCAAAATTAAATTCTGCAAAATACAAAGGTTCAGTAAACGTTACTTTTACAATAAAAGAAACTCAACCAGAACCAGAACCTGGAGATAAATTAGTTGAATTATCAACAATCATTAAATCAACTACTTTAGGTGAACTTGAAAATAACTCTTCAAGCACAATTATTTCAAAAGTAAAAAGTTTAAATAGTGATTTAGATACTAGTCAAATTGAAGTTGCAAACATTAGTGATACTGGTGCAACTATTAAATCAATTTCAAACTCAACTAAATATACTGGAAATGTTTCAGTTAAATATAGTTTAAAAGAAACTGAAACTCCAGACCCTGATGCATTTGACCTATCTAGTTTAAAAGGAATTGCACTTGGAGCGTTAACAAGTGATAGCGACATTTCTATTTTAAATGAATTCTTTAATAAAAATTGAGAATTAGGAACTGCTGGAATTAAAACAGCTGACGTAAAAGTTATTGATAAAACTGTAAATTCAGCTGTAATTATAGCTAACTCTACAAAAGTTAAAAATTCAATCAAAATATCATTTGCAGTAGACAATGGAAAAACATCAATTCCAGAACTTATTGTTAATAGAAACTTGGGAGAAAATATTAAAGAGTTACAATTTATTCCAGTTTATGTTTGAGAATTAGTTAAAAAAGAAAATGTTGAAACAATTGGTGCATTATCTTTAAAAGATGTAACAATTTCAAATATTTCTAAAACAGGAGCACATATTTCAGCTGTTGCTGGAAGTAAATTTATTGGTCAAGTTGATGTTACATGAACAGTTTCTTCAGATTTTAAAGAAGAAGAAATTGATTTAGAAAACCTTCAAGATCAATTAAATGTCAGACCAATTAGTGTTCAATATAAATCAACACTTTCTTCTGCAAAAGCAGATCAAAAAAACAATCCAGACAAAACTATTGATGAAATTGCTTGAAATATAATTGAAGGAAACGTTGCAAGTACATTTGTTGGTACTTTAGGATTAATTTTAAATATTGATGTTGGACAAGAAGCAAGTTTAGGAGACTTTATTAGACGTAATGTTGATTACACAACAAATTATGAAGAAATAACAAAAGATGTTAAGTTCGAATATAGCGACTTTACAGGTTCTGTTCCACCAGATTTAGAAGATTTAACAATTGTAGTTTCAGGAACAAAAGATTCTTGAATTAAAAATTCCGCAGAAATTACAGTTAAATGGGTTTAATCACCCCCCCTTAAGGGGGACTAAAATAACAAAAAAAATATTAATTGGGGGTGCATGTTATGAAAAAATTACTTGCATTTATTGGAGGGATTTCAGTTACAACGCCAACGGCTATTAGTGTTGTATCTTGTGATCCTGGGGAAGCTACAGTTTTTGCACCAGCAAATTCTGACATTAGCGAATTACTAACAAATTATAAACAAGTTATTATTAATCAAAAAAATAAAGAAACACTTATCAAATCTATTGTAGATTTAAAGGTAATGAGTGCAGACCAATTTCTTTTAGAAGATAATATTGATTTTACTTCTGATAAAGGAGTTGTAAAAATCACCGGTAACAAAGATTACTTTCTGCCAGTAATTGGTGAAACTGAAATAGAGTGAATTTATAAAGATTCATCAAATCCAAATGAAGAAAATGGATCAGAAACTCCAAAACCAGATGAAGAAAATTCATTAAATAACATTGAAAAAGAATTAAATACAAGTGCTGGATTTAAAATTGATTTAAAAAGTCAAATGAAAAGTGCTGAAGAAGGCTTTAAAGATGCACCAGCTGGAATTACTTCAATAGAAGAATACACTTGATACTTAATTGGTGCTCAAGTTGAAGCAACATTCAGCACTGTAACTAAAAAGGCTTTTGGAATAGATGAAAACGATTATGATAGTGTTAGAAAAGATTTAACATATACAAATGATTGAAAAGAAGTTATAAAAGACAAAAAATTAGAAGAACAAACTTTATTAGTTAGACACTGAGGACTTGAAGGTTCTTGAATTAAAGGTCAAGCTATAATTGAAGTTGAAATTATATAAAAAACTCTACTCATTAGAGTTTTTTTTATGAAAAAAAATTTATTATTTTTTTTCCTTTAAATTACCCCTATTTAAAAAGGTATTTAGGCAAAAAAAATGTGTGTTAATTTGCTTTTGTGAATCAAAAATATTAAAATATAAATAATATTTCAAACACATATGTTTTTATGTATTATTACAGTGATTTTGCCTTAATGCATAAGGAATGTTGCGAACAAGTGATACTGGAGGTATTTTAATGAAAAAATTACTTGCATTTATTGGGGGAATTTCAATTACAACCCCTACCATTATTAACGTAGTTTCTTGTGATTCAGATGATTTAGGTGTTTTAGCACCAGACCAATCTGATCTAATGGTTTTATTTGCCGATTATGAAACAATTACTATAAAAAACAAATCAGTTGAAGGAATTGTAAAAGAAATTACTTCTCTTAAATTTATCAGTTCATTACAATTTGAAGTGGCTGGAGATAAAAATGACAACGAAATTGATTTTAGTCAAAACTTTGGAACAGCTCACATTATTCCAAGAACTTTCCCTGGATACCAAGTTATAAAAGAAGTTACAATTAATTGAATCTATGATGATGGTTCAATACCTAATTTACCAGATGATAAAGATAATAGTTTAAGTACAATCAGCGAACTTAAGGATTGAACATTTAACTATCAAACATCACCAGATACATCTTGAGAAATGGCTAAAGGTACTGTTAAGGGGGTATTTAATACACTTGTTGGGGAAGCATTTGGAATTGCACCTGGTGATAGACAAAACTTAATAAGAGAAGGTTTTGAATATGATTTCGATTTCGATGAAGTTGTCAAAAATATAGAATTTAAACCTGGCAATAAAGCTATAATCAATATTTGAACTCTAAAAGATTCTTGATTTAGTGGTAAAACACAAGTTACAATTATTTTAAATTAATCATTAACCATATAATTTTGATCAATTATATGGTTTTTTTATACCCTATTTGTCAAATTTGTTGCAATTGCAACAAAAGTTTAAACTTTTTCTAAAACCCCCTATTTATGGAGTTTTAGAGTAGAAAAAAATATTGTTTCATTTGCAACAATTGAAAATTTTTTATACAATAGATTTAGTAATATTCAAGTATGGATGTTATCGTTTTGAGAATTAGCTAGCAGGCATAAAATAGTTAATTACTTAAGACTATCAAAACTGTTTCTAAAAAACAGAAATATTAACTTTTATCAACAAACACTTATTTTATACTTATTTAAAAAAATGAGGAGGTGTTTTTATGAAAAAGTTGTTGGCAATTATGGCAAGTACAACAGTTGGTGCATCTTGTGCATCGAATGTTGTTTCATGTGATCCAGGTGAAACTGAAATATATGCAGAAGCTGGGTCAAAATTAGAATCTTTATTTAATGAAGAAAAAGCAACTGTTCAGATAAACCAAAAAAATATTCAAGGTCTAATTGATGCTATCAAGAAATTGAATATTATAAATCACCAACAATATATCATTGAGGGTGAAATAAAATCAGATTTAGATACTGGCAAAGTTAAATTATTACCTAATGAAGATTTTTTTATTAAAGTAGAAGGTCAAGTAGAAATAACTTGAATTTATCACAATGGACAATTACCAGAACCCAATCCTGGTGGTGAAAATTCAGACAACAATTTGCATTCAATTCAAAACAAATTTGATTCAAATGCAGGTTTTAATTTCAATGTTAACTCTGTTTCTACAGACCCTGTGGCAGGTTGAAAATATATTAGAGGTACTGTAATTGGAGTATTCAACGAAATAGTTGGAGAATCATTTGGAATACCAGAAAGCGAACGTTACGAAAAAATTAAAGAGTATGAACACTATGAATGTAATTATGACGAAGTAGTAGCAACAAAAGAATTGATACCAGGTCAAAAAATTTATATAAACTTTTGAAGTTTGGATGGTTCTTGATTAAACGGTGAAGCTATCATTACCATTACATTAAATTAGTTCAAATTATTTTAAATCAGCTTTTTAAGCTGATTTTTTCAACGTTTTTTACTTTATTTTTTAATTGTTGCACTTGCAACAGTTAAATTTTAGATATAGAATATATTTAGTAACATTTAAAAATGTTATTGTTTCTTTTTAACTATACGGCAATATGATTAAAAAGAGGCGTATTAATTAACAAATAGTTCAAATTTTAAATTACCTTAAAAAATGGAGGTGTTTGTATGAAAAAATTATTGGCTATTATTGGAGGTGCTTCATTTGTAGTACCTACAGTAACAAACGTTATTTCATGTGATCCAGGAGATGTGGAAGTTTTTGCACCAGCTGGAACAGATTTAAATAACTTATTTAGTGGTGATAAATTAAATATACAAATTTACAAAAAAAGTAATGAAGGACTAATGCAAGCTATTAAAAATCTAAAAATAGTAAGTTCTCAACAAATAAAAATAGATGGTGAAGTTGATAGTAGAGTTAATGAAGGTAAGGTAAAACTAATACCTAATGAAGATTTCTTCATTAAAGTTGAAGGTTTTGTTGAAGTTTCTTGATTTTATATAGAAGATACACCAAATACTGGTGGAGAAGATACACCAAATACTGGTGGAGAAGATGAAATTTCAGAAGAGTCTAAAAATAATAATCTAACCACTATTCAAAATAAATTTGATTCTAATACTAATTTTCACTTTCAAGTTAATCAAAACACAAACGATCCAAATGCTGAATGAAGCTATATCAAAGGTGTTATGATCGGTGTATTTAACAGCATTGTAGGTGAATCATTTGGAATACCCGAACATGATCGTTGAAAAGAAATAGTTGAAAACGTTCATTATAAATGCGATTATGATGAGGTTATTGCTACAAAAGAATTAAAACCAAATCAAAAAATTTCTATTAATTTTTGAGGCCTTGAAGACTCATGAATTAACGGAAAAGCTATTATAACAATTATATTAAACTAAATATTTATACAAAAAAAATCTACTCATCGAGTAGATTTTTATTTTATTTATTTTCCAATTGCAAAGATCATTTTTGCTCCCTTATCATAATATTGGTAAACTTCTTGATTTTCCAAAAATAAAGGCGCAGATAATGGTCCTTCATGAGCTGCTAGTTTAGCAATGTTAGGATCATTTTCAAAAAACTTATTAAATTTATCATAACTTTTTGTCATGAATTTATATATTTCTTTTAAAATTAACATTTGAGGTGCTGGCAATACCCCTACTCTAGCTTGTAAGAAACCTAATTTTTCAAGTTCGATTAATCTTGTAAAATTGTCTCTTGCTTCAAGAATAATAGGTTCTTTACCACTTACATCCATAGAAAATGATATATCTGCTATCATTGTTTCAAAGAAATAAAAATTAAAAGTTGTTGCTAAATATAATGCTCTATTTAGGTTTTTTAAACCCAACCAAGGAATATTGTCTTCTGTAACTTTAATTGAGCTTATGTAACCTGGAGCAAAAAACTCTAAATTACTATCCATTTTAAAAAAGTTACCAATTAAATCTTTTACACTATCATTTAAATTCATAAGTTCTTCTCCTGATAAATTTCTATAATATTATTCTATAATATTTTTAAAATTTTGGCAAATCATACAACTAAATGAAATACCAACATTTATAGGATAAATTTTATATTATAGGCAAAAAAAAGCAAAGATTTTAGATCATTGCTTTACATTGGTGACTAATCAATGTTTTGTTTTTTTATTTTAGTTGGTTATAAATTTTATCAATATTAATTATTCAATATAATTAAATTAATTATTCATTTCCACCATCAGTGTTTCCGTTATTTTCACCATCAGTGTTTCCGTTGTCTCCACCATCAGTGTTTCCGTTGTCTCCACCATCAGTGTTTCCGTTGTCTCCACCATCAGTGTTTCCGTTGTCTCCACCATCAGTGTTTCCGTTGTCTCCACCATCAGTGTTTCCGTTGTCTCCACCATCAGTGTTTCCGTTGTCTCCACCATTACCATCTTCTTTTTCTAAAGCAGCGATAGTAACACTTACTTTAACAACTTCTTCTTCACCATATTTAACAGTGATAGCTTCAGTTACATCAGCTTCTCTTTTTGCGTCAGCTTTTACAGAAATTACGATTTCTCCTGTTAAAGCATCAGCTTTAACTTCAAATCCTTTAACTTCTAATATTGAAGCTTCAGCTTTATCTGAAACTAATGAGAATTGTGAAGTTTCAACAAATTCTTTAACTGTTACTGAAACTTTTACTTCAGTAGCATCTTTTGCGATTGTTAATTCTTTAGCATCATTTTCAGCTGCTGGTTTGTCACCACATGCTACAACAGTAGCACTAGTTGTTGCAACTAATCCAGTAGCTGCTAATAAACTTAATAATTTTTTCATTTTTATTTGCCTCCTAAGCAAAATAATGTTCTCATAAAAAAAAAAAAAAATCAATAGTTTTTTGTTAAAAAATTAACTTTTAAGTGTTTATTAACAAATATAAGTGTTTAAATTAACATTAAAAGTATAAATTTTTATAAATATCTAGCCAATGAATAAGTAATAAATTTGGTCTTTATCTTTGTTTTTTTACTTTAAAATAGAATTATATCAATTTGGAGGATATTTTATGAACATGAATTTACACAAAGAAAAGTATGCACTTGTAACTGGTGCAAGTAAAGGAATTGGATTTGGATATTGTAAATTACTTTTACAAAAAGGTTTTAATTTAATTTGTATAGCAAGAGATCTTTCTTCAATAAATACTTTAAAAGAACAATATCCAAATTCTGATATAAAAGAAATTGAAGCTGATTTAAGTGATTATAATAGCGTTTATAAGGTATTTGAGAGTGTTAAAACATTAGATATAGCATTACTTATAAACAATGCAGGTTTTGGGGTTTGAGGGCCTTTTAAAGACACTAATTTAGAACGTGAATTGAATATGATTGATTTAAACATCAAAACTTTACATATTTTTACAAAGTTATTTGTAGAAAAGTTTATACAACAAGGATATGGAAGAATCATTAATATTGGATCAATTGCTTCATTTATGCCAGGACCAAATTTTTCTTCATACTTTGCTTCAAAAGCTTATGTTTTAAGTCTTGGACAGGCAATTAATACAGAACTTAAAAAAACTAAATCTAAAGTTAGAGTTGTTACCATTTGTCCAGGACCAATTAAAACAGACTTTTGAAAGAATAGTAATTTCAAAGAAAACAACAAAAAAGAATCTATCAAAACATCAGATACAGATAAGTTTTGTAAGAAAAGTTTAAATAAAGCTTTAAAAACAAAAAATAAAAACTATATTTTAGTTGGTTTAAAAAATAAATTACTTGTAAGTTTATCTAAAAGAGCACCACAAAAACTAGTTTTAAATAATGTTTACAGTCAAATGAAACAGAAAAAATCTCAAGGTTAACTTGAGATTTTTATTTAATTAAATATTTGTTTTTCAATAAATAAATTCTTAAACACTTTTTGATTAGCTATTTTTTGCGAAACAATTAATACTGGTTTAAATATAATTAATGCATAAATGAAAGTAAAAATCATAGTATTAATTGAAAGAATTAAGTATCTTAAATTAACATTTAACTCCCCTATTAAAGGACCTATAAAATGATTATTTAAATTTTCAAATAAATAATGAAATAGATATATAAATAAAGTTAATGTACCTAAAAAATCAAAGACTTTATTTTTTGTAGGTTTAAATGAAATTATAAAACAAAAAACCATAATAGCAAATATTGCCAATGATAAATCATTTACAGAATGTCAAAAAAATAATTTTAATGTAGCTCTAAAAACCAAGTTTAAAGAATAACTTACTAAAATTAATGATAAAAAAATGTATCTTCACTTTATTTTACTAAAATCACAATATAGTTTTAAAACTCCCCCAACTAAGTAAAGAATTATAAATATAGCTATGTTATCAATTGTAAAGTTTTGACCATATTTTGTAGCATTATTTGTAAGCAAAATTATATAAGAAATTATTAACACAAGTATCAAATAATGAACTTTAATTTTATTTAATAAAAGATTTAACAATGGTACAAATAATTGTATTACTAAAAATGCTCACATATACCATCAATCTCTTCCACCTAAAATAAAACTTGTAAATTCTCAATGTCCATTTACCAAATACATAATTCCAGGAGCTAGAATTCAGTTTAAAATATAGCATAAAAAGACAGTAAACAATATTTTCATAAAATTATAATTTTTAGATGTTGACTTAAAATATCCACTAATCAACATGAAAATGTAAATTGGCACACTAATCATTGGGGCCATAATTTCTCTAAGTAAAATTTTATCATAAGGCATTTGAGCTGAAAACTGATGTGAAAATATTATTAAAAAAATACAAATAAACCTGGTAATTTCTATATTACTATTTCTCATAAATTATTCCCCAATCAGCAAGATATATAACATAAATATAATTATACATTTTTTTGTTAATTTGAAAATAAAAAAAATTTAAGAGTAATCTTAAATTTTTTACACTATTTAAACAAGTTTTGAATTATACATTTGAACATATTTTTCTCTACGTTTAACTTGATCATTATTAATTGAATTTAAATAATTTTCTTTAGCTAAATTTTTATTTTGTTTATTTTCAATCATTGCTAATTTATTTCCTCTAAAATCATTAGAGTTTAATTTTTCAAGTTCTTTTTTGTAATTTTCTTTTGAATTTGCAACAAATTCTTTAATTCCACTTCTTTGTGACTTAATAAATTCTTTTTCTTGTTTTGAAGCTTCTTTATATGAAGTTTTTGCAACTAATTTAGCTTCTTTATACAAGTTTTTTTCATTAACAATTTCACTATTTAATTTTTCAATTTTAATTTTTAAGTCATTTAATTTTGAAGAATTATCTTTGTTTGTTAATTTTTCTTCTTTTCTTAAAGCTGACATTTCACCTTTAAGTTTTAAGATAGATGAATTAATTTCTGAAATGTTATCTTTTTTATTTGTTGCAATTTTTGCAAGATAATTTACATGATTTTCTTTAACTGATCCTGGTTTTCCAGCATCAGCTAACATTCAACTTCCATACATTAATACTGTAACTGTTGTTCCACAAGCTACAGCTATAAAGAAGTAAACTGTTTCTCAACCATAAGGAACAGCTCCTAAGATTGCAACAATAGGTCCACCGTGAGCTGCAAAGTTATTAACCATTAATGCTCCAGCAATTCCCCCAGCTACCATTCCACCAACTACGTTTGATGCAATAGCTCTTTTTGGGTCACGAATAGCAAATGGAATAGCACCTTCTGAAATTCCGATTGTTCCCATAATAATTGCACTAATTCCCATTCCTCTTTCATCAGGAGTAAAGAATTTTTTAAAGAATATTGTTGATAATCCCATTCCTAGAGGTGCAACTGGAATTGCAGCTGCAAGTGCTCCCATAGGTTGTGTAATATCTTGTGTAATTAATGCACTTGAAGTAACAAATGCAATTTTGTTGATTGGTCCACCCATATCAAATGAAGCCATAGCTCCAAGTAATACTCCTAAACCTAACCCTAAGAATACTCCAACATTTCCTTTACCTGTATAAGCACTTTCAATGGCTTCACCAAATTTACCCATTACATATCCAATTGGTGTTCCAATTACATAAATAAATAGTAATGATATTCCTAATCCAACTACCAATGGGATAAAGAATATAGGCATAGCTGGTGCCAATGAACGAGGTACATTTCAAGTATTAATTCATCTTACAGTATATCCAACCAATAATCCCGCTACAATAGCTCCAATAAATCCAGTTGGTGTTTGAACTGGCAACATATTTCCATATGCTGCAAAGTTTCCTGCATCATTTCCAATAAATGCCCCTACCATTGCAGGTGCGATTGCAGCTCTACCTGCAATTGAGTTTCCAATGAATCCAGCTAAAATTGGAATCATTAATGTAAAGGCTCCACTACCAATCATTTCTAATGTACGTAATGGTCCTCATTGTGACTTAATTTCAGATAATAATTGAGCACCTTTTGTTAAATCATTATTTAAAGCATAAATAAATCCATTTTCAACCATTGCATATTCATTGATATTTAAAAGGTTAATCATTGAAGTATCCAAACTTTCTGGCACATATCATTGACCACCTATTAATTGAATTATTGTTCCGTTTGCCACATCAGCAAATTTAAGTGGAACTTGTCCCATAGTATTTGATTCAGGACCTCAAATAGCTTTTGCAACCCCTAGAGAGAAAGCAATAGCAATTCCCCCCATGACAATAACAGGAATCATGTATGAAATACCTGCTAAAATATGTTGCATAACACTATCTTTTCCTGCTTTTGAATTTGAATTAAATGAAACTTTAGAGTTACCACTTAATTCTTTTCCGTTTTCAATAGCTTCTGTTACAAGACCTTGAGGGTCTTTAATTGCTTTTGCAACTTTTACTTGGTAAAACTTTTTACCTGCAAATCTTGAATTGTCGATATTAATATCAACTGCAAAAATTACTAAATCTGCGTTTTCGATTTCTTTTTGACTAAAAGCGTTTCCTACCCCTTTTGAACCATGAGTTTCTACGCGAATGTTATGCCCCATTTTAGGCACTTCATTTAAAAGCTTTTCTTCAGCCATATAAGTATGTGCTATACCTGTAACACATGAAGTAATGGCTAAAATATTTAGCCCTTCCTTATTTGCTTTAGTTTTTGAAACTTGTTTTTTTGCACTAAATGCTTCTAAAACTTTTTTAGCATCTGTTGCTGTATTTAAAACTTTTTTAAAGTTCGAATCCATCAACTTAACTGCAACATCACTTAAAATAGCTAAATGTTCATCATTTTTTCCATCAGGAACTATTAAAGCAATTATAACTTTTGTTGGTTTTCCATCCATAGAATTTCATTCAATTCCATTTGCAAGTCTAACAACATAAATAGCAGCTTCTTTAGCTTCTTTTATTCTTGCATGCGGAATAGCAAAACCATCTTCAAAACCAGTTGAACCTTCTGATTCACGAGAATTAAAACCATTTATTAATGCTTCGCTATCGGAAATCACTTTATCTTTAAGTGCTGCATTTGCAATAAATTCAAATACAGATTTTTGATCAACTAATTTTTCATCTAAGAATATATTCTTAGTATTTAAAATTTTTTCCATTTTGTACCTCCTACCTAGAAAATGTTAGCAAAAAATAAAATATAATACAATAGAAATTCCAAGTTATTTTTAAACTTATGGAAATTTTTTACAAAAAAACAAGAACGTAGTTCTTGTTTTAATTATTTAGTTTTAATATGTAATTCATCAAGTTGAGATGCTGTTACTAAATCTGGTGCATTTGTCATTGGATCTACTCCAGAAGAGTTTTTAGGGAATGCAATAACTTCACGGATATTTTCAGCTCCTGTTAATAACATACAGAATCTATCTAATCCCAGAGCACAACCAGAGTGATATGGTGCTCCATAGTTATAAGCATTTACAAATCATCCAAAGTTAGCTTCAACTTGTTCTTTTGAAAGACCAATTGCATCAAACATTCTTTGTTGTAATTGAGGGTCAGTAATTCTTTGACTTCCTCCACCTAATTCAAAACCATTTAAAACGATGTCATAAGCTTTAGCTTCTGCATCTTTTAAATTAACATCAAAATCATCTAAACATCCATCAGAAGGCATTGTGAATGGATGGTGCGCTGCTACAAATCTATTTTCTTCTTCACTAAATTCAAATAGTGGGAAGTTTGTAATTCAAACTAATTTTAATTCTTCAGGATTTAATAGATTTTGTAATTTTGCAACATGGTTTCTTACAGAACCAAGCGCTTTTGAAACCACTTCATAGTTTTCTACTCCAAATAAAATTGTAGAATCTTTTGAAATATTAAAAGTTTTAATTAAACTTTCTTTTTCGGTTTCACTTAATTTAGAAGCAACAGAACCACTTCATTCGTTGTTTGTAATTTTTGCAAAAGCTAAAATATTTAAACTATTTTGTTTTGCGGTTTCACTTAATTGTTCTAATTCTTTTTTATTTAATAAACCTTCAACACAAATTGCACGAATTGTTTTACCTTCTAAATTTGAAAATAAAGGCACTTCTGTGTTTGAAAATAACTCATCTAATGTATTAATTTCATAACCAAATCTTAAATCAGGTTTGTCATTTCCATATTTATCAAATGATTCTTTTCAAGTCATTCTTTGAATTGATTCTTTTAAATCAATTCCTTTAATATCAAGAATTGTTTTTTTAACAACTCCTTCAATCATATTCATAGCATCTTCAGAATCTGCAAATGACATTTCCATATCAAGTTGAGTAAATTCAGGTTGACGGTCAATTCTTAAGTCTTCATCTCTAAAACACTTAACTATTTGGAAATAACGATCTAATCCTGAAATCATAAATAATTGTTTATATAGTTGTGGAGATTGAGGAAGTGCATAGAATTTTTGAGGATTTAATCTTGAAGGAACCAAGAAGTCTCTTGCTCCTTCTGGAGTAGATTTACCAAAAATTGGAGTTTCAATTTCGATGAAATTATTTTCTACAAAATAATTTCTAATTGAATTATTCATTTTACTTCTAACAACTAAATTATTTTGCATTTCTGGACGACGTAAATCCAAGTATCTATAAACTAATCTTGTATCTTCATTAGATTCAATTCCATCTTTAATTTCAAATGGAGTTAATTTAGATTTATTAATAGTTGAAATTTCCTCAACTTCAATTTCAACTTCACCTGTTGCAATATCTTTATTTTTTGATTTTCTTTCAATAACTTTTCCATGAACTTCAATTACATATTCACTTTTAATTTCACTTAATTTTTCATTAAAAGCTTCACTTAAAACTAATTGAGTGATTCCATATCTATCTCTTAAATCAACAAAAGTAAGTCCTCCCATTTTTCTAACTTTAGCAACTCAACCTTGTAAAATAACATTTTGTCCTACATTAGAAATATTTAACTCACCACATGTATGTGTTCTTTTCATAATTATTTTCCCTCTATTATAGTTTTTACTATATCTTCAAATTTAACTTTCTTTTCATTTTTTGTTTCTTGGTTTTTAATAACAACTACATTTTCTTTTAGTTCATTATCACCAATGATAATTATATTTTTTGCATTATATTTATCTGCTTGTTTAAAAGCAGATTTAAAACTTCTATCCATAAAGTCAACATCAACTTTTAAACCAGCATTTCTTAACATTAACAATAAAATGTTTGCAAATTGTTTTGCTTTTTTAGATAAACCTATTACATAAGCATCCAAAGAACTTTGAGGACTTAAAGAAATATTATTATTTTTAAGTGCTAAAATCATTCTTTCCATTCCAAAAGCAAAACCAGCTGCTGGAAGATCTATATTTCCAAGTTCATTTACTAACTTGTCATATCTTCCCCCACCAAGTAATGTTGAACCTTTATCATCTTTGATTTCAAAAACAAATCCAGTATAGTAATCTAATCCTCTAACAAGCATTTTGTCTTCTTTATAATCAATTCCTAGATTTTCTAAATCTTTTTTTAGGTCATCATAATATTGTTTGTCCTCATCACTCAAGTAATCTTTCATGTCTTTAACATCAACAAACTTATCTCCATCAACTTTACAATCAAGTACTCTTAATGGATTTGTTTCAATTCTTGTTTGACAATCACTACATAAATCAAATGATTTTAAATATTCTTTTAAATCAATTATGTATTTTTTTCTTTGTTCATCATTTACTAAACAATTCAAGTGAACTGTATGATTTTCAATTCCAATTGCATTTAAAATGTTTACAGCAACACACATCAATTCTGCATCTAGTTCTGAAGATTTTGGTCCAAAAACTTCAACTCCAAATTGGTTAAATTGTCTTTGTCTACCAGATTGAGGTCTTTCATATCTGAACATACTTGCAAAATAAAATAGTTTTAAAGGTAATTTTTCATTAATATATAGTTTATTTTCTAAAATAGCTCTTACAGTTGGTGCTGTACCTTCTGGACGTAAAGCAAGTTCTCTATTTTTTTTATCAAAAAATGTGTACATTTCTTTTGAAACTACATCAGTCTCTTGTCCAACCCCTCTTTTAAATAAATCTACTGATTCAAATATTGGTGTTCTTATTTCTGAAAAATTGTAAAGATCTACAATATTTCTTATTATCATTTCTAAAGCAAAAAACTCTTTTACTTCTGCTTCAATTAAGTCTTCTGTTCCTCTTGGTTTTTGTATCATATTATTCACCTAAATTCTAACTCTATGATTTTACACTAATTTTATTACTCATAAAATAGAAAAATTCCTATCAAATAAAAAAACAATGAATAATATATTCATTGTTTTAATAAATAAATAGTTTTTAAATAATTATCATTGAACAGATAATGTAAAGTTTGTTTCAACTAAAACATCACCAGTAACTACTAATTCAACTTTTGATTGAATTCCGTAATCTGTTGTAATAACTAATTTTGACATATCTTCTGATAAGTGTACATCATAATATTGAGCTACGTTTACATTAGTAATAGTGAAGTTAATTCCTGATAAATCTTGTCCATCAACTAGGTCATATTCAACTGTATCGTGGTTTTTAATAGTAATTACATCTTCAATTCCTACTAAAGCAAATTTACTATCATTGTTTTTTTCAACTTCTGGTTGATCTACAACTGGTGCTTCAACTGATGGGTTTGTTGCATCAATTCCTTGGTTTCCATTAATAGCTGGCATTTCAACTGATGGGTTTGTTGCATCAATTCCTTGGTTTCCATTAATAGCTGGCATTTCAACTGATGGGTTTGTTGCATCAATTCCTTGGTTTCCATTAATAGCTGGCATTTCAACTGATGGGTTTGTTGCATCAATTCCTTGGTTATCTGCTTTATTGCTATCATCATTTAATGTATCGTTTATGTTTGCATTTAATAAGTTTTTATCCGCAGTATCGTCACATGCAACAACACTTGCTGAAGCTACTCCAGTTAATCCGAATGCTGCAAAAATAGTTAAAAGTTTTTTCATAATAATATTCTCCTAATTTATTTATTTATTTATTTATTTATTTATTTATTTAAGTTTTTTTGTTTTTGTTTCAATCATAAAGCGTATAAAATACAACTAAATTTTTTGACTATATTGCACTTTAAAATAATAATTTTTATTTTAAAGGAGATAACTTTTTGTTATCCTGTAAAGATTGGTGTAATTCACCTATTTCTAAGTATATACACATTATTGGTTATGTCAACTATATTGTGTAAATTTTTTTTATTTTTTAAAAATTTTTTTATTTTTTGAAACAAAAAAAACGCCTATTTAAGGCGTTTTAGACAATACTATTTTTTACTTGCTTTTAAAGCTGTTTTTTCTTCCATTTTTTTCATGTAAGCAGCTTGTTTTGAAGCTAAATCTTTTTCAAATTCATTGTATTTTGATATTTTTGCATCAATTTTAGAAACTTTATCTTTGTTATCTGCAAATTTTACTTTTTTTGCTTCTAAACTTTCTTTAACACCATTTGTTGAAGAAAGAACTAATTTACCGTTTCTAATATCTGATAATCTTCAGAATCCTAAGATTAATGCCATTACAAATGTTCCAGCAATTAATGCAATTAAGAATCCTCCAATTCCCATAACTTTTGATAAAGTTGGGTCATCAAAGTATAGTGAGTTTGTTAATGGTGATACAAATATTCCACCATGTGGTGCTGTAATAGCAACTTTAAATGCTCCTACGATTGCACCAGATACTGCTCCTCCAACGATAGCTGATCCAGCAATTCTTTTTGGATCTTCAATCATAAATGGAATTGCACCTTCTGATATGAAACACATTCCCATTAATCAGTTAGTTTTTGCAGCATCTCTTGATTTTTCTGTTCATTGTTTTGGGAATAATACTGTTGATACAGCAATTCCTAAAGGTGGTATCATACCAGCTACCATAGCAGCTGTCATAACCATTGTTTGTGAGTCATATGCTAATCTGCTTGCATCACCTGTTGGTTCTGAAACTAATCCATAACCTACTGATAATGTTCCTAAAACATAAGCGATTTTGTTGATTGGTCCACCCATATCAACACACATCATAATTCCAATAATAATACATACTAATGGCATTAA
Organism: Spiroplasma chinense; assembly: GCF_008086545.1. NCBI lineage: Bacteria > Bacillati > Mycoplasmatota > Mollicutes > Entomoplasmatales > Spiroplasmataceae > Spiroplasma > Spiroplasma chinense. The sequence continues at coordinate 667,440 of NZ_CP043026.1, read as the reverse complement.
GTTTTTCTCAGCCATAAATGTAATTCCTTCTTGTAATCCAAACATTACATATCCGAAAGGAATGTTAATTGCTAACATAACGATAGCTGTTGATAATAATGATAATACAGGGATAAACACGATATCTCTAACCCCTTGTAGTCCTTTACCAAAGTTTTTCATAGCTTTTGTTCAACCAAATACTACTAATCCTCCTAAGTAAGCTCCTACTAATGCTCCAATAAATCCTGAAGCTGGTAAGCTTTGGAATACTTCTGGCAAGAATCTTGTTCAAGCTCCTGCTCATGAACCAACTGATCCATATAACATTCCATCTCCATTAGCCATTAATCCTGCAGTTGCCCCAACCATTAGACCTTGTGGTCCTACTATTGAGTAACATACGTATGCTGACAGAATTGGAATCATTAATTCCATACCAACTTTACCAATTCCTGAGAAGAAGTGAGCTGGCCCCCAGATTGTTCCAAATGATCCAGCAGCATAGTATCAAGAACCGTCAACTTTAATAGCTCCTGCTAATCCTGTAAAGTCAGATCATGAACCTCAACCAGTTAATCCAAATTCTATAAATTTAGATTCACTAGCTACTGCTGTCATTCCCATAGCTGTTGTATAGATGTAATCTAGTAAGAATCCAAATCCTAAGATGATTCCCCCAGCTACAACAAAAGGTAACATTCTTGATACCCCAGCTAATAAGTTATCTTTTACTTTTTTGAATTGAGACAAGTTTAGTTCTCCTGTACTTGCATCATCTTCGTCTTTAGCGTTTTCCACTAATTTTGTTTTTGGATTTGAATCAAATCCTGAAATTAAATCTTTACCGTTGTAGATAGCATCTTTAGTTGTTGTGTCAATAACTTTAACACCGTTAAATCTTGCCATCCCTCCGATTGCTTTATCATGAGCTAGAATAACTACTTTTGCGTTAGCAATATCTTCTGCAGTTAATCTATCTTCAACACCTCTACGACCTTGTGTTTCAACTTTTGCACTAAGTCCTAATTGACTTGCATATTCTGCAATTTTTTCTGCTGCCAAGTAAGTATGAGCAATTCCTGTTGGACATGCTGTAATTGCTACAACATCATATGTCCCACTTGCTTTAACTTCTTTTTTAGCTTTTGGTTGACTTAGTAATTCTTTTACTTTATCAACACTTTTAGCACTTCTTAAACCGCTTTGTACTTCTGGTTTGATTAAGTACCCTGAAAGATTTGCAAGAGCATCTAAATGTTCATTTCCATCTTTCCCGTTTGTCATGATCATAAATACTAGATCTGCTGGTTGATCATCTAATGATTGTCAATCAACTTTATTTTTTAATTTTACAAATGCGATTGCTGATTTTTTAACAGTTGGGTTAAGTACGTGTGGAATTGCAATTCCATCACCAATACCTGTTGAACCTTCACTTTCACGTTTGTAAACTGCATCTTTGAATGCTTGTTCGTCTTTAATGAATTTAGCTTCAGCTAATTTTTTTATTAAAAATTCAATAGCTTCATCTTTAGATTTTAAATCTTCTTCAAAAAAGGCGATATCCTTATGAAATAAATCTTTTAATTCCATAATATTCCTCCTTAGATTTTGTTTACATCAATTTTTGATGTTAGCGCTTCAATTTCTTCTTTTGAAGCAAGTCATTCATTAAAAGCTGTTGCAGCACCACTTGCCGCAGCATATTGTAATGAATTTTCAATTGATAACTTTTGGTCGATTCCATAAACGAAACCAGCCAACATACTGTCTCCAGCACCAACTGAATTTACCAATTTACCTTTTGCAATTCCAACTTTATATACGTCTCCATTTTCTGCAAAATAGATACTTCCTTGAGAACCTTTACTTAATAAAACATTTCTAGCTCCTAATTCTTGTAATTTCACAATTAATTCTTTAGTTTCTTCAAATGAGATATCTTCGTTAAATTCTAATCCTAAAGTTGAACATATTTCTTCAAGGTTTGGTTTGATTAAAAATGGTTTTTCTTTTAAAGCATTTTTTAAAAGATCATTTGTTGCATCACAAACAAGTAATGCTTCTTTTTCATTGGCTAATTTACCAATTTGTTGGTAAATATCTTTATCAATTCCTCTTGCAACACTTCCTGTAGCTATAACTATGTCATCTTTTTTTAGGTTTTTTTCTAAGTAACTAATAAAGTCGTTTAACACTTCTTTTTTAGTTTCAAAACCTAACCCATTTAACTCAGTTTCTTGGTGAGTTTCAAGGTGTTTGATTTTATAGTTAACTCTTGTACTTCCAGGATTGAAGAAGAAATTAACATTTAAGTTAACATCATCAAATTTTTTGGTAAAAATTTCTTTGTTTTCATCACCCATAATACCGATAGCAACAACATTAGATTCTAAGTTATTTAAAATAACCCCTGCATTTATTCCTTTACCACCAACAACTTTATATTCATCGCTGTAGTAATTTGTAACCCCTAAATCAACTGGTTTATCTGTTAGAATAATGTGATCTATTGCTGGGTTTAATGTAATTGTATATATCATATTTTTATACCTCTTCGTTTATAAGTGCAACCTCACTTTTGTTACTAAATCTCACAAAAGATTTAGAGTTCATTTTTGATTTATCTGCTAAAATGAAAGCAAATTGCGCATTCTTAATGATTGTACTCTTAACTTCTGCTTCATCATTATCTGTTGTGTAGAAATTGAATTCTCCATCAACTGCATTAGCTCCTAAAAAAGCTACATCGAAGTGAAATTTGTTAATTGCTGAAATAGTTTCAACTCCACAAATTGCTCCAGTAGATAATTTTAAATGTCCTGGCAAGATATTGATATCTCGAATACCATTACTTGCAAGAACTTGAGCATTAGTTATTGAGTTCGTATATATCCTAATGTTTAGTTCTGGTTTTATAAGTTGTGCCAAGAAGTAGGTACTTGAACCTGCATCTAAAAATACTGATTCATTTGGTTTAATGCAAAGAAGTGCCTTCTGTGCAACCAATTTTTTAGCTTCAATATTTTCTGTAAGCTTTTCTCCAAGTTCTGCTTCTAAAATTGATTTTTCCTTAATAACCTTAACTCCTCCATGAACTCTTTGGAGTTTATGTTCAGAATCAAGATCTGTCAGGTCTCTTCGTAGGGTGGTAAAAGGTATACCCAGAGATTTTGATAGGTCTTCGTTAGTACAATAACCTTTTTTTTCAATATAATCTAAGATTAGTTGAAGTCTTTGCTCTCTAAGCATTATTTATCACCTCACTTATTATATTAAACCTTTTTTAACCAAAAACAACCAATTTCAACCAAAAATTTAAACTTTTTTCATTAGATTTAATGCATATAAAAAAAATTTCCATAAATTTTCAATAAGTAATATTTTATTGGTTTTTTAAAACCAAAAACAACCAAAATAAAAACAGCTAAATTAGCTGTTTTTAAGTAATTATCTTTTTTTTCTTTTTTTGTTTGGATCAATACCACGTGATTTTGCCATTGCAAAGTTTAGATCTTTATATTTTGTTTCTTGTTCAATAGCTTCATCTCAAATAGGGTTAATTACTTGTTTCATTTCACTTTCCGCTTTAGCTTCTTGTGCTATTTGATCTGGATTTGCTCCTTGTTCAATTTTCATAGCTTGTTCAATTGTTAGGTAAGGATCTTCAGGTCTAATTCCTGTTTGCACAAGTGATGCAATTTGCATTCTGATTTGAGAACTTGATAATTTTTTATCTTTAAAGTCAACTTGTCATTGAATTGGTGCTTGTTTTTCAAATTTGTATGGTTCTTTAATAATTGCATATAACATGTTTACAAATTTTTCAAAACCATCTTCACCTTTTCAAAAGTTTGTTTGTTCCTTGTTTACTAGGTTACCATTTAATAAGTCATATTTAGAAAAGTGCATTTCAAATATTTTTGATGATCAATCTTCTTCAGGTATTAAGTAAAAGTTTGTGAATAATGAACAGTTAAAAACGTGTGTTTCAAATTCATAAATTGAGAAGTTGAATCTATCAACTGTTGTTGTATCGATTGATACATTAAAGTTTTTTACATCAACAACTTTACTTAATCATTGTAAAACTGATTGAGCATATTTTAAAACAAATTTAAGCTTTTGACTTGAAAAAATTAATGTTTTTCAACGTGTAAAGTTGAAATCGTACTCTGAATCTTTTCTTGTTGAAGCTATATTAAAATCTAGATTAGCTTGAACAAATTCTTGTATTGGTAAATAAATCATCTCTTTTTTCATAAATAAGTCCCCTTTTTAAAAATAATATTTCAATTAAATATAGTATAGCATATTTTGAACCTTAAAACAATATGATTATTGTTGTGTTTTAAACCGGATGACTTTTTTTAACATAACGAGTAAATTAATATATTAATTTTAATATAAAAAAGACATTTTAAAAAATGTCTTTTAAATTATTTTTTACCTCAATCTTAGCGAAATATTTAATCCATTAATTCTGTTAAATTAATTTTTGCCAATTTTCTTAAAATGATTGAATAAGCCACAACAAATATTGTTATAACAATCATCATTATAATTAAAAGCATTCACCAAGAAATAATAATTCCTACAGCTATGTTAGCAAATAATAGTGCTTTAGGAACAATTGAGAACAGAATCAGCATTACAATTCCAATACCCAACAATCCACCACCAATTGTTAAAGGAATGAAAATCCAACTAACTATATTGTTAATTTCCTTCATTGAGTATCCTTGTATTCTCATATAACCCATAAATCTTTTATATCGACCTACAAACATATCTGTTATTAGATAAATTACAATAACTGATGTTATTATACAAATAACTATCAATACAAAAACTATTGCTAAAGTTGAATGGATAAGGTTTTGAACTGCTTGTTTTCTAATTAACACATAATCTGCATTACCAACCAGTTCTTTCATATACCTTGAAAATCCACTAGTTGAATTATTCATGTTATTTGGAGCCAAAAGATATCTTGAGTATTGATCTGCAATTATTTCATTGCTACTGAATTTTGCATTAGACCAAATGTTAATTGACTTTTTATCAGATAACTTAACTCGCGCATCAATATTTGAGAATCCCAACATCTCATTTGCATAATGTTGGTCCATAAAAACTTTATCTCCATTATATATTTTTTGAATATCTACAATTTTTAATGGTTTAGAATAAGTATCTACTTGCTCATCAAAAAGTAAACCATTTTGAAGTGCTATATTAATTCAAGAATTTGTTCCTCCAATTAATGATTCCAAACCAATTCTTGTTGGCATATTGTTTTCATAAACAAAAATATCAAAAGGTTTTACTGTTAAAGAATCTCTTGTCATTTTTTTACTTAGATCAATGTTTGAATACTCTAAATATTCTTGATTTACTTTTTCTAATACTTTTTTATCAACTTCATTAACATTAATAGTTAACTCTATATCAGCTGGATTGTAGTATTGTTTGTATTCCTTATCTTCTAAATAATAAAACTTATTATTTAGAACTTCAGAATCTGAAAATCTACTTGGAACATAACTGAACTTGTCCATTGGAATTTCATTTAGGTTTATGCTTTCACCATTTACATTATATTTCCAATCACTATCCTTAATGATTTCAGAACCAACATCATTTTTTACAGCAAGTTTTTGTAAAGTTGTTTTAAGAGATAATTCATCCCCTACCTTATAACCACGAATAGCCATTTTTTTAGATATAATGACTGGAATACTTTCAGTGTCACTAACATATTTTATTTTATCTAAACTTTGTAAATCTATTTTGTCAACAGGGTTTTGTAAATCCAAACCATAAGTTTGAATATCTAGATTTTTCTTTTCATCTTTTGACAAAACCCTTGTGTACATTTGATCTTCATTTTCATTGACTGAAATTGTTGAGAAATTAAAGGTAAAGTTTTTATAATTTTGTTCATCCTCATCTCACATTTGTTTTATTGTAGAAGGCAAAATATTATTTGAAATATTTTTTATACAGTCATTAAAATCACTTGTACTATCAACTATCATTTCTTGTCCAAATAAACTTGGCAATACTTGACAGGTAAAATTATTTATATCTTTCTTAACCAACCTTGAAGCATCACTATTAACTTTAACAATATTTTCTAACATTGCAGGTGATAATGTAATCCCTTTAAAAGATAATAAATTATAATACATGATATCTTCAAAATACTGAATAAATAATTCTGGTTTTAAGTTACTTGCTTGTTGAAGATTTATAAATTCGTTACCCTCTTTTATATATGTATTAAAAACAGAAGCTTTTAAATTGGACTCTTCAACATTGTTTGTTAAATTATAAAATGAATTTCTAGTCATAGGATTATTACTTATAACATTTACATAATTATAGTCATTGTTATATTTAATTCTTTTAAAGTATTCAGTTTTCATATTATCCATTGTACTTGGTAGTAAACTGGATAAGGTCAAAATTATTGAAGAAAAAGTAATTACTCCAAAGAAAGTTAATAAACCATTAACTGAAGTTGAAATTAATGTTGCTCTTAGTTTTGTATTAAATTTAGAAAACTTTAATTTAGATATTATTTTTTTTACAAATAAATTTGGTTGGTAACTTTTTGATGGCGCCATTAATTTCAAAGGAGGCTGTTTGATAGTTTGATAAGCTATTATTCCAACCACAAAGGTATTTAAAGAAACAAAACCTATAAATATAAAGATCAATATCATGTAATCTATTGTAAATATTTCTGGAATATTGAAATATATTTCAAAAATTGCCATTATAGGAATTTGTAAAAATATACCACCAATTCAAGCTAATGGAACTATTAAAATGGTTGGTATTGTTAAATACAAAATATAGTTAAATAATATACTTGAATTAGAGTAACCCAAGGATTTTAAATTTCCTATTTGTCCTCTTTGGTTTATCATAATTTTTTTAACTATTGTGTATAACATAAATGTAATACACGCTAGAAAAATTGAACAAAATATGATCGATATCAACATAAATGATAATGATATTTTTTGTAACAATCCACTTCTCAAAGCAAGAAGACTTGTTTCTGAAACTGATTGTATATTTGCTCTTGATATTTTTAAATCTTTTGGTTGTTCTAACTGTTCATTTAAAATATCACTTACAACTTTTAGATTAGTTATGTTATCTGCTAGATAAAGTTTGTATAGCTCAACATTATTTTCAATTTCATTTTCTTTTCCAACATATCTCATATAAGTTCGACTTACATCTTGGTATTTACTATCTTCAACACTTTTTGTGTTATTTTTATTATTAAAATAACTTTCAAATTTTATAGAATTTAGATAAATTATTGCTTCATTATTTTGATTAGTAATTAAATCTTCTTCATAAATTGTTGGATACATATTATATGCATCAGTACCAATAGCATCTAACCTTAATTGGTCTGAAATTGAATTTTTACCAGGAACAATATTGTAAGTTTTTCCCAATTCAAATTTTTGTTTTTTTGCAAATCCACTTGAAATCATAAAACTATTTCAAGTAAATTGATTATCAAAGTTACCAGATTTATAAAATGTATAATTTTTTTCATTAAAGAATTTGTATTTATTAACTTCACCTTCTGTGTAATTATAAAATGCTGAAATAAATCTGAATTTTTGACCATCATTATTTCACATAACAACTTCACTTGTTAACTCAATTTTAAATTTAGTCAGATCTGCAATTAAGTTAAAGTAAGTTTGAAATAAGTTTCTATTCGTTACATTTCTCTTTTCAATTAAATAACCCGTAATAGTATAGTAATTTCAAAATAAATCAGTTGATTCAAAATCTTTTATCAAATAAGTTCCATTTCTTTTAAGCTGGTCTATTGCATAGGAATTTGTTTTAGAATAAAATGCTTTTGAAAAATCACCTTTAACTAAAAAGTATTTACCTTCAATTAATCTTCCAAATTTTCCGTTATATCCTTTTGAACTAACTTCTTCTAAAGTTTTTGGATCACTATCTTCATTTTTAAAATTTATAAAATTATTTATTGATTGTTCTATAACATTATCATTTTTACTTTGGGATTTTAATGAAATATATTCATTTAAAATCTCATTTTTTATCAAACTAGTTATTGAAGAATTATTTAAATAGAACATGTAGTCGAAAATATTTTTAGCGTTTATTTTTTGTTCTTCATTTAAAGTTCCGTTAAAATAATTATTTTTTTGATAAAGCTTTCCTATTAAAGAATTTTTAAAATAGGCATTATCAAAATTAAATCTGTAAAATCTACCAAATTCCCCGCTTTTCACTACATCTATTTTTTGTTGTTCATTGTAGTCAATAACTCTTTCTGTAGCATTAGGCAGAAATGAAAGATTTGGATTTCTTTTTTCAAAATCTGATTCCACATCTCCAAAACCAAAGTTAATAGCTTTTACAGAACTTGAATTAACCACATCTTCTAAAATATATGACTTGTAAGTATATTCCCCATTATTGTTTTTTTCAATCTTAAAGTCAAAGGGTTTTAACACTTTGTCTTTTCCGATTGAAAGACTATTGTAATTCTCCATACCACTTGAAATAACATTTGTGTTAAATGCAAATCAAGGATTTAACGTTTGAGTATCATTTGAATTATATCCACTTGAAGTATACTTAAAAGAATAATCATAACTTTCAAAATTTGAAGTTGTTCTATCTTTTATTCTTATAAGATTTGAAGATGCTATACCAAAGGTTGAGGTAAAAATTACTCCTAACGCAACTAGCATAACAAATATGATAAATTGGATATAATCTTTTATTAAATTTTTTAAACCGTTTTTAAATAGTAACATAATTTTATTTTCTTAATAAATACCCCCTTTTAAAAGAGTATTTTGTTAAGAATTAATAAATGTTATAGAACTCAGTTCCGTTATTGTAGAATCCCATGCTTGTCATTACTCAATATGGGTTATCTCTATCTGTACTTACATTTTCTCATTTAACTTTGTATTCAAAGTTAACATCTTTCATATTTTCAAACAATCCTGTACCATCATATGCAATAAGATCTTTTTTATCAATCAAACCTTGCTCTACACCTAAAACTTTTCCAGATTTTGCAGCTCTGTTTGCATCAATTTTATCTAATGCATCTTGAGTTGGCGCAGTATCTAGTGAAGTTTGATTTGAAAGAATTGTTTGATAAGGGTTGAAATCTTCATCAACTCTAACTTTTTTATATTGAGATGAAGCATTTGATGTTGAATCTCCCACCCCTTTATAGTCAAGACTAAATTCTAATGAACCACTTGTTTCAAGATTAGAAGTACCACTAACTTTAACATCTTTTTTATCTCAATACTTGTCATCTAAAATATATTGGAAAACTTTTTCATGAATATCTTTCATTTCAATATTTACTTTATTTTTAAATCCTTTAAAAATGCCTTCTATTTCTTTTTGTCCTATAATTGTTTCATCTTTAAAACCTTTATAAATTTTATCCAAATAACTGTTTTCTTTATAACCTGAACCGTTATAACCAAGAATATTTATGTAATCTTGTTTTTGGCCAGCTGTTAGATTTCTAAACCCTCCAAGAGAACTGTATTTATTTTTTGCACTCGCAACTGTTTTTTGAATGTCTTCATCAAGAACCATTTCAAATGCACCTTTTGCCAAATGTAAAAGATCAATTCCTGAATCACCATCCATAATTTCATTTCATGTTTCTTCAGTTACAAAATTTGAAATTATTGTACTATAAGCATTTGCAATGATACCCTTTGCTTTAAAAACAGATTGTACAAAATCTTCTTTATCATTTGAATTATCATACTTGTCAATAATTTTATTTAGTATTTCAATAACTTTGACTAGGTTTGTACCAGGATTAATTTTATCTTTTGGCGCAAAATTTAAGAGTGCATCAAAACCAATTTCATCTTTTTTAGCAGATGAATTGCTTGAACCAATACTGTAATTTGGGTTTTTATCCAAATCTTTGATTTCATCTATTAATTCTTGCCCAAAAAACTCTAAAGCTTTTGCTTTAATAGCATTAGTTCCATAAGCCATATCGTAAATTGCTTTTCAAACATTACTTAATAAACTAAAGGCTACGCCTTGCATAAATCTATCAGCATCAATTTCACTTACCATAACTGGCAATATATAATTACTAAATTCCCCAGTTAAAAGAGCTCCTGAGTTTGTAGTTGATAAATTTTCTAACATTGAGTTAAACAAAGCTACTCCACCATTTATATTATTAGCCTGAGCTGCTTTTATTAATGAACCACCAACTTCTCCAAAGTTAAATGGTTCACCATCATCTGTAATTGACGAAAGACCTGAAAAATAACCTCCAGCTTTGTAATCAATACCTGCATTAAGACTTGTTAATTTATCAGAGACAGAAACTTTTTTATAAGTAGTTCTTGAGGGAGTTCCTCCTTGCATTAATGAGTTGTAAAAGGCATAACCCCCTCCATTAGTACCACCATTTAAAATTGTTCCTGCAGAAGCTGGATTTCCAACAATAAATCCCATAGCAGCTCTAGTATCTCCAGGAGTTCCTCCATCAAATCCTTTATCCAATAAGTAATTTGTTAAAGCTCCAGTATCTTGAATACCTCATGCCAAGTCTCTTCTTTCTTGATTAGAAGATAGTTTAATGTTTTTATTTAATCCCGCTAAGTATCCTGTAGCATTGTCGTTTTCTTTGTTAAAACCAATACCCCCATTTATATTCATTGTGTCATTAAAAGATTTTTCACCATTTATTATTGGTGCATAGAAATCATTATCATACATTCCCATAACATAACTTGCATACATTCCAGCATAGTTATCTTGGTCTAAAGTTGTTAATGAAGGTGCAAGTAAATTTTTATATTTACTTAGATTATTATTTATATTATAGTTTTTTCCCTCATAATCATATGATTGAGGCATTCTCATCAATGTAGCTTCAGGTGTAAAGAACATTGATAACATTTCATTTACATTAAAGTTTAAATTTTCATGTCTAGATGCAATTATTATTCTAGAAATAATTTCAGCACCATCTATCATTTGATTTTGAAGTTCGGTTAATAAATTGTCTCCATCTTCATTTACATTATTATCTCCATCACCTTTATTATCTGATGGTGTTGTTTTTGTTTTTCCCCCACAAGCAACAACTGTAGTTGCTGATGAAGTTGTAATTGTCACAGCTGACAATATACTTAGTAATTTTTTCATTTTTCCTTCTCCTTTTATTCTAAAAAATATTAGTAATTGATAGGATTGATAGGATTGATAGGAAAATGAAAAATTTAAAATAAAACCACCTTTAATTTTGTTATTTTTAATACTTTCAGTTTTTTATATTTAATTTTTTGTTCGCTATTAAAAAAGTAAAAATTTAAAAATAATAACTGCATTAAATTTAATTTTAAAATTATTTTTTGATTATTAATTTCATCATTGCGATTTTGTTCAACGTCAATATCGCAATTTCTTAGAATTTTACAAAACATTAAGAATTTTTTTTCTACTAATAATGTAAGTTGTCAAATTAATACAAATATAGTTACTTGTGCAAAAATGGTTGTCATTATAATACCCAAACACAACAACAAGGAATTAGTAATTATTTGAGAAGCAGAAGTTGAATTTCTTTTAAAAGATTCAACAAAAAGTTCTGTATTTATAATTGTGTTGAATTTTATTTTATTTGTTTCAATTTGATTAAAAGCAAAATAGGTAATTAATGGAATTAAAAAGAATAGTATAGAGTAGAACATAGGTGATTTATTTTTTGTTTTAACATTAAATAGAAAAATATTCAAAATAGCAATTAATGACACCTTTTTACTATTTCTAAAATCAAAATATTTGGAAATTTCAGTTCCAAGAAAAATAGACATTATCATAATAAGAGTTAAAATTAAAACTTCTCAGAACTTAATGTAAGTATTTTCAAAGATATATACCCCTGAAAAATCCACCACCAAATCAGTCACTACATAAGATAGGATTGACAAAAAGAAAAATAAATCTACAAGTAGAATAACTCTTTTTTTATTCATCTTTCATCACCTCATAAATTCATTTTATTTAAAAAACAAAAAAAAGCAACAAAAAAAAGAAAGTTACTCAAACTTTCTCTTGTGAGATCTAAGTTAAACTAGGTTTAACCCATCTCTTTGTTCTCTCTCTAATAGAAAACCTGTATTTACCTAAAAGTAAATATCCGCTACTTGTAAATGTAATTTTCTTTCAACGGCATATATATATTAACATATTTTGATTAATTTTGAATCTGTGATTTTACATTTTTTGCCTCTATTTTTTTATAAACAATATTTCACGCATAATCATACTTTTTAAATGGTCATCAAACAGCAAAACTTATCACAAAAGTAATAAGCAAAGCTATTAGTCTATGAATCAAAAAAGTATTTTTTAAATTTAAAACATATATAAAATAACTTGAGAATTTCAAACTACTGTTGTGATATGCAAAAGTAAATAAAGATAATGATGCTAAAAAATTAATTACTTTATAGTTCTTTAAAGGTATTGTTAAAAAAGAAATAAACATTAAAAACCCAGTTGGCAATGCAAATAGAGATTGATTATTATTTGAGAAATCTAATCAAAGAATTTGATTAGGATAAAATTCTTTATACAGAAAGAAAAACATATACTGAATTGCTAAAAACAAAATTGTAATAACTCATATACTTTTCTTTCATTCCAACAGTTTTGCACCATGTAATCTAATATAACCTCCCAATAAATAAGCATAGATCATCATAACAAATGAGCCTCAATAATATCCAAATGGAGCAAAAGAATATTTTAATAGACCTTGAAGTTGAAAGACTATTCAAAGTGAAATTATTAAAACTAGACTGGTATTTTTGCCCAACGTTTGCATACCATAATTTAAAAATGGAGATATTATATATAGAATAAAAATAGCTCATATATATCATCAAGCACCCAATCCATATTGGATTAACTCTATTCACCCTTCTTTGTTTTCAATTATTCTATATGAAGTAGAATAATTGAAAAATATAAATAAACATATATTTATAACATGTAAAAAAACAATGGTTGGTATAAACTTTAAAAATCTATAGTTGTCATTATTTTTAATTAAAAAATAACCAGTTATTATTGTGAAACAATTTACAGTCCCACATAAAAATGGAAGGTATCAATAACCTACATAATGTATTAAAATTACAAATATTGCCAAAATAATTCTTAACAATTCTATATTACTTGACCTCTCTTTTTTATTCTTACTAAATTCTTTTGGTTTGATATTAAATTCTTGATTGATAGTTTTTGTCTTCATATTTTTCCTTTGTAAAAAAATAAATAAAAACATATTCTATATAGAATATGTCAATTATTTAAATTATAAATAATTACTTTTTTTAATTACAACAACTACAATACAACTTGTAATTGTTGTAACAAAGTATTGTGTTAAATCTACAAATAATTCTGCAACTGCAGTTGCTCTGTCAAATAAAATCAAAGCCACAATTACATACAGAAATATTCAAAGATAACTTATAAAAATTACAAAATAATAACTGATAACTTTATTTAAAAAATATAAAGTTAATCCAATTAATATTTTAATCAAAACAGTAAATGGAATATAAAATAACATTCCAAATGTTAAATCAATTAAAGCACCACTTAACATTGCACTTATAATTCCCACAAAAGGATTTATAAATAGCATTGAACTCAAATAAAATATATCACTTATCTGAAAAATAGATTTACCAAAATAATTTCCTAAAAAAATTGTTGGTAAACCTATAATATACATTAAAGCTGTTATCATTGCGCATTGTGCAATCTTTTTTGTGTCAAAATATTTCTTCATATCTTTTTAAAATAATTATTCTAAATTATCTCCAACTGTAAGAGCTCTTGAAATTTTTACAACTCCAGGTAGTTCTGAAAGAATTGTAAGTGTACTGTTTAATTGTTCTACATCTTCTACAGAAATAATTAAACTACCCTTTTGAGAAAAGTCATCATGATTTGTGATAACTTTTGCTTCATCAACGTTAATTCTTTTTTGACTAAAGATTGCAAAAATTTCATTTAATACTCCAGGTCTATCTTGTAATAATAATCTAATTTTTGCACTATAAGATCTACCTTCAACTTTAGAAGCCACTCATTCTGTTGGAAGTAAATTTTTAACTTTACGTATGTTTACAATATTTACACATTCACTTCTGTGAACCTGAATACCTTTTGTTTTAGAAATAAAACTTGTTACATTTTCCATAGGTATTGGGAAACAACATTGTGCAATTGTACAACTAACTTTTTCAATTCCATTAATTCTAAGATCATCGCGTCCCATTTGAGATTTGTATTTTCTTGTTTTCATATCATTAATTTGGTCTATGTCTTTTAATTCTTCTTTTGCCACATAAACTACATCAACTGCTTCTGGAATTGAAAAGTCACCTTTTCCAACTGACAATAAGAACTCATCAATGTTTCTATAATCCAAAACTTTTAATTTCTTTTGAATATCATCAAGTGAATTAACTTGTCATTTTAAATTATGAGCAATGATATATCTGTCAATTTCTCTTTTTGTATTTCTAATAAGTTTTTGATTTGTAATTTGTTCTTTTTCTTCTTCTTCACGTTTCTTTTGATTCAAGAATTGTTCAATTGGTCTACGAGCTGTTGAAGTTCTAACAAATTTTAATCATTTTTCTTGAGGCTCTGTATCATTTGAAGTTTGAATTTCAACCATTTCTCCAGAGTTAAGAATTGTATTGTACGGAGAAAATACCCCATTGATTTTGGCACCAATTGTTTTGTGACCAACATCTGTATGGATTTTATATGCAAAGTCTAGAACTGAAGATCCAAATGGTAAAGTAACAACGTGTCCTTCTGGAGTCAAAATATATATTAGAGAAGTTAAATAATCTGATTTAACTGTTTCTTCAATATCTTGTTCTACAAACATTTCTGTTGAATTTGAGTAATCAAACTCTGTTCCATCAGTTGATAATTTTTCAAGGTTCATAATTCTTGTAAACATATCAACTTTTTCATCAATTTCTCGTTGTTTTTTGGCGATATCAACATTTTTTTCGCCCTCTTTATATTTTCAGTGAGCAGCAGCACCATGTTCTGCTACATCGTCCATTTCTTTAGTTCTGATTTGAACTTCAAAAATGATACCATCTTTATTTGCAAGAGTTGTATGCAGTGATTGATACAAGTTATTTTTTGGTGTTGCAATATAATCTTTAAAACGTCCAGAAAGTGGTGTATACATTTGGTGAATTCAACCCAAAATTCTATAACAGTCATCAACTGAGTTTGTAATAATTATAATTGCTAAGATATCATTAATATCTTGGAATGACTTACCAAAAACAGCTATTTTTCTGTAAATTGAGTATATGGTTTTTGAACGTCCAAAAACCATAACTTCACCCATATCTTCACATTCTTCAATTTTAGTGTTTATATCCTTGATAATTTCGTTAATAATTTGGTATCTTGCTTCTTTATCTTCTTCTAATAAAGTTGTAATTTTTTTATATTCATCTGGGTCTAAAAATTCAAAACTGTAATCCTCTAAGATATTTTTAGCAGATTTCATCCCAATACGGTGGGCAATTGTTGAATAAATTTCTAAAGTTTCTTTTGCTATTATCTTTTGTTTTTCTGGAGTCATATATTTTAATGTTAAAAGATTATGCATTCTATCAGCAATTTTAACAATAATAACTCGAATATCTCTAACCATTGATAAAAATAGTTTTCTTAAATATTGAGCTTTCATTTGAGCTCTATTTTCTTTTGTAAAGTAACTTACTTTTGTTACAGCTTCAACAATATCTGCAACCTCAGTTCCATACTTTTCTTCAATTTCATCAAAAGTAACTGGTGTATCTTCAATTACATCATGAAGTAGACCTGCTATTATGGTTTTTGGTCCCATTCTTCATTGTGCTAAGTAATATCCTGTTGATAGTGGATGGATAATAAACGGATCTCCATTTTTTCTCTTCTGATCACTATGTTTTTCTTCGGCATAATAATATGCTTCTTTTACTTCTTCAATTTGTTTTTCATTATTAATGTACTTTCTCATCTCTGCGATAAGCACTTGAACATCTCTACATTCAACATAATTAAATGATGCGCTATCTTGAATCATAATTATCCTCCCAAATGAATTAATCTATATTTTATTTTAACATTAATTGCAATTATTGTGAAAATAATAATTTTATGAAATTAATTTTGAGTACAAAAAAAAGACTAAATAAGTCTTTTAGTCTTCTTCAATTACATAAATATCTTCCAATTGTCTGTAAAGATCGTCAGTTTCCATACCATATCCCACAATAAATTTATCTGGAACTTCAAATAAAGCATTGTATTCGTATTTAAAGTCTGGATGACACATAGGTTTTGTTGCTAAAACAGTAATTTGTAAGCTTTTTGGTTTTAAATCTAATAAGTATTCATAGATTTTTTCCATTGTAAGACCTGTGTCTAAAATATCTTCAATAATAATTACATGTTTTCCTTCAATAATTGGTTTTGTTACTTTTTTATGGAAAATTAATTCTCTTGTAGAAGAAGTTCCTGAATAAGATGAAGCTGAAATGATATCCATTTTAATTGGTAAATCAATTTTTCTTAAGAAATCTGTGAAGAAAAATACTCCACCATTCATAACCCCAATTACACTGATTTCTTTTTCATCTTTAAATTTTTCATTAATTTCTTTTGCATATTGTGCAATTTTTTCTTGAATTTCTTCTTTAGAAATTAACATTTTTAAATTATGCTGAAATTTTAGCATTTATAAGTTCTCCCTTTGTTTTTATTTTGTAATTAAAAATAAAAATTGTTTGAAATTAGTTTTGGACATATTAGAAAAACTAATTTTCTTAATTACTTATTTATTTTATATTAATTTATTTTTTTTAACATATTTTTTTAAAAATATTCATTTATTTATAAAACAAAGGACTTGTTTTTAAATAGATTACAATTCAAATAATTAATACCACCAGTTAACATTACCATCAACATAAATAATATTGTATATTTAATATAGTTTATTTTCTCTACAAACAACGGAGTAAAAGAATAATAAGTGTCTTTTTCTCCTGTTGGAATAATTATTTCAACAGTTTCTTTATCTAAATTATATTGAAAAACATTTGTTAACAACATTTGAGGTCCTAAATAATTCAAAACAAAACTAATCACTTTGCTTTCTGATGCGCTTATCATTTTAAATAACTGTAAAGAAAACAAAAATAAATAATAAAACACTATAAAAGCATATATTAAGTTGATTAATGTCTCTCTTCCAGAAAATATAATAGCTATTAAAAATAAAATAGTAATTAACAATAAAATGTAAATATAGTTTTGAAGACCTCCAAGTACAAGATTTTGTATTAACTGTTTTTTATCAACAGCTTTTGTTGATACTGAAACAATTAAAATAAAAGTAGGTATATACATTAAAGATATGACTAAAATTACAAAAAACAACTTTGATAATAGGATTTTAGTTTTAGAAATTGGTTGAGTTAATCACAAAGAAATTCTATTGGTGCTTATTTCTCTAATTAAAATTATATTTATAAAAACAATTGCAACAAAGCATAAAAAGCTATACCAATTCCACTAAATAGATAATCATACAACATGCTCATTCTCAATGTTATATAAACAGAACCAGTACTACCAGTACCAGCACCTTTAATCGTGAATAACATAGTTTCTCCTTCTGCAATTACAAAAAAATCATAAAATAGAGGCATTATAAATAACATTGTCATTATTAATAATCAAAATATCACAATAGAAATAGTTATTTTTCAATGAATTTTAAAATAGCTAGATATTAATTTTAAGATTTTCATTAGAACAACTCCTTTGCTTCTTGTATTTTATTCATTAAAAGAAATTCTTCTTTAATAACTTTAAAATTTGAGTTTTCATCTATTAAAAATTCTTTTACAAATCTTCCTTGGTTAATAAAAATTACTTTATCACAAGTATCATTAATTTCATCAAAAACATGTGAGCAAAAAATAATAGTAGATTTAAATTCATTTTTAAAAATCAATATTATTTCTTTAAATTGTTCAGTTGCAGAAATATCCAAACCCCTAGTTGGTTCATCTAAAACAAGAATTTTTGGTTTATGCATTAAGGCAGAAATTATGGCAAGTTTTTGTTTCATACCACTAGACATTTTTTTTATTTTTTTATTAACATCTAATTTAAAAAAATTAATTAACTTTTCTACAAAACTTCAATCTACATTTCCTTTTAAGTTTGCGCATATTTTTAAATAACTTATTCCTGTAATTGTATTAAACAAGGATAATTCACCTGGTATATAACCAATATAACTCATAAGTATTTGTGAATTGTTAAATGGATCTTTATTATTTACATAAATTTCTCCACTATCTGGTTTTAAGAAACCTAAAATTTGTCTTAATAACGTTGATTTACCTGAACCATTAGCTCCCATTATTCCATATATTTCCCCTTCTTTTATAGAAAGTGAAATACCAAAGTTTCCAGCATCATTACCAAAATCCTTTGTAATGTTTTCAATTTTAATCATTTTAAATCCCCTTTCTTTTAAATAAAAAAATGAATGATTGTTAAAAACTAAATCATTTTTTTTCTGTTTTATTTCGCGTTAAAAGTAACTTTACCGATCCACAGTGAAACAGCAGTTCCAGTTTTATGTATGAGTTGAATTTCTTGTCCAAAATTTTCTCTTAAATCTCAATCTAATGTTCTATTAGTGGTATAAGTGGTTTTATCTCTGTCTTATTCACCTCAAATTAAATCTTTTTTTAGTAAAATATTATTCTTTTGTAATATTTAAAAAAAATATTTTGTAAGCATCTTGCAATAACTAAATATTACTAAAACCTTGACTTTCTGAGGTTATTGTCTTAGTTACTTCATTTTATAGTGCGACTACCTGAACCCCATGACTTCGATTCATCATATGTGTCTTGATAAAAACATAATCAAATCTCAATATTTGAAACTTTTTTAGCAGTATTATTTTTTTAAACTAAATTTATTTTATTAATATTATTATTTAACTTGATAACTTTATCTTGTGTTTGAGCGACCAACATAATAGATGTTAACCCTAATAAAATTAGACTAATGCTTTGTAATATTTTTTTATATTAAAATCCCTCTTAATTGCTTAATATTTAATAAGAAATAAGAAATTTTTAATATTTAATATCATTTAATAATTAGTAATTAATAATTAGTAAAAACTTATACAACATTATTTAAACTTAAAATAATTTATAACTTTAAAAAATAGTTTTTTAAGTTCCTACCTCTCACTCCTTTTACTCATTCTTATAAATTCATTATAGCATTTAAGGTTAATATTTAAATGTTATGATTGATATATTATAAAAAACTGACTTTATGTAAAAAAATCATTTAAATAAAATTTAAAATTTAAAACACATTAAAATTATAAAAGAGAAATCAAATAAAAAGTTTTATTTCACTTTTATAAGACCAAAACGCTAATCAACAAACAAAACATATTATCAATGATTTTAATAAAAAAATAAAAACACAAGAATTAATAATTAATTCTTGTGTTTTAGTATCATTACAATACTTATAAAAATGTGTTTAAATCATTAAAAATATTAATTGATATTATTTGCATTTTCAAATTTAGGAACCGGAAATAACGGATTAATTAATTTTAAAATATACACTCAAGAATTACCAACTTCATCAGTTTCTTGTTTTGAATATCTATTATAGATAATTCCTCAAATATGAGAAAAAGCAAATACAATTGTTATTATACTTAAAAAACTAGCTATTCAATATAACACAGGGATTGAATTATAAGTATACAATATTTCATCACTTTCCTTATTTTTATTTATTTTAAATGACTTTTGTCCCTTATAAAAAATAAACAAACCAAAGAAGTTTAAAGTTAGCAACATATAAATATTTATTAATCTTTTCTTCATTAAAAGATAATCCATTGAAGAATATTTTAAAACATGTGCTGCATTGAATCATTGTCCAAACATAAAGAATAATGCTAACAACACGATGATTCAAGTTAAATAAGTATCACCACTTGAAATACTTAATAATATAATTAAAAACATTGAACCAACAAGTTGAATGTAACAAAATAATTTTAATACTAATAATTCTTTAGAACTACGACTTATGTCGTTCATCAGTCAAAACCTCCCCTCTTTTTTCATTCATAACCGTATAGTTTTGCTATACAACTTAATAATATATTAAAAGAATTAAAAAATAATATGTAAAAACAAAAAAACTCTCAATTAAATTGAGAGTTTTTTAAACACTATAAACTAAACTAATGTATCATCATTTCTTGTCATGATGTCATCATCTGAATAGTTTGGTTTTAACACTTGTGGGCGTTGTTTTTCTTTATAACGTTTGAATTGTCCTTCATAAGGGTGATTTACTCTCATTCAAGAAATTAAGTCTTCATAAACTTTTTCGTGATCAAGAGCTTTCATGTTATAAGTTTTACGTCCTTTTGCATTAACTGTTACAAATTGGTCATATTCTTTTGCACCAATTGCTTGTAAACCTTCTGCAATGTGTTTTTTATTATATGTACCAAAGTGCATTTCGTAATTTCTAAATCTTGACATTAGAATTCCAAATGTAAAGAACACTACTGCAAATGCAAGTAATATAAATACATTTTGTAGAGCAAATAACGCATCAGTTACGCCATTTCCTCCATAAATTGCTAATCCCATTAAGTGTAATGAGTATGAGTATTCTGTAATGTATGATACAGCGTGGAAGAATCCAAATTGCATAAATGATGGGAATGTTCCTCAACCTGATGAAAGGTTTAAGATCATATAAATAATCACCAAGAATTTTCCAATTGTTTCATCTTTTACACTAAATCAAATTGCTTGAATTGTTGTAACAAATACAAGATCTACCAACAACAACACTGCCCACAATTCAGCAAGAGATGCAAATCCCAATTGATGCATTCCTGCAGCTGCAGCTGCCAATACTAATAATGTTGTTTGGATAAATCCAGTTACAATCATTAAAGTTCATTTTGCACAATATCATTGTGTTTTAGAAACTTTTGGTCCACCACGTTTTGCTCTATCATAAACAAATGTGTGCATTAAAGTTCCTACAAATAATCCAATTAATAGGAAGAATTGTCCCAATCCAATCCCATATATTCCATTTTCTTGTCCATGAACATCAACTTTCACTAAATCACTTGTTGTTGTAATAGAAGAATCATATGCCCCTATCCCTTCAAGTATCAAGTTGATGTTACCTTTACCTGTTTGATTTAAATAAGCTTGAATAATTCCAGGTGCACCTTCTAAAATTTGCATTGGAATAGCATCTTTAAATTTATTTACAGTATTTAAGTAATATCCAAATAAGAAGTTTTTTGAATATGTTGTTCAAATATTTAATGGTGTTTCTTTTAATTTTTCTAATTGAGTTTTAACATCCCCAGTTAGTGAAAAAATAATTTCTTCTGCTTTTTCTTTTGCTGGTGCTAATTGAGCTGCAACCAATGGACTGCTTAACAATTTTTCTAATTTAGTTTGTAATTCTTCTTGAGGCATTGCAATAATTTCATCAATTGAACTAACTCCTAACAAACTAAACATTAATGGTAACATTGCTCCAAATGATTCTTCAAATTGATTTTCTAAAGAAATCATAAAGTAATTTGCAAAGTTAATTAAGTTACTAAATGTTTCTTTTTCAACTTTTATTTGTACGTATGATTTAGTAGTTTGTCAAATATCACTTCCACCATTGTCTCATCTTTTGTAATCAATGTTTGAGAAAGCGATATTTTCTTCTCCAATTCCTTTAGTTTGGAATTTTTGATCTTCAATATCTTTGCTACTATCATTTGATGTAATTACACCAAATGCTTGTAGTAAATGCATTGGAGTCATGTCATAAACGTATCTTATGTCGCTTAAGTAATTTACTTCAACTCCTTCTACTGGATTTTTTAATTCAGCTGAAGTTTTAAATAAATCTTTAGCCCCTTCTACTTGTTTCATTCAAGTTCCTACTTTAGTTGCAGCTTCAACACGAGCTTTTTCATCGTTGTAACGATATGAAGCTTCACTGTAGTTCCCGTCTTGGTTTTTTTCGTATAAAGTAGTTATGAATTTATATTCTGGTTTTTCAGCTTGTTCAGAATCGTTTTTATAAACTAATAGACCGTCAAGTTGATCATCCATTTTAAAACTTGTTGCTACAAGCATTTCTTGTTCTTGATCTAGGAAAGTTACACTAGCTTTCCCGATGTTTGGTATTGGATTTCAGAAAGCTAAAATACAAGTTACACCATAAAGAATTGGTACAATACATATTCCTAAGAATTTAATTACACGTTTTCAACTTGAACCAATACGTGAACTAAATTCTTCTCTAACAGAAGTTGCATAACCATTTAATCAAGATGTTTTGTTTGATTTTTCTTTTTTTGCTTTAGGTTCTTTTTTAACAGTTTTATCTTTTTTAGAATCTAAAACATTTTTTTCATCGTCGTTATCTTTCATGTCTTCTTACTCTCTTTCTATTTTTTTATGCCAAATTGCGCTTCTCTAATTTTTGTAAAGAAATCTCAAAAAGTGTTAGTAAAGTCTTTTGTATTTCCTAAAGTATTTAAATACTTGTCTTCAAATTCACTAATTACTTTTTCAATATCTGTACAAGTTTCTTGTCCTTTATTTGTAAGATATACATTGAAATCTCTGTTATTTTCACTATTTTCTCTATAACAATAATCTTTTTTTATCAATTTACTTATAATACGAGAAACTGTGGATCTATTAACATTAAGTTTTTTAGCAATAGTGCTTTGAGAAACACTAGGAAAATATTTTGCTACAATGATATATAAAAATTCATTTCTATCTAATCCAATTTTTTTAAGCTTCTTTTCAACATATTCTACTGCAAAAGTTGCTGTTAAAAATAATTGAATACTAAATGAAATATCGTGCATTTTTTTCCTCCTTCTAACTTTTTTTGTTGCATTTGCAACAATATAATAACTCTAAAAAAGTAAAATTACAATAAAATTTAAAGAAAAATAAAAAATAATTCAAAAGTTTTGAATTATTTTAGATTTTTAATGACATGATCTATTTGAAAACTTAATTCTTCAACTTCCTCTGAAGAAAAGACACTTTTTACCAATCTATTTTTAACACCTAATAGTTGGTTTACAATATCTTCTTTACTATTAATATTTTCCTTTAACATATTAAATTCAAGTTCATATTTTATTGCATCTCATATTATTTTTGCCGACTCAGATTCTTTTTGAAAATTAAAGTAATCACTTGCCATGATTTGTTCAAATTCACTTTCTCAATACATAATTTTTTTATGTTTTATAAAAACACAATTTCTCCTTGCCTTAAAAATTATATAAAAAAAATAACCATATTAATACAATTAACATGGTTATTAAAACTAGTTTTACAAAATAATAAAATTTTTAATTATAATTAGGTGCTTCCTTAGTAAGTTCTACATCATGAGGATGAGATTCTTTTAAACTAGCGTTTGTAATCTTTACAAATTTAGCATTATGTCTTAATTCATCGATATTTTTAGACCCAGTATAACCCATACCACTTCTTAAACCACCAATTAATTGGAAAACCACATCTCCAAGTTTCCCTTTAAATGGAACTCTGGCTTCAATTCCTTCTGGAACAAGTTTTTTTGCATCTTTTTGGAAATATCTATCTTTACTTCCTCTTTTCATAGCGACCATTGAACCCATTCCAACATAAGTTTTATATTTTTTACCATTAACTACAATTTCTTCTCCAGGTGTTTCTTCAGTTCCTGCAAAAACACTTCCAAGCATAACAGCATGAGCTCCAGCTGCTAATGCTTTTACAATATCACCAGAATATTTAATTCCACCATCAGCTATAATTGTTACATTTTTCCCTTCAGCTCAATTAAATACATCATTTATTGCAGTAATTTGGGGAACCCCAACTCCTGCAACAACTCTGGTTGTACAAATACTTCCAGGACCAATTCCTACTTTTACAGCATTTGCACCAGCTTCGTATAATGCTTGTGCTCCTTCGGCTGTACAAATATTTCCAGCAACAATTCCAAGATCAGGGTATTTTGTTCTAATTTCTTTAACAGTTTTTAAAATTCCTTGACTGTGTCCGTGAGCTGAATCTACAACAATTACATCCACTTGTGCTTTAACAAGTGCATCAACTCTTGCCATAGTCTCTTCACTAACACCAACAGCTCCACCAACTATTAATCTACCTTTTTCATCTTTTGCAGCATTTGGGTGACTTATAGCTTTATCTATGTCTTTTGTTGTGATTAAACCAACAAGTTCATTGTTTTCCGAAACTATTGGTAATTTTTCAATTCTATTTTTGATCATAACTTTTTTTGCATCATCAATAGTTGTTGATCTATCACCAACTATTAAGTTTTCTTTAGTCATAACTTCTTCAACTTTTATTGAAAAATCTTCAACGTATCTAATATCTCTATTTGTCACAATTCCAATTAATTTGTTTGAACCATCAATTACAGGAAGTCCTGAAATTTTGTAAGTTCCCATAATATCATTTGCTTCTTCAATAGTTGTATCTTTTCCAATAGTGATTGGGTCAGAAATAAATCCAGATTCATTTCTTTTAACTTTTTGAACTTCTAAAGCTTGTTCTCCAATTGATAAGTTTTTATGAATAACACCAATTCCCCCAGCTCTTGCCATAGCAATGGCAAGACCAGATTCAGTAACTGTATCCATTGCAGCGCTCATAATTGGTATATTTAAAGTTATTTTTTCTGTTAATTTTGTTTTAATATCAACCATGTGAGGCAAAACATCTGAATATGCAGGTACTAATAATACATCATCAAAAGTAATACCATCATTTATAATTTTTCCATACAAATCTTTTTTATCCATTATATTTATCTCCTATTCTCATTCAATTGTTCCAGGTGGTTTTGAAGTTATATCATATACAACTCTATTTACACCTTCTACCTTATTAATAATTTCATTAACAACTTCATCTAAAAATTCTCATGGTAAGTGAGTTGAAGTTGCTGTCATAAAGTCTATAGTATTTACACTTCTCAGAGCAACTACATAATCATAAGTTCTATTATCACCCATAACTCCAACTGTTTTTACAGGTAAAATTGTTGCAAAAGCTTGACTTACTTTATCATAAAGATTATGTTGTTCTAATTTTGTTATAAAAATATCATCAACTTCTCTTAAGATATCTGCTTTTTCTTTTTCAACTTCTCCAATAACTCTTACACCAAGCCCAGGACCTGGGAATGGATGTCTATTTACTATTGAGTTATCTAAACCAAGTTTTCTTCCAACTTCTCTCACCTCATCTTTAAATAAAGTTCTCAATGGTTCTAAAAGTTCGAATTTTAAATCTTCTGGTAATCCACCAACATTATGGTGAGATTTAATTGTTTTTGAACTATGTCCTTTTGAAGAAGATTCAATTACATCAGGATAAATTGTTCCTTGAGCTAAAAATTTAGCTTTTTGCATTTTTCTAGCCTCATCATTAAAGACATTAACAAATTCTCTACCAATAATTTTTCTTTTTTCTTCAGGTTCACTGATACCTTTTAAAGCTGAGTAAAATCTTTGTGAAGCATCTATTAATTTAATATTTAAATCAAATAACTTAGTGTAATTTTCCATTACTTTTTTTGCTTCATTTTTTCTTAATAAACCTGTATCTACAAAGATACAAGTTAATTGTTTACCTATAGCTTTTGAAATTAAGGCAGCAGCGACACTAGAGTCAACTCCACCACTTAACCCTAAAATAACTTCTTCATTTTTTACAATATTTTTAATTTCTTCAACTTGATGTTCGATAAAACTATTCATATTTCAATCTTTTTGTGCGTTACAAATTTTGAAAACAAAATTTTGTAACATTTGCATACCCTCTTCACTGTGAGTAACTTCTGCGTGAAATTGAATAGCATAAATTTCTCTTTCAATATTTGCAATAGCTGCAATTGATGAATCTGAGTGTGCTAATTGAATAAAACCATTTGGAATTTTGGTTAAATGGTCTGCATGGCTCATTCATACATTTTTATGATCATTTAATCCTTCAAATAATTTATTTTCAAAGTTATCAAAATGTAATTGTGCTTTTCCAAATTCTTTTGCATCAGCATTTTCAACCTTACCACCAAATTTTTCAGCAATAAGTTGCATTCCATAACAAACTCCTAAAATAGGAACATTTAAGTTAAATATTTCCTGGTCAATTCCATATGAATCTTCTTCATATACACTTGAAGGTCCACCAGATAATATAATTCCTTTTAAATCTTTATATTCTTTAAGTTCTTCTGCAGTTGTTTCAAAACTTAAAACTTCATTGTAAATATTGAGTTCTCTCACTTTTCTAGAGAGTAACTGAGTATATTGGCTTCCATAGTCCAATATCAAAACTTGTGCTTTTTTCATGTTTTTTTTATCTCCATAATTATATTTATTGTCTTATTTTAACAAAAAATATAGGTAAAACTAAGGCAAGATAAAAAAATAGAGTAAATACTCTATTTTATGATTGTTCTTCAGTTTTACTTTTGATTTCAATTCCTATATCTTCAATAATATTTTCATCTAAATCTTCGTCATAATATCATCTTAAAACAACATTAATTCCGGTTTTTCCAGTTACTCTAGTTTTTAAAACTAAAACTCCATTTCTAACCTCAACCGAAGCTAAATCATCAATGTTTTCACTATCATTTCAAGTGAATACTTTAACTTTAACTTCTCTACCAAATAAAGGTTTGGCTATTTTGAATTTAATCTCGTAGTTTTCACCTTCAGTTACTTTTACACTTCATTTTTCACCATCAATAACATTTACTTCACCTTTAAAGAGTTCTTTTTCTACGATCAAGTTTATTTCAACTGAATCGTAAATTTCATCTCCTTTAACATAGTTAATTGTAATAACTGCAGGTTCTTCAGTTTCTTCAATAGCTTTTAATGTTATTGTATTTTCTGAAGTTTCTTTTACTTCAACATTTGTAGAATTGCTTTCAGCCTCCAATTTAGCATCAGTTTTTGGATTTCTTATATCAATAACCCCTTTTGTTTCATCACCTTTTACCATGTAATAAGTATCTAACATAACAATTTTTGGTTCATGATTATCTTCATCAACTGTTATTTTAAATTTAACTGTATCTGCTATTCCATATGAAATAGTCACTTCAGTTGTTCCAACTTTTAATGCTTTTACATCTAAAGTTTCACCAGTAGGTTTAACTTCGGCAATTTCACTATTTGAATTATCAATTTCAACATTAAATTTATCATTTTTATTTTCAATTTCCAGTTTAACAAAAGTTGATTCTCCCTCAGTAATTGCTATATCTTCAACTGGTTTTATAATTGGTTTTATAATTGGTTCTTCTGTAATAACTATTTTAATTTCTACACTTTGTGCATTTTTATAACTCACAACTAGTGTTGTACTTCCTACAGAAATCCCTTTAACAGTAAATTCAAAATCATTAATCAAAGTAGTTTCTGCAATATCTGAGTTTTTATTATTTATTGAAATTTTTTCACCATCAATTGGATTTTTTACTTCAATTTTAACAGTTTGTTCTTCATCTGTTTGAAGAGAAATATTTTTTGGAGCAGTAATTACAGGATCTTCAATTTTTTCAGGTAAAACTTCAACTTCAAATTCTATTGATTCTGCATTTTCATAATCAACTTTAATTGTTGTTGTTCCTTCTTTAACTCCAGTTACATCAATCTTATTATCCCTAGCACTCACATTTGCAATAGTGTTATCTTTTGGAGTTGCAAAAATACTTTGTCCTTCAATAGGATTATTAATTTTAATTTCAACTGAAACTGATTGTCCAACTTCTACAGAAACCTTGTCAGGTTTTGTTAAACTTGGAGGAATTACTTCTGTTTCTTTTTCAATAACTGTAACATTAAATGACATATCTGTTGCATCAGAGTAACCAATAGTTATTTTTGCAACACCTACTTTAACAGCTTTAATCGTAACAACATTATCACTTGCATTTACAGTAGCTACCAGACTCATTGAGGTAGATGAAACTATTTTTTGACCATCGATTGGATTTTGAATATTAATAGTTATTTCTTTTTCTTCTCCTTCAACCAATGAAATATCTTCAACTTGATCGATTATTGGGTCTTTTGGTAATACATTTACATTGAATGTTTTTGATTCTGCACCGTTATAAGTTAAAGTGATTTTTGCCATTCCTTTGTTTACAGCATGAATTGTTAAGTTATCTCCGTTAACATTTACTGTAGCAATTGCATCATTATCTGATTTTGCATTTAATTGAACTCCATCAACTTTATTATCAATAGAAACATTCATAATTTCATCAGGTTGCCCAACTTTTATAGCAATATCGTTTGGTTTATTAATTACTGGTGGCACAACAACTGGTGGTTGTTCAGACACTGTTACTTTAAATGTAACATCACTTGCATTTGGATAACTTAAAGTAATTGTAACTTCACCAACCTCTTTAGCATTTAAAATTACTTTATTTCCACTAACTCCTGCAATTTCCACAATATTTGGATCACTTGAAGTTGCATTTAATGTTGAACCTGAAACTTCATTTTGAATTACAACAGAAACCTCTCTTGTTGTACCTTTTTCAATAGTTATATCATTTATGGGATTTATAACTGGGTCTTTTGGTAAAATTGTCACCATGAAAGAAACAGTATTTGCTCCAGTATATGACAAGTTTACTGTTGAAGTCCCTGCACTTAACCCTTCAATAGTTATATCATTTCCACTAACCGATACTTTTACTGCACCATTTCCATTTACTTCATCAGCTTGTAATTGAGCTGATGTTGGATTTTGAATAGTAATAGTTTTAGTTATTTTATTTCCAACTTTAACTTCTTGGTTTCCTGGTGAAATAATAACTGGATCTACAACTTTTTCTTTAACTTTTACTGTGAAAGTTACATTTTTAGCTCCAGCATAAACTAATGTAATTTTTGATTCACCAATTCCATTGGCTTTGAAAGTAAGTCTTTGTCCACTCACTTCAACTCCAACAACTGTTGTTACTTCAGAACTTGCTTTTAATTCAGAACCGATTGGATTTGTAATATTTACTTCCACTTGTTTAGTTTCATTTTCATACATATCAAAACCAACTATTGGTTCAATTATTGGAACTAAAGCATTAACTTTTACTTTAAATTCAACTTGTTTTGCATATTCATAATCTAAAGTAATTGTTGTTTGACCTTCTTTAATACCTTTAATAGTAATTTGATTACCATTAGATGATACTTGTGCAATACTTGAATCATTGGATTTTGCAACAATTGCTTTTCCTTCAGTTTTATTATTTACTTGAATATCTAAAGATATTGATTTAGTTGCATCAATTTCTTGATCTTCGGGTTTTACAATATAAGGTTGTTTTGTTTCTCCAAATAAATCAACTTCAAAACTTATTGATTTTTCTTCTCCTCAAATCATTTTTACACCATCATTGTAATCAAAATCTACTACTTTATAAAAGATTGTTACATGATCATTTGTGTTTTTTGTAACCTCAGCTCTTAAATAAAGTAAATCATAATAATTTTTTGGTTCAGGATTTTTTTCTTCACCAATTACAAGACCAATTATTTGATTTTCTACAAGAGAACCTTCGTTATTTAGATCATTTACTAAATCTTCGACGCTCTCAAATTTTGTTCTACTTAGTTTTTCTTTGATTTGATTTTTAATTGTTGTCAATCCAACTAATTCTTGAGGTGCTTTTTTACCGCAAGCTGCTACATAACTTATTGGGGAAGCAAAAAGACTAGACACAGCAAAAAATTTCAACATTAATTTCATTTGACACCCCAATTCTTATAAAAACCCAAAAAAAATACTTATCTAAATTTATAAATTGATTATATATTCATTAATTATTTTTTTCCACAAACTAATAGTGTGATAGAAAAATAATCCCCTTTTTA
Source organism: Spiroplasma chinense (assembly GCF_008086545.1). Classification (NCBI taxonomy): domain Bacteria; kingdom Bacillati; phylum Mycoplasmatota; class Mollicutes; order Entomoplasmatales; family Spiroplasmataceae; genus Spiroplasma; species Spiroplasma chinense. The sequence goes on along the minus strand of NZ_CP043026.1, from coordinate 637,265 downwards.
TGGTAATTATTTCTGTTATTTTTTTAAAAAAATTTTGGTCAAAAAAAATGAAGGTATAAAACCTTCATTTAATTAATAAGTAATTAAGCTTTTTGAATCATATTCGCTAAATAATTCTGGATCATGTAAGAATGATAAATCTGCTAAAAATACAATTCCGTTAACTGATGCTTGGTCATCTTGAACTAATTCAACAATAGCTTTCATAGTTCCTCCAGTTGCCAAAACATCATCAACAATAACAACTTTATCTCCTTTTTTTAAGTCATCTTTATGAATTTGGATGTGACCTTTACCATATTCCAATTCATATTCAACGTCTTTCACTTCTCTTGGAAGTTTTCCAGGTTTTCTTACCAATACAAATCTACATCCTGCAGCATATGCAACAGCACTTGCAAATAGGAACCCTCTAGCTTCTGGTGCAACAATTACGTCAGCACCTTTTTCTTTAACGTACTCTACCATTTTATCAACAGTGTATTTAAAGGCTTCTACATTGTTTAATAATGGTGTTATATCTTTGAAAACTACTCCATCAATTGGGAAGTTTTCTACGTCTAAAATATATTTTTTTAAATCCATTGCTTTATTTCCATTCTAGATATTAATCATTTACACCTTCGATAATTTGTTCTTCACCAGAAACTTTTAAGTTATTGATGAAACGTTTTCTTGTCAAGTAGTTTCTAATTCTTATTTGTTCTAAGTAAATTCAAACTGGTAAACAAATGAATAGAATTATAAAGTTAGTTAGCACAACTCCAATTGCAATACTTACTCCAAAAGTTGCGATCGGTGTTAATGTAACTGCCAATAATATTGAAACAGTTACATATAAAATTGAAGACATTATTGTACGTATAGCTCCATATTTAAATGTTTGAACCATAACTTCTTTTAAGTAGTTATTTTGTTTTGAAACTCTGTTAATTTTGATTTTATTTTCTTTTTTAACATCTCTAAACTTAGTTCATTCTGCATGTTTAAGTTTTCTAAATTCAACTTTTAATGCTTTAACTTCTTCTTTAGTTAATTCTTTATTTTTTAATTTTAATTTTAAATCAGATTTATCTAAGAATAATTTATCTTTGATTTTTTTCTTTTCATCTTTGATTACAAATGAGTATTGAATTTCTTCTTTAAAGAAATTCATCATACTTTTTTCATCTTTTGTAGATATTAATGCTCTTGCTTTACCAAATACCATAAACAGAGAAATACACATAAAGATCATAATTGCTGCTAGTGCAATTAATGTATTTACTCCAATTGGGAATTGTAAACCAACTGCAATTGCAAGTGTAACTGCTGGTGCTAATGCAATACCAACTACCATAGCAATATAGTATGTTCATTTGAATCTAATTAAGATGTAAACAATTAATGCTAACACAATTGCAAGTAATGCATAAGCTGATTGAATAACCAATATTCTTAATGAGTAAGTTCTAATTCTTTTTGAAATAAATCCTTCATTTTGGTTATTAAAGTCACCACCAGCCCCAGTATCACTGATTGCAATATTTCCAATTCTATTGAAAATAGATTTTATTGCTCTACTTTGGAATCCAGATGTTGTCATAACAGATAAGTTAATTCAACCAATTTCACTTTCATCATTATTTGTAGACGAGTTACTGAATGAGAAATTGTTACCAAATGAGACTGTGAATTTATGTGCTTTGTATTCAATATTAGTAACTGGACCAATAATTTGATTTACAACTTCAGGTCTATCTAATAATAATGAGAAGTAATTTGCAACAGCTCTGTTCATGTTAAAGTCAGTATCATCATTGCTTATAATAACTTCTTTTGCAACTAACGCTCTAAAATCTGCATCAACCTTAGGATCTTCTACAGAGTTTTCAATACCTGAGTACATTTTTTCAATTTTTGTACCTCAAAGTGTATATTCTGTTCTATTACCAAATGATGAATCATATTTTGGTCCAAATACTGCCCCAATGGTTGCAGCAACTATAGTAATTGCCATAAGAACAACTGCCATAATTTTTGATCCATTTTTAATTGTTTTTTCATAAGCTTTAACTTTAACTTTATCTTGAGTACTTAAAACAATTTCACTTTCATTTTCAATGATTTGTTGTGTGTTATCTCCAAGAATATAGTTATAGTCAGCTATTTTTAATTCTAACTTAACAATTTTAACTTGTTTTTTAGTTGCATCAAGTTTTGCTATTTTTTTCTCAACTTTTGCTATTTTTGCTAAAATTTTTTCTTTTGATTTACTTGTAGCTTTTGCAAATTTTTCATCTGCTCTTTTATTTCTGATTTCTAATTTTTCATTTAATTTTTTAAGTTTCTCTTTTAGAGGTAAAATTTTATCTTTTACTTCTGCTTTTTTTTCTATTTTAACTTGTTTTTTTGTTGCTTCAACTTTTGCTATTTTTTTCTCAACTTTTGCTATTTTTGCTAAAGTTTTATTTTTAGCCTTGTTTGCTACTTTTGAAGGATTTTCCTCAATTTTTTTGTTTATTATTTCTAATTTTTCATTTAATAATTTAAGTTGTTCTTTTAAAGATAAAATTTTATCTTTTGCCTCTGCTTTTTTTTCTAATTTTTCAATTTTATTTTTTAAATTTCTAATTTTGAAATTTAACAATGGGTTTCCTTGGTTTGCAAAATCAGTATTTAATGCTACCAATCAACTTCTATTGTTGAAAACATTTGTAGAAATAGTTAGTTTATTTAATATAAATCCAACTAAAACTCCAATAGTAATTGAGAATAAAACTCCCATTAAAATAATAATTGAGAATGATTGAATTGCATTTGAAGTAATTCAGAATAAACAAATTGCTGGAACAATTAACGCAATTAATACGTCAATTGACAGAGCTATGTTTTCTTTCATTGAAATATTAAAACTAGTTTTAATATTTCTCTGTTTTGCATACAAGTTAAATTTAAGATTTTCAAAGATCATTGAGAATAATTCTAGGTTAATTGCAACAATAATAATTGTTCCAATAATTGCTTCTGGTCCAAGTGTTAGTCCAAATCATGTTGTTGACATTAATGTCAGCATTGAGATTGCCAACATCACAATGATCATAAATAGCCCTAGAAGTCTGTACATAAACAGAACATAGACAATTAGTGCCAATAATACAATTCCCATAAATATAAGCGCTGTAGATAGCATTACAGAGTTGATTGTAGGGTTTAAAGTTGAAACACTATTTACTGTAAATATGTATCCCTGAGTTGATGCATTAAATACAGCAGCTCCAACTCTTGCTCTTGATTCAGGTTGAGTTGCAAATTCAATAAAGAATTTATCTCCATTAATGTATGCAGCTGAACCTTGTGTTTTTTGAGAACTTACTGCGCTATTTAAAAGTAAGAAATAACTTTTAAATTTGTTTGTCATGAATTTTGAATCATTTTCAATTGTTGCATTCACATTCAATTGATTAGTAATTGAATCAGTAATAAAAATAGAATTTAACATTGTTTTATTAACATTTGAGAATACATCTTTAATATTTCCTAAATTAACAGTTGCCAATGCAGTTCCATTGTATCCGAAAATATCATCTGCATATTTTCCACCTTCAGCAAAATCTTCTGTTTTTGCATTAGGGTCATATACATATTTAGAAGTGCTTGATAAATATTCAAAACCTTTTGAAACGTAATCTGTAAAATTAGCAATTCAAGTACTTCTATCAGCTGACATAGTTAATAGGTTTATATAACTATAGAAAGTATTTGCCCCAGTACTTCTTGATTCATATCTACCTGTAAACATGTCATTTAAAACATTTTTTACAGCTGCTTCTGTACTGCTGTTGTTGTATTTTGAAACCAAAGGACTGATTATAGTATCGTAGTATGATTCTATTCTTTCAGCTTCAGTATCTTTATCAACTAGTAAATATCAGTTTCTAACATCATTATAAAGTCCGTCAGCGTCAATCATAATTGACATTTGAGGACTTGTTTGAGCTCCATTGCTATCTTCTGATGAGATTAAACTTGAAAACTCAGTTCCATTTAATTCGAATGAAATTGCTGGATTTTTACCTCCAGAAGTTGCAACTGATGTTGCACTAGCTGATGTAAAGTAATCATTAATTCCTTTTCTTTCTGAACCGCTAAATTGTAAGTCGGCAAATTCACTATCTAATAAAATAGCTCCACCATTTCTTTGGATCTGGTTCTGGAAAGTTGTTTCGCTATCATAAGCATCAACTGGTGATAAAACTTTTAAATAGTTTAATCCAGCAGTTTCAATAAGAATTTGGTTTGTACCCATTGGGTTCAAACGTTGTTCTAAAACTTTTGCAGCAGTTTTTGCATTACCATTTGGTTGTCCGTCGTTATTTGTTTCTTCATTGGCATTATCAACAGCTACTAATGCTGAGTAATATCCTTTAAAGTCACTTCCTAATTTATAATTTTCGCTAAAATGTTGAGTTGAAAAGAAAATTCCTACAATCAATGAAGACAATATAATAAATATTGTCATTATACTGAATGCAAGTTTCTTTTTAAATTTTAATTTTTTGCGGTTGTTCATCACAATCACTTATCCCTCTAATATTATTTTTAAATCCATCTCTATTGTATTTGAATTGTCCATAATTGTTTCGACATTTAAATATTCAAATAGCTTATTTACTTTTATGTTCATTATGTAAAAAGAAGCATCATTAACATCCCTAATCTTATTATTCTTTAATATAATATTTTTTACGTAATTATACAAGTCATATATTGTTACATTTTTAATTTGTTGCCTAATTTCTGTTAGTTTTAAGTCTAACATCTTGCTTACAACCTCTAACAAGTACTGTTCTCTCATATAATCACCATACCAATTTATTATACAAAAAAAATACAATAAATCTTAATTTATTGTATTTTTTTATCATTATCTTTTCCAACAATCTTATTTGTAATTTTACTAATCTTTTTAGTTTTTTTACTTCTTTTCTTGTTAATCTTTTCATTTTCTTTATTATATTTAACAATTGCAATTTGTCTGATTTTTTCAAGCTCTACTTCGTCTCTTTCAACTTGTCTATGAATGATATCTCTTTCATCATTCTTTTTAATTTCATAGTTAAAGATTCCTTTTACAGCTTTAGTTTTTAAAACATTTATTTTTGCATGAGGATCTGCTAAGAATATTTCTTTTTCTATTAAATCCCAGTTCATAACAGACATAGAAACCATTATTACACTTCTGTGTAAGTAGTTTCTATTAATTCTGTTAGTTCCATCTCAAGAAACAATATCATTTTGATATCCTTTATCCAATAAAGTTTTGTTCATTTCTTTTGGACTGTTTGTTGTAATCAAAAATGTTCTAATTTTGTATTTTGGATATAGTGCATTTGTTGTCATAGAAACACAAAGAACTAAAACAATTGATGCAAATAAACTTGGTCCAAACATAAACATTACTTTAACTTTAAGAGCAGAAACTCCTGACATTTCATTTCCAAACCCTTTTTTTGTTAATATTTCAATTAAATAATTATATTGGTAACTTGGATTTGCCCCATCTTTTGTGAAAATATTTTTAATATTTTCAGCTAAGTTTTCTGGAGTTACTACATCTGAATCTAAACCAAGATTAAAAATGAATTCAGGACTTATTTGACCATCAATTACAGCTACTCTGTTTGCAGGATTAACTGCAAAATCGATCATTTTATCAATGGTTCCATCGCTTAAAGCATTTTCTCATCCTAAATTACTTAAAGCATTAATTTTAATGTCAGCATTTATCATATCCATTGGTAAAATTGCTGTATTTAAAATAATTACAACTCCTAAAATACAAAAATTAACATTTCTGTTTATGTTACCAATTGGTGTATTTTTTTTATTTGAAAAATACATGGTCAAAAAATCAGAACCCCCTGTTGAAGAACCAATTTTATAAGTTATAGAGTATGCAACCCCTAATAATACCCCTCCAAGGGCTGCAAAAATAAATAATCAAATACCAGAATTTCAAGAATTTCCAATTTCTTGTAATAATTGGTAATTTACAATTACGTGAAATGAAGTTGGATTAATAAAAGGAATTAATTGTAAAATCTGGTCAAACGCAATTTGCAGACCAATAAATAATAAAGTGGTATATGTAAATTTTTTACCCAATTTAATATATCCAAAAACAAATAAAGGTAAATTCATTAAAAAGTAATAAATAAAGTAGAAAGATGATTGTTTTGAAACATCATCATTAAATGTTAGAATCGCTAGAAAACGAGCAACAGAACCTAACCCAGCAGGAAATAGTCCAGTTCTTCCAGTTGATGAAATAAAGTAGTCAAATGATATTGTCATGATCAAAGCAGCTAATGCAAGCATCGCTAAATCTTTGAAGAATTTAGTTTTAAAATAAGTTTGAACTAAAAGAATTTGTTCTCTTCTAGACATAATTTTATTTTCTATGTGAGAAAGGTCAATTTGTCCATTACCTTCATTTTTAATTAAAGTTCTTGCAACCTTCTTCATTGCTTTTTGTTCTTCTTTGGAGTGGAACTCATCAATTGTTATTTCCTGACTATCTAGTTCTTGATTTTCATCTTTTAATGGTTCCATGGTGCTCTCCGATTCTATTTGTTATTTCTTAAAAGTATTGTATTACAAAAATACTTTTTTAAATAAAAAATAAATAATTTTTTATTTTATAAAAAATTATTTATCGTAGTTATCTTTTTTATCTTTAACACTATTTAGAAATGCGCTCATACCATTTGTATTTCTTCTTTGTTGTTGTCTTTTTAAAATTAATTCTCTTAAAACATCTGAATCATATTCAGATTTACCTTTTGCTTTTGCTTTTTCAATTATCGCTTTTTCTTCGTCAACAGAATCGTCAACTCACATTTCCTTGTTAACTATTCCTTCTTGTTTTTTTGCGTTTTGTATTATATTAAATAAATCGTTTTGCCCTAATTTATCTTTATCTGAAACTTTAAGGTAACTTTTTTTAGAAGTTCTTTTTTTAGTTTCTTGATCTAAAACTATATCTTGTAATTCTGAAGTTGAAAGATCTAAAAGTTCTTCAAAAGCAAGTTCTGCTTCTTTATCAACATCTATAACTTTTTTATTTTTCTTTTCCATATACGTCACCCTTTAGAAATGATTATAACATTTTTTAGAGCATAAAAAAAATCACTTGAAAGTGATTTTTATTTATTAATTTTCAGCTTTTAAACGAATTGTAACTTTGAATGATCCAACTTTTAGTGGGTCGTAGTCATTTCTTGTAATATCTACAACTGTAAAGTCTTTTTGAGCTTTTGCTGAGTAACCATTGAATACGATTGCTTGGTTAGCTTTTGATTTAGTTTCAACAAATACAGGGATTTTTACAGCTCCCATTGCTGGAACTTTAACATAAACTACAATTTTTTCAAATGGTGATTCAACTTCAGCTAATAATTCATTTAAGTATTTTGTAAATTCGTTAGCTACAAGTTTTGAACCTTGTTTTCTGCTTTCAACAAACTCGTGAGTTTCGTTGTGTGTAATGTAGAATGAAATTGCTGCATCACAAGCAACTAGTAAGTGTTTGTTGTTAACAGTTGTTCCATCATAAGTATATGATGATTTGTCTTGAGAACGATCAGCGATTGCTTTAGCAACATCTTCGATTGAGTTAATTTTCCCAGTTTTGATGTCGTATTTTGCTGATTTATTTCATAATAATTCATCATCGTTTACGTGGATGTTTTGTAAGAACATTAATTTACGTAATCATTTTTTAGGAGCATTTTTTCATTCATCTTCCCCTAAGATTACTTTTGAAGGACCTTCGTCTTCGATTTTTGCTTTCATAACTTCAACAATGTCAACTGCTTCAGGTTTAATACCTTTTTTGTCAACTAACATTAATGATGGTCCCATACCTGAGATAAGTGACACAACATCTTTTTTGAATCTTTTTACTCAAGCATCATGTTCTAATTCAAATAATTCATTAATAATTTCTAATTCATCATTTGTGTTTTTTGTAAAGTCAAGAACATATCTTGATGATAATAAGTTAAATAATCTAGCTAATAAGTATTTTAAAGTATTAGCTGTTTCGTAAATTTTAAATTTGTGTAGAGGATCGTTGTCTCATGGTGATAATGCATTGTTATACATAATTTTCATTGCAACGAAGTTTACACTTGATTTTTTAGCAACTTGAGCTAATGCTCCAGCTTCTGTATCAATTACGTCAATAGTTTGACCGTATTTGTCAACCATTTCTTTAAATTGTTTTGAGTTGTAGATCAACATATCTGCTGTCCCAACAATTCCGTCAGAAACTCCTAATTTGAAGTTTTTAACTTGGTTTACGAACTCTGTATTGAATGTAAATGCTTCTGGTTCGTGAACGATTTGTCCATATTTAATATCTTTGAAAACTGTTAAGTCTGCATCTCTATAAATAAATTTTGTAGACATAACAGTGTCAGTAGTATCAAATTTGTCATTTGTTGATAAAGCTAAGTCAACGTTTAGTACTGTTTCTAATCCTGGATACTCTTCCATTAAGTAAGTAATTGCCATAGCAGCATTTGCTTTACCATACCCAATTGTAGCTATTACAAAGAATTTCCCTCTGTACTTAACGTGTTGAATAACCATGTTTCTTCATCAGTATTTTCTTACAGTTCTAATACCTGGACGGTCTTTAACTGTAAAGTAAGCTGTCGAAATTATTCCGATCATACTCTGTCACCTCATATTTTCCGTTTTTACCTTTATATAAATACCTGAGGCATATATATAAAGATTAGTTTTATTATACTAAAAAAGAGTGAAATTTAATAGTTTTTTTAAAATTTTGCATTTATTGTTAAGAATTATAAAAAAAACAAATAAAAAAACAAATCTTGTATGATTTGTTTTTAATAAATTAGTCAACTAAAGTAATTTTATCAATAACTAATTTGTTTTTTACTTGTTTCATAGCAATTTCGAATGTGTTTGTTACATCACCTTGAGAAACTGTATAAACAAAAGTATTTGTTCCTTTGATAGTTGTTTCGACTTTAATTTCTTTTAATTGATCTTTAACTAATTTTGCTAAATTATTTCCTTCATTTAAGTAACCTTGGATTACTTGAAGAACTTTAACTAATCAATCATAAGTTCCAACAGTTTTTGAAATAACATCTAACACTGAACCTTCAATAACTTTTCCATCAACTAGCCCTAAATGACTCATTAAGTTTTCTGGGTCTCTTAATGCATTAACTAAAGCATCATCTTTTCTACAAGCTTGAATTACTTTTGTAATATCATCAAAATTAAATTCAGTATTTTTTGCAGTATCTACAGCTGCACTTAAATCGTTAACTATTGTTTTAAGACTTTTGTTTAATAAGAAATCAAATGCGGTTGAAGTTTTAACATCAAATCCTAATTTTTTAGCAACTTCAGTTTCTCCAAATAAAGACATTAATCCAGATAACGGTTGATCTAACATACCTTTAATAGACATGTTTAAAGCTTCATTATCATTGTCTCATAAGTATGCTACTCAATCATTTTTAAAAGTTGTTGAATCTCCTTTTTCTTTTATAGCTTCTAAAATTGATTTTAAAGGTTCAGTAACCAATGAAGTATTTGCAAACATTCCTGTTAAAACTTGGTTTGTTTGAGAAGATACACTTCAATTTGCAGATGATTTACCTTTCATATTTGCACCTGAATTAATTAGGTCTCTTAAGAATGATTTAACGTTAACTTTTAAAACCATACTTGGTATAGATGGAATTGGGTTTGCTTCAACTATTTCACTCATTCCTGTCATTGCAAATAAAATTTTTGTTATTAAATCCCCAAATGCAGCATGTTCACTCGGATATACACCTGTATTAGGAACTGTTTCTGACACAACACAAGCAACAGATGAAGAAGTTGCAGCCAATATTCCAAGTACATTTTTTAATACAACAACACCATTGCCATCTTGGTCATTAACCATATATTTTAATACATCTAGTAATTTTTTTATATCTGTTGTGTTATCTATTTCATTCATACTTGTATCTCTTTTGGTTTTTACATCTACAGCTTTAACACCTTCTGCATTTGTGTAATCTTCATAAGTAAATGAGTTTAAATAAACTAGTAAAGTTCTTACAAATCTTAATATTTCAGCAACAGCCGGAACACTTTCAACCAAGTCAAATTTGATCGAAACAGATCCACCCATAAATCCTCCAATAGATTTAATTAATGAATTTATTGCAAGATTATAATTTGTTTCTAAATCTGTATCTAGAGTATCTTTGTCGAACCCTGAAGATTGAATAAATTTATCAGTTCCAGTTCCTGTTAAGTTTGCCATTGCATTTGCAAGTCCTATAACACTTGAGTCCAATGATTGTTGAACACTCATGTTTTCATAAACATCGTTACTAAATGCATTTTCAATTAGTTGGAAGTTTTCTTCAGTTAAAACATTTGCCATAACCTTTAAAACTTCTGGTTGAATAAATGCACTAATATCTAGATTTTCAAGCATTCCCGCTAATGCTGCAGGGTTTGCTAGAGCTCCAATTAATGATGGTGCCATATCAACAACTGATTGAAGTAATTCAGGTACTTGGTTTTCCATAGAAACCACTCCACCTTGTCAAACTCTTTCACTAACTTCAACTTTACTTGTTAGATTTTCAGTATTTATAAAGTTTGAAGCAACTTCGTTAAATCTTGTATATTTTGAAATTCCTAAACTTTCATCAAAACCTTCTAATCCTAAGTCATCTAAATATTGGTCTTTAACCATATTATTAAACACTTCACTTGAACTAATATGACTTTTAGTTGTTTGTTCACCGTTTTGGTTTAAGTATAGACCTTTTGCATATTGTGACATTAATTTTGCAATAGTTTCTTGAGAAACATTGTCTGTATATAAATTTGTAACTTTTGCAGGTCCACAAGCAACAACGCTAGCTGATGCTGATGCTGTAATACTCATAGCTCCTAAAATACTTAAAAGTTTTTTCATAATTATTTAACCTCCTTAAAGTCATAATGCTCTTGTAAAGCTTTAAAGAAGATTTCTGAGAAAAATTCATGCCCTGCTTTTGTAGGGTGAACTTGATCAATAAAGAAGAAGTCTTCAATATTTTTATCACTATTTTCTTCTAATTTAGTAGCTTCTAATTTAAAGTTTTGAATATCACTTATATCAATTTTTGATAAATCAAATGCATTACTTGAAGCAAACTCTTTATCAACAACTTTGTTTTCTGATACTACTTTAAATTTTTCAATTACTGTTTTAAATTCTGTAAATAAATCGTAAATGTAAATATTGTTGTCATTTGCTTTATTTGCTTCATCTAAAATAGCTATAATTTTTTTATTAAATTCGTGTCCAATTTTATCAACAAAGTTAAGAATTTCTTCTCCTGCGTTAACATATCTTGGAACTATTGTTAAATCTGGAGGTGTTAAAAATACAATATTTTTTACACCGTTGTTAAGCAATGTGTAAACTGCTTTTTGAATGTTTGCAAGTGCCTCATTCATAATAGTCACTTGTTTTGAGGGGTTATTCATATTATCTATCATCGCAAATAAATCATTTCCACCAATTTCTAACATAACTAGATCATTTGCACCAACAACTTGTTGTTGGATTAATGCTTGTGCTTGTAAATCAATTCTTGAGTCATTTATAAATGCTGCTGAAACTCCACTTTGTGTCATAGCAGTAGCTCCTCCAACTGAATAGTTTTTACCTCAAACTTTTTCTTCACCTTTGCTAATTGGTGCATCTTTTTGAGCAATGTTTGCTGCACTAAATTCTTCATCGTTAAAGTTTAATTTATTGTTAATTAATGCTGCAGTTGTAGGACCATTACTAAATCCATTTTTGTATTCTCCACCCATTTCAATACTTATTGAAAGTTTATTTTTAATTAATGTAGTAATACCGTTTTGGTCACTTAAACTATCACCTAAAGTGAAGAAGTTTGTAAATCCATAATGTTTAGAAGCATCATCTCCTGTGTTTTTCGCATTTGTTTTATCAATATCGTTACCAATTGCGTGATTAACAGAAAGATCGATATCTGCTTGAGCTGGTGTACAAGAAACAACAGTTGCAGCTGTTGAAGTTGTAAGACCTAGTGCTCCTAAAATTCCTAATAATTTTTTCATTATTAATTACCTTTCTTTCTATTTTTGATTAACATTACCATTGCAAAGATATATAGAGGTAAGATTAAACACATGTAGATTAAGAATAATACAATTCCTGCTCTCAATACTTGTAAAGTTCCTGTAAAGTTTGGCACATATAATTCTGATATGTCCATTGAACTTTTTGGCATTGTTTCTACACTAAGGTTTGGGTCATTGAAGACATTGTGTCCCATTGCGTCAAATCCATAAATAATATTTGAAATTTGATAATTTAAAAATCAAGTTTTATTATTTAATAACATTGCCCCTTTTGAAGCACTAACATTTGATAGTTCTATTCCAGAAGAAGTTACAACAACAGTTTTATTGTATTCATCTTGGTCAACCATTGTTTGATTTCTTAATGCGTCATTATATCTTTCTTTTGAAAAGATATCTTTGATTCCTCCAGAATGGAAGAATCAAGCAATTCCTGCATTAACATATCCAAAACTGAAGAATTCAGTTGATACTGCTTTATCAAATTTTACTAAGTCCATTCCTAAATCATATAGGTCTAGATCTTTCTTGTTTGCAACATGATCACCTCAAGTTTTTTGATATCAATCTTTTGCAAATTTTTCATATTGTTCTCTTAACGCTGCATATTCACCAGGTTCTGTGTCATATGAATTAAGAGTTGATTGAACGTCTGTCAAGTAAGCACCTTGGATTACATTGTTCATCATTTCATTATATGCCGGGTCATTTCCAGAAACTACATATGTTTCTTTAGGCATAATTTTTTTAATTTGTGTTTCAATACTATCAATGAAACTTTTTGATTCCAGTCCCATTCCAGGCACTATCATTAAAAAGCTTAATAAAAATAGCAATCCTGATAACACTGAAAAAATAATAATTTTTAGTTTCACTTTAGTTGTGAAATATTCTTTAAATTTAGTTAACATAATTTATCTCCCTTACTAAATTATTCTAAATAACTATTTCAAATATTGTTGATTTATAAAAGTTGTTTTAATATTTAAAAAAATTTTATAAAAACAAACTTATAAAGTGAAAAAAAAATTCTCAATTTAATGAGAATTTTTAAAAAATTATTTAACCAAAGTTATTTTATCAATAATTAATTTTTGTTTATATGGTTTTAAAGTGATTTCATATCTATCTAAAATATCTTCACCATCAGTTACTGTATAGACAAAATCATTTACACCTTTTTTATCAATTTTTGTAACTGATATATTTTCTAGTGCATCAGATGCAAGTTTTCCAAGATCACTTCCACTATTCATGTATTTTCCTAAAACCTCCAAGACATTTGCAAGTCAATCTCAAGTTCCAACACTTTTTGAAAGTTCATCTAAAACTGATCCAGCCACAACTTTTCCATCTTCAATACCTAGATATTTAAATAAGTTTTTAAGGTCACTTAACCCTTTTACCAAAGCATCATCTTTTCTAGCTGCTTTAATAACTTTTGTAAGTCCATCAAAATCCATTTTTGTATTTTTAGATTTATCAACAGCTTCACTTAAGTCATTGACAATATCTTTTATACTTTTACCTAAAATAAAGTCAAATTCTGATGAAGTACTTACATCATATCCCAGTTTGCTTGATTCTGAACTTGAACCACCCAATAATGGTTCAAGTAAACTTGGAATTGATGCCATTGGAGTTGAAAGCAGTGTTTTAATTGAAAATCCAATTGTTTCATCACTTTGATTTCATAGATATCCAATTATGTCATCTGAAAATTTAGATGCATCACCAGCATCAGAAATACCTATTAATAAGTCTAAAAGTTGTTGAGGTATTGTTTCAGCAATCATCGGATCATTAACTAACCCAAAAATAGCTTTTATTACATTATTCATTAGTGAATCAGATTTTCAATCACCCTCTCCAGTAGAAGTTCCGACACAGTAGTTTAAAACCGCTCTAATAACAGATTTAAGATTTATTTCTAAATTAAGACCAGAAACATTAACACTAATACTTTCCATACCAGCTATATTTACAACAACATTACCCAGTAAGTCTGCAAATCCATCATGTCCACCATCATAGTTTTCTTGTATGTTTGTGGTTTTAACAGAACCTGCAACTACCGCTAATAAGTTTTTGATTACAACTGCTCCATTATTGTCAGTATCATTTACCATGTATTTTAAAGATTGTAATAATGGTTTTAAGTCCACTTCATTAGCAACATCTTGCATTTTTTTACTTCTCACAGTTTCAACTTTATTAACCTTAATTATTCCATTTGTATAATCATCAAAAGTATATTGGTTTAAATACACTAATAATGTTCTTATAAATCTTATAATTTCAGCAATTGCTGGTAAATTTTTAATTAAATCAAAATTAATTGATTTAGTGCCACTTATTAAACCACCAATTACTCCTGATAAAGAACCTATAGCTTTTTGGTAATTTGCTTCCAATTGTTCACTCATATTTGAATCACTAAATCCAGTGTATTCAATTCAAACTCCTGAAGAAGGATTTGTTAAGTTTTCCAAAGCATTTGCAAGACCAATAACACTTGAATCTAAGGCTTGTTGCATTGACATATTTGCATAAACTTCATTGCTAAATGCATTTTCAATCAATTGCATATTTTCATTTGTTAGAACTTTTCCAAATACTTGCGCAATATCTGGTGATAATAAACTACTCATATCAAATTTTTCTAAAATTCCAGCTAATGCTGATGGGTTTGCTAATGCAGATAATAAAGTTGGTGCATTTTCAGCTAAAGTTTTTAAAATATCGGGTGCTGAACTTTCCATTGACATAACACCATTTTGATAAATATCTTCACTTACAGATAATTCACTTGATAATTTATCAAAGTTTAGATAATTAGATCCAAGTTCTTGGAATCTAGTTGTATCTGAAATTTCTAAAGACTTATCAAATTTTGTTAAATCTAATTTGTCTAAATATTGTGATTTAATTTTACTGTTAAAAATTTCACCCGGACTAATGTGTAACCCAGAATCTCCAGCTCCATTTTGGTTAATAAACAAAACTTTTGCATATTGAGACATTAATTTTGATAATGTATCTTGTGAAATTTCATCATTAAATAAGTTTGGTCTTTGTGAAGAACACGCCACAACAGACACTGATGCAGAAGCAGATAATGAAACTGCTCCTAAAATTCCTAATAATTTTTTCATTCTATTCATCTCCTAATAAATTAAATTTACTTTTCAATTCTTCGAAAAATAAATTAGCAAAATATTCATGCCCTACTTTTGTAGGGTGTACTTCATCTGTGAAGAAGTACTTATCCATATCAACACCTTTAATTGCTTGAACTTCCATTTTAATTTCAGATTTACCTTGAATTAAGTCGCTTTCTCAACTACCAACTGGTGTTGTACTTTTATCCGTAATGTTTGCACCAGTTCCAACTTCTTCTTTAAATCCATCTAAGATAGATTCAAAATTTTCATATAATCCATAAACATAAATATTATTTTCATAA
This sequence comes from Spiroplasma chinense, assembly GCF_008086545.1. NCBI lineage: Bacteria > Bacillati > Mycoplasmatota > Mollicutes > Entomoplasmatales > Spiroplasmataceae > Spiroplasma > Spiroplasma chinense. Next base: position 621,601 of record NZ_CP043026.1, on the reverse strand, counting down.
TATTGTTTAGCTTCATTAATTACATTTAACATTTTTTCATTAAATTCTTTACCAATTCTTTGAATAAATTCCATTTTATCTTCATCTGTTGTTTCATTATATTTTGGAACAAACTCAAGATTTGGTGGTGTTAAAATTGCTAATTTCTTTACACCATTATTTAGAAGTGTAAAGATTGAATTTTTAATATTTGCCATTGCTTCATTCAATATGCTAACTTGCATTGAAGGATCATTTATTGCATTATCAATTAATGCAAATAAGTCATTTCCTCCAATTTCAAATAAAACCATATCATCATCATGAATGACTTGTTGTTTAACTAAAGCTTCTGCTTGTAAATCAATTCTTGAATCATTGATAATCATACCTGCAACCCCAGTTTGAGTCATGGCAGTAGCTCCTCCAACTGAATAATTTTTACCTCAAACATTTTTGTCACCTTTACTAATTGGTGCATCCTCTTGAACAATGTTTGCAGCACTAAATTCTTCAGTTGTGAATTTTAATTTCTCATTGATAATAGCAGCAGTTGTTGGTCCATTACTAAAACCATTTTTATATTCTCCCGCCATTTGTAAATTAACCCCTAATTTATTTTTAAGAAGTGTTGTTATTCCGTTTTGGTCGCTCAAACTATCTCCCAATGTAAAAAAGTTTGAAACACCTAAATGTTCATTTTTATCAGAACTAGTATCTTGCGCTTTGCTTTTATCTATATGAATCCCAATACTCAAATCAAAATTAGTATTAATTTTTCCTTGCGTTGGTGTACAAGCAACAACTGTAATTGTAGATGTTGCAGTTAAACTTAACGCACCTAAAAAACCAAGTAATTTTCTCATAACTATCCTTTCTCTTTTCTATTTTTAATTAGCATTACCATTGCATAAATATATAAAGGTAAAATTAATCCAATGTAAATAAAAAACATAACAATCCCTGCTCTTAAAACTTGCAGAGTAGATGTAAAGTTTGGCATATATAATTCAGATATATCCATTGAACTTTTAGGCATTGTAGACACACTAAGATTTGAATCTTCAAATACATTTACCCCCATTACATTAAAACCATATTTAATGTTTTCAATTTGGTAATTTAAAAATCATGTTTTATTATTCAATAATAAAGTTCCCAATGATTTATTTATATTTGGTACATTTGTACCTGGAACCACATAATTAAGTGCTTCATCATATACTTCTTGGTCAATCATAGTTTGATTTCTTAAAGCATCATTATATCTTTCTTTTGAAAAGATATCTTTAATTCCTCCAGGATGGAAAAATCAAGCAATTCCTGCATGTACATAACCGTAACTTAGAAATTCTGTTGATACTGCTTTATCAAATTTAACTAAATCCATCCCTAAATCATATAAGTCTAGATCTTTTTGTTCTTTTATTGCATTTTCTCATCTATTTAAATATCAAGTGTTTGCAAATTCTGAATAAGCTTTTAATGCTGCATCATAATCTTCTGGTGACATTTCGTTTGAATTTAATGTTGAAGTTGCATCAGTTTGGTATGCACCTCTAACAACATTTTCCATCATAGTATTATATGTTGCACTGTCCCCTTTAATAATATAAGTACCTTTTGGCATAATTTTTTTTATTTGTGTTTCAATACTGTCAATGAAACTTTTTGATTCAAGTCCCACTCCTGGAACCATCATCAAAATACTCAATAATAATAGGCATCCCGAAATAATCGAAAATACTATTATCTTCAATTTCACTTTCTTTGTGAAATACTCTTTAAATTTGGCAATCATTTATTTTCTCCTCTTCTTATTTATCATTATAAAGGTATGCGTTATCAAAAAATAAAATCTAAAAGTTGTTTTAAATATTAAAAAACCTTTTGCATACTGATAAAAAAGAAAAAATCTAACCATTAGGTTAGATTTTTTAGTTTTTTTATAATAATGCAATTGATTTAATTACTTTGTTTCCAGTTTCACCAGTTAAAGTAATTTCGAATTTATTTGTAATTTTTCCATCAGTAACAGAATAAACAAATTTATCATTATTTGAACTTTCTTTAGTAACATTCAAACTATTAAATAATGTTTTTGCATCAGTATTTAATTTTCTGATTTTACCTGCATAAACACTCAAATAACTATCAATAACTTTACCAACAGATTCTAATCAACCAGCTTTTTTTAAGAACTTATCTAATAAATCAAAGGCAGAACCTGGTGTATATTTATCTTTACCTTCATAACCCAAAATTTTTCAAAAATCTTTTGGATTTGCAAGAGCATCATCAATTTTATTTTTAATTTCTCCAATTATATTTGCTAATTCACCAAAATCTACTGTAGCTTGCTCATCTGTTAGTTCAACCATTTGTGCATCTAAGTCATTAACTATTTCTTTTAAACTTTTACTTGTTAAGAAATCAAAACCTGATGATGTAATATTATCAAATTTATTTGTTGTTCCACCAAATAAATTCATCAAACCACTTAAAGGTTGATCTAATAAAGATTTAAGATTAAAGTTTAATTCTTTATTATCGTTTGTTCAAAGATATGAAACTCAGTCCACTATAAAGCTTTGATATTCTTCACTAACTTCTGCTCCTACCGTATAAGCTCCTTCATATAAACCTCCGTTTATTTTTGAAACTAAATCTTTAATAATCCCCTCTTCAAGAGTATCTTCATATGCTAATGCGGATAATACAAATCCAGCTCCTATACTATCATCTGCTCCATAAGCTCCAATATTTATAAACGCCCTAATAAATGCTTTTATATAAACGGTACTTAAGTCTATTTCCATAAAAGGTTCGTCCATCCCTGTATCTACAGTTTCCATTCCAGCTACTTTTTCTAAAATAGATGCTAATAAATCAGCATAACCATCATTTCCCTCGTTATATTCTTCAAACGGAGATACTCCTCCCAGAACGCCTGTATCTTCAACTGACACAAATAATGAAGCTAAAACATTTTTTATAACGTAATATCCGTTATCATCATTAACTAAGAATTTTAATGAACTTACTAAATTTTTTAGATTTAGTTTATTGTCACTTGAATCAAAAGTTTTACTTCTAATTTCTTTAATTTCTTTTTTTGTTTTTATAGTTTCAGTTGTAAGATCACCGAATTGGTTAAGATTTATTAAAATAGTTCTAACAAATCTAATAATTTCTGCAAGTGCAGGAATATTTGTAGCAATATCAAAACTTATTGATTTTTCACCACTTAATAATCCACCAACATTTTCTCCAATTGATGAAATAGCTGTTTTATAATTTGCTTCTAATTTTTCTTTAGAATATTCTAAGTTTAATTTTCCTTCGCCCATTAATTGGTCTAATGCATTTGCAAGTCCAATAACACTTGAATCCATTGTTTGTTGCATTGTCATTCCAACATATACATCTGTTGAAAATGCATTTTCTAATAACTGTAGGTTATCCTTAGATAAAACATCTTTAAAACTTTCTAAAAGTCCTCCTGGTGCTAACATTTGTTCCATATCAAATGAAGTTAATAAAGACAACAAACCAGAAGGATTAGTAATATTAGTTAATTGCCCTAATAAAGTGGCTATTGTAGAATCCATTTGATTTTCTAAACTTTCAACCCCACCTTGGTAAATGTTATCTGAAACTGTCACACCTGATGTCAAATTATTTACATCAAAGTATTTGTTTGCAACATCATTGTAAGTTGCATTTGAATCTAAACCTTCATTTATAGCTAATTTGTCCATTCCAAGACTTGATAGTTTTTGGTTCATCAAATTCACTTTTAAATAAGAACTAGAACTTACATGAACTCCATTTATTTCGTTTTGATTTAAAAATAATAATTTTGAATAATCTTGCATAACTTGACTTAATCCGTCAGTTGCAATTTCGTTTTGTTTTTGACCCGCGGGTTTACCACAAGCTACAACAGTAGCCGAAGCAGAAGCTGTAATAGTTATAGCTCCTAAAAAACTTAATAATTTTTTCATTTTTTTCTCTCCCTTTATTATTGATACTTAAATATTATAAGATTAATTTCAATAAATAAAAAATAAATAAAAAATCTTTTAATTATTAAAAGATTTTTTACAATAATTATAATAATGTAATTGATTTTATTACTTTGTTACCAGTTTGACCAGTTAAAGTAATTTCGAATTTATTTGTAATTTTTCCATCAGTAACAGAATAAACAAATTTATCATTACTTGAACTTTCTTTAGTAACATTCAAACTATCAAAAAGTGTTTTGGCTGCAGAATTTAATTGAGTAACTTGCATATTATATTCACGCATATAAACATTTACAACCTTTGCGATTGATTCTATTCATTTTGATTTAGATAAAAACTTATACAATAAATCAAATGCAGAATTTTCTTCATAATCTCCAGTTCCTTTATATCCTAATATTTTTCAAAAATCTTTTGGATTAGCTATAGCTTCCTCTATTTTTTCACCAATAGTTTCAAAAATTTTAGCTATTTCATTAAAATCAATGGTTGATTGTTCATTTGTTAAAGAATTCATTTCTAAATTTAAATTGTTAATTATTTCTTTAAGACTTTTTCTAGTAAAGAAATCAAAAATTGATGATACAACATTATCAAATTTACCTTCAGTTTCCCCTCCAAAAAGAGAAAGTAATTCACTTAAAGGTAATGATAATAGATTTTTAATTGAAAAATTTAAAAGTTGATTATTATTTGATCATATATATGCTAATCAATCTGATTCAAATTTTGTTCTATCTCCGTTATCTACAACTGCTTGTAAATATGGAGCTAAAACATCAGCTGCTGTTGGATCGTCTAATAGTGCGCTTAATGCAATTGCAGTAACACCAGCACCTGTATCTCAATTGGCTTGTGGTTTTTCAAATGAAGATGCCAACCCATAAGTTATGAAAGATCTAACAGCACTATCTAAATATATTTTCGCAAGAGGTGACCCTTCTGGAAGTTCCATTTCAGCTTCACCCCCCATTAGACCTACAGCTACATTTCCTATTAAGAAACCATAAGCATCGTGCGACATTTTAGGTCCAATGGCAATAGCAACATTAGGAGCAAATAATCCTGTATCTGTTCCACCCATCAACACTGCTAATAAATTTTTAAAAACTATTTCTCCTTTACCATCAACATCATTTACCATAATATTTAAAATACCTGTCAGTTTTTTTATATTGATAGTGTTATAACTGTTATCAATTGTAAATTTTAAAGTGTTTCTATTTTTTAATACATCATTTCTATTTAGAAAATTATCTGTCATTTGTTCAAAACTATAACTATCAATATAAATAACCATTGTTTTTACAAACCTTATTATCTCAGCCAAAACTTTTAAATCTTTTGAAATATCAAAAGAAATTGATGCACCGTTATTTACAATTTCATTTAAATTTATCTTAATCAAACTCATAGCTTCTTCTAAATTATCTTTAACATTATCAACACTACCTGATTCCAATCAAATAGCGCTATCTTTGTTGACTAATAAATTTAATGCGTTTGATAGTCCAATCGAACTTGAATCAATAGCTTGTTGCATGGTCATTCCTAAATAAATATCATTATTAAAGGCATCTTCAATAATTTTTAAACCTTCTTTAGTCAATACTTCTTTAAGTCCAGCCAACATTCCTCCAGGACTTAACAAATTATTTATATCCATCAAGGTTATTAAAGAAAATAATCCTGTTGGATCTGTTATTCCTTCCAATTGGTTCACAAAAAGAGAAATTGTTAAATCAATTTGTGAAGTTACACTCTCAACCCCTCCTTTATAAATATTGTTTGAAACATCTATATCACTTGTAAGTTTATCAACATCAAAATGTTTTTCTACAAGTGTTTTATAAGTTGTATCATTGGACAAATTTTCACTGCTAATCAAGTCTTTTAAATCCAAACTTTCCAAACTTTTATTCATCAAGTTAGTATTTAAGAATGAACTTGGGCTAACATGAACTCCTTTTACTTCGTTTTGGTTTAAAAATAAAGCTTTGGAATAATCATGCATTACTTGAGTTACCCCGTCCATTACGATTTTTGCATCATCATCTGTGGTTCTTTTAGCACCACTTCTACATGCCATTACAGCAGATGTACTAGAGACAGTTAATGTTAGAGACCCTAGCAAACTAATTAATTTTTTCATTTTTACCATCCTTCTTTTTTAATAATTTAAAAAAATGAAATTATAAAATTATTTAAGGTTATTATGTTTTTTAAGTTCCTGGAAATAATGGTGAGTATTTTAAAATTTCAATTTTTATTAATACATTTAATAATTAGTTTTTGTATATTAAAAAAATTATCATATAAACAGTTTTTAACACTAAACTATATTGATAATTTATAAAATTATTATTTTATGTTTGGTAAATATTTTTTGAATTATCTTTTTTCTATAAAAGTAGATTCAAAAAATAACAAATTGTTAACAAGGTTCTAATTGATATTTCCATAGAACTTTTATAACCTCAAAAATATTATATTTCATTTTAAAAATAATAGTAAAAAATAGGGGTTAATAAAATTAATTTCAGAATAAAAAAAAAATTTTACCTAAGTAAAATTTATTAATCGGTCTTTAATATGTCTAATGTAATTATCATTTCATTTTCTGCAACAGCTGTAAATAATTTTCCTGAATGCATTTCTTTTTGTTCATCAACAGAGTTTATCATAACTGATAGTTCTCTATTTTCAATTATCCCTTGAATGTTTGTAACAGTCACTAACTTTTCAACCAAGTATTTTGAAAAGAATATTGGATCTGATTTGCTCAAGATACCATACTCCATTCTTTTAAAGTAACCATGACCAAAAACTCTGGCATCAATTATCATATACTCACGAATTACATTTTGAATTGAAGTCATTATTTCTTCATCTTTAGCAAAATATATCATAAGTAAATTTGCTTTTTCTCTTATTTCCATACAAGTATTCTCTCTTCTCTAATTTGAACCATATAGTTTTTGTTTTTTCTCTTCAAGTTCTTTTGCTTTTTGTTTTGCTTTTTCAAGTTTCTTGAACTTAGGACTATCTTTATGAACTTCTCTCATTTGTTTTCTACTTCTAATTGAGTTAAGTTCTGCAATTTGTTCATCCCTGTAAGCTGCTTCTTCATCTTTCAATTCTCTTAAATCTCTTAAAGTTTCATTTAAAGATTTTACAATTTGAGTTGTTGAATAAGGATCATTTGGATCATAATACATAACATTATCAAACACATCTTGTGTTTCAACGTTTGGCATAGTTCCAACAACTAAAGAGTGAAAACGGTTATAGTTATCTTTTAAGTCAGCAATTTTTACACGAGTTGAATTTGGAAGTGAATCCATCATAAAGTCAGAAATCATTAACAAGTCTGCTCTTTTGTAATCTTCTGAATTCATTTTATCAATAACTTTTTGGAAAGCTGGTTTTGAATTAGTTCTTCCATAGAATGACTTTGCCAAGAAGTCTAACATTTTTTGGATGTTTACAGTTCTACCTAAAATGTTAAATTCATCAACATGTTGATTGGCAAAGTTATAAATTACTAAATCTCTTCCTTCTTTTAGAGCAACTTTAGCAACAGCAATTGCTAAAGTTTTTGCAATATACTCTCCTGCCCCTTCCATAGAACTAGATGTATCAATACAAATAATAAATTTACCTTGTTCTAAAGGAATTGGAGCTTCATATTCAACTTCTTCAATTTCGTGTTCAATTATTGTTTCATTTGATTCAAAAAGAAATGCTTGTAATTGAGATTCAACATATTTTTTATAAAATATGATTTCAAGTTCCGGGTCAAAAAGATTTGCAAGTTCCATTGGAAGTAATCTTTCAATATCTTTTGACATTGTTACCCCAACCAACTCTTCAGGGTTGTAAGGTAACTTAACTTGTGTAGGATAAGTTGTGATTTGTTCAGTAATATTTACTTCCATCAAATCATCTTCTCCATTAAGTCTTCCAAGCATTTCTGCAATTCTTAAAATACTTGGATCTTTATATAGGAAGTCTGCAAATCTAGCAATTGACTCGATGTTTTGATTTTTTAATTCATCTTCTATGTTTGCAATTTTCCCAAAAACATCATACATAGTTTTATAGATTTTTGCATACTTACCATAATTTTTTATAATTGAATAAATTTCAACTAAATAGTTATATCTTAAATCTTCAACAGTTTTCATTCTATAGTCAATGATTCTTTTAGTTAACATAAAAGTTCATGTTCTAAAGAATTCAGTCAATCAATCTCTTCCCTTCAATTCTATATATCCATTTTCAAGTTTTCACTTCATTGTATCGATATATGTAGAGAATGGAGAGTCAAATTCAATTAATTTACCTTGTATTAGATTTAACTTTTGTGCAAAGTCTACTTCATCAAAATTATCAGAAATATAGTTATAATAAATAATTTCTTTTCTGATTGGTTCTGGTAATTTTACTTGACTAATTGTTGACATGTGAGATGCACTATAAAAATTATTGATTTTGTCATCTAATTGTTCTGCTGCATATTCATGGTCTTTTTTAAAAACAAGAAAATCATTATTATGCAGATCTCTTTGTCTAAGACGTTCAATTTCTTTTTTGATCTCATTCATTGGTTGTTCTAGATCAAATTCCATAATAATCACCTTCTCTTTATTTTAAATTAGTCTAATTCCATTTCAAATTCGCTATTTTCTTGTTCTAAAGCTTCTTGACGTTCTTTTTTCTTTTTAGAAACTGTATCAAAAGCTTCAGCTATTTTTTCATCATAAACTTCGTCAAAGAATACACAATTCATGTTTGTATATTTTTTGTATTCTTTAAACATTTTTGCACTAACTTCTTTTACTTGTTTTTCAATTTCAGTTACTTGTTGACTCAAGTTAACCATTTGATTATTAAATTCTGCTGGATTATCATTTTGTACTTGGTATTTTTTGTTTTCTTTTACAAATAAGATTTGATCTGATTTGTAACCTTTAACCTCCATTTTTTGAGTTCCAACATACTTGTTTAAGTTTGGACCAAAGTGTAAATCTATTTCAAAACTTTCACTTGGTAATGCACTAATTTTGTTTCAATCTGATGCAGCAATGAAACAAACTTTGTAATCATCTCCACCATCAGTAAAGTTTATTAAGTAATGTGTTCCTTTTAGAGCACCTCTAAATGGTGAATCATAAGGAGTTAATCTTAAGTATTGAGCTTCAACTTGACCGATTTGAGCATTCATAGAATCTAGTTGAGAAAGTAAGTTGTTTTTCTCATTTCTTCACTCTAAACCAAATTGTTCTAAAAATGCTTTATAGAAAATTTGTGTATATGCTTCTTCTTCATCTTCGTTATCTCAAATACAGAAAGGAATTACAAAAAGATCAGGGATATCTGTTGTTGCTCTTCCATTGTAAAATGCACTAGTTTTCATAAGACCTGCAATTTTCTTTCATCTACGGTCAGAAATATATGCTTCTCCATTTGTATCAAGAGTCATTTTTTTTCTAAAGTAATGAATAAAGTCTAATGTTTTTCTACTCATTCTAACTTGTTTTGATTGTTTCTTTCAAGCTTCAAGTTCTTCAACACTTATTTGAAGTCTTGGATCAACTTCAACATCTAAACTTGATTCTCCATCAAGTAATTGTTCAAAGTTATCTTCTTTTACTAAACCTTTAGCAATATATCTAATAATGAAACGGTCAAATAAAGCTTCTAGTCCTTCACCTTCTGCAGGTAACTCATTGGAAGCTGAAATTAAAAGTTTCAATGGAACTTTAATATCTTTTCCACCATTTCTAAAGATTTTTTCGTTAATAATTGTTAGAAGTGTATTTTGAATACTTGGTCCAGCTTTTCAAATCTCATCCAAGAAACCAACGTTAGCTGATGGTAAATAACCATCAACAACCCTAACGTATTTCCCTTCTTTTAAAAGACGTAAATCAATTGGTCCATAAATTTCTTCAGGTGTTGAGAATTTTGACATCAAATATTCAAAATTTGATCCATTTTTAATTGCAAATTTTAACCTACGTGAGATAAGTGATTTGGCAATCCCTGGTTTTCCAAGTAAAAATATTGACTCTTCCCCTAATAAAGCTAGCATTGCTAGTTTAAAGATTGTTTCTTTTTCATAAACTTGGTATGAAATAGCTTCTATTAATTTCTTAATTCTTTCTGTAATATCCATTTTTATTTCCCCTTATGACTATGTTTGTTTTATTTATAAAAAATAAAATATCTATAATATTTTACATTAATTATCAATTCTAATAAATCAAAACTCTACTTTTATTATAAAAATAGAGTTAATTTTTTATCATAATAATTAAAAAAATCAGAGTCTAGATGTCTCTGATTTTAATAGTTGTTTTTCTCAAAATTTTGATTATTTTTAGAATTCATAGCTATATTTAAAAAAGCTTCCTCTTCATTTTTCATAACTTTATTCATTACGTCTTCTTTAATATCTTTGATTATGAAATTTTCTAAAAAATTGATCCTTCATGCCTCTGTTAAAACAAAACTCAAAATAAAATTACCTATTTCATAAAGGTCACTAAAAGAAATGATTTTCTTTTCTTCTTCTATATGTAAATCTTCAAAATATTTTGTTGTTTCGTTCAATTGTTCATTAAACTCTTTTTCTTCGTCATTTTTTACAATTGAAAATTCATTGCTTAGGAATTCTACTCTTATTTCTTTATTCTCAAAATCAAAACCATCAACAATTCTAATTAAAAAATCCAATTTTTGAATAATAGATAATTCATCCTTTAGTTTTTCAAACATCTTATTATCATTTAAATTCATTGATAATTTATTTTTTATTTCTTCTATCTTACTTAAGTTTTTATTAAAAAATAATTGTGTATTTTCCATATAAGACAGTAAAAGAGGTTTTAAGAAATTAAAAATAAAACGTTCATTTTTAGAAAGTATTTTAGCTGTTTTTTTAGCTCTAGAATAGATTTTTTTATCTTCTTTTTCATTAATAGGTAGTTTCATATTAACACCTTACCTTTTCTTTATTATAACTCAATTTTACTTTTTATTCTTTTTATAGACAAAACTTTTATTTAAATTTTTACTTTTAATTCTATTATTACTAATTGCAATTTTTGTAGTTATTTGAGAAATGTTATCCTTTATAAAATTGAAATCTTTTTTTATTTTTTCTTCACTATTAGCAACTGAGTTGCTAATATCGTGAGACACTACATTATAGTTTTCTGCTAGATCTTTAGAACTTTTAAAACTAGCTGCTTTTTGAATATCGTTTGCTTCTTTTTGTAATTTTAAAGTCTTTTTGCCCAAAATAATCGCAACAGCAATTGTGGCACCCCCAATTACCAATGAAACAATGAACTCCAATCATCATTTAAACTCGCTATATATTGTAATAATTTCTAAAAACTTCATTTTTACTATCTCATTCCTATAATTTTAAAAATTTCTTGTCTAATCAAATAGTTCTTCTCTTCTTTTTTTGTATTTTTCTTTTTTAATTTTTGCAATTGATTCTTTAATATGTTTTCTTCTAATATCTTTTTTAACTTTATCAATTTCAGCTTTTCTTTTCTTTTTATAACCTGGTTTAATTGGTTTTTTCTTATATCTATTTAAGATTTTAGCCTCTTCAACGGCTGCCGGATTATTTGGGTTAACTTTTTTGATTTTTTCTTTTTGAACAACATCAACTAATTGGTTACCTACCAATTTCTTATTTGAAAACTCAACACCTTGAGATTTTAATGTATCAATTTGATGTTGATTGTTTGAATTAAATAAAACATAACTTTGTCCAGAATATTGATTTCTACCAGTACGTCCACTTCTATGGATGTAGTAATCTAATTCTTGTGGTAAATCGATTGAAATAACATGACTTACTCCATCAATATCAATCCCTCTAGAAGCAACATCTGATGCAACAATTCATTTGAATTCCATATTTTGAATTCTTTTTTGCATATTTGTTCTTTGTCTTGGGTCTAAATCACCATGTAGTTCTCCAATATTTCTAACACCAAATTCATTTAATCACCCAATTACTTCTTTTATTTGATTTTTTCTATTAACAAAAATCATAGCAACATAAGGATTAATTGAATCTACTATTAATTTTAAAATATCTTTGTTTTCTCTATTTTTTGTTCATACAAGAATATGTTCAATATTTTTACTACTTGGTTTTTTGTCTAAATTCTCGATAAAAATAGAGTTAGATAAGTACTTAGTTAAAAATGGTTTTAAACCATTATTAATAGTTGCCGAAAATAAACTAATGTTGGTTGTTTTAGACATTTTTGAAAGCATAAGATCAATATCATCGATAAATCCTAGTTCAAAAATCATATCACATTCATCAATAACAACATGATTTGCTGTTGTTAATTGCAAGTAATTTTGTTCATATAAACCTCTAAGTCTAGTTGGAGTTCCCACAACTATCATTGGTTGTTTATTTTTTAAACCATCTTGATGTTTTTCAATATCATCTCCACCGACATACAATGCACAAGTTGCTTGCTCATTGTATTTTATAAGTTCTTTAATATTTGCAAAAATTTGTCTTGCTAATTCTCTAGTTGGAGTAATTATTAAACATTGCACTTTATTAGATGAATAATCTAAGTTATTAAGTATTGGTAAAAGAAACGCGTGAGTTTTTCCAGTTCCTGTATGTGATTGTGCAATCACTGTTCTATGTTTTTTTAATAAAGGAATAACCTTTTCCTGGATACTTGTTGGTTTTTCAAAACCAATATCATTAAGTGCATCATTTATAAATTTTTTAAATCCAAAGTCGCTAAATTTCATTTTCTTTTACCTCTCAAAAACTATTATATAGTAATTATTCCTTTTCTAAATAATCGCTTCCTTTTTCTACTTCTACTTTACTTAATTCTAAGTAATCTCATTGTCTTAATACTTCATAAGTTGAAATACCAACACTATTTGCTATGTTCAAACTTCTACCAGTGGCAACCATTGGTATTCTAAAACATTTATCTAAATTATCTTTTAATAATTCTTTTGGGATACCTGTTGATTCTTTTCCAAACATAATATATATTTCATCGTTAATTTCTGTAAATTTAAAATCACTTATTGGTTTTTTTCCATATCTTGTCATAAAGAATATATTTGCATTTGGATTTTTTAGTTCAAAATCTTCTCAATCATCATATCTAACATATTCACAACCTTCAAAGTTGTTTGCACTACTTCTTGCAAAATTTCTCTTATCAAAAATAAAACCAAAAGGTTCAATTAAATGTAACTTTGCATCAGTTAGTGCACAAGTTCTCATAATAGCACCAACATTATCTGCAATTTCAGGTTCAAATAAAATTATATTTACTTTTCTCATAACTCTTACTCCTTCCAAAACAAAAGAGAGTATTTACTCTCTTAATCTTGTTCGTTACTAAAAACTCCGATTTCGATCATGCTCTCTTCAAAACCTTCAGCATTTAGTTTATTAAAAATATTGTGAGCAGCTTCTACTGAAACTTTTTCCCTGGGTAACAATATTTCTGTAGCCTTGTCTGCTATTTTTTCTTCATAAAAATAGTGTCTTGATTCTGGTTCTTTTTCAAATACATCTTTTAAAAAATTATAATATGCTTCATATACAATTTGACCATTTGATTGTATTTCTAAGTATAAAGGACTTTGTTCAAATTTAGTTTTTTTCATAGCCATTCCCCCGTAAAATAAATGTTAATAATATTATACTTTAAAACAGCATTATAGTAAATAGAGCCTAATTTAATTTATATATTAAAACACCATTAATAATGTGTTTTTAGAAATTCTTTTAATTTTTCTATAGCTCTAGATCTATGAGAAATTTTTTGTTTTTCTTCAAAACCAATTTGTGAAAAGGTTTCATTGTATCCTTCTGGGATAAAAACAGAGTCATAGGCAAAACCAAGTGTTCCTCTTTGTTCTTTTGAAACTTCTCCTTGTACAACTCCATTAAAAACTTCTTCAAATCCTTTTTCTTTATCAATTAAAGCAATTGAAGACTGAAAATAAGCTTTTCTATCTTTCATTTCACTTAAATTATTTTCTCTCATTTTATCTAATAACAATTCTACTATTTGAGTTCAATCAGTTAAAGGTTTTGCTCAACGTGCACTGTAAACACCAGGAAAACCATTTAATCCTTCAACACAAATTCCTGAATCATCTGCTAAAACTATTCCCTCTACACTTTGCGCAAGATATCTAGCTTTTATAAGAGCGTTTTCTTCAAATGTTTTACCTGACTCTTCAATTTCCATTTCTTCTTCTAAATCTAACAATGTTTTAACTTCAAAATCTTTTAATGCATATTTTAATTCTTCTACTTTTTTAATATTGCTTGTAGCAATTCATACTTTTTTCATTATTTTCTCCTTTTTATAATCTATTCCTTTAAAATTTAAATAGATTATAACTTACAAGGAGAAAAAAATGAATTTTAATTTTAAAGGACTTACAAACGATATTTTAGTTGAAGATTTTTACGTTATTAAAACATCAAAACCATTAACTGAAAAATATCTAGATAAAACAAACGAAGTAAACGTTTTGCTAGACTTTTTATTTTTAGATCAAGATGTCATGGTAAAACCAAGAGAATTCAAATTTGAAGACCAAAGATTGGTTTCAAGTTTTAAAGTTTTACTAGGTTATGAATCTTTAGAGCAAAACAAATTAGAAAAGAAACATCTACCAATAATTGCAGATGGAATTAAAAAATTTCATTCATTGACAGTTTCAACAGTAACTATTAAAAGTTTTGATTATTTAGCTTTTTTAGAATTCTTTGAAAACAATATAAATAAACTTATATATGAATTAAGTTTTGAAATAAAAGAAATTAAAGAAGAAATTAAATTATTAAAGAATTTAGAAAAAGTTATAAGTCATAATGATTTAGTTCCTGGAAATATATTATTTAAAGGCGATGAATTAAAATTTATAGATTATGACTATGTGAAGTTCAATGATAAGTTTTTTGATTATGCAAGTTTTATAACAGAAACTTGCAATGATAACCAAGAGTTTATTGATGAGTTTATAGAAATATTAAAAGAAAAAGAAATGTTAAAAGAAGATGAATTAAAATATCTAAACATTTCAATAAAATACCAAGATATTGTTTGAACTTTATGAGCTAACTATATGTTTGAAAATACAGGAGAACAAATTTATAAAGATATTTGTGATGAAAAATATTTAAGAATTAAAAATAGGATTAAAATTTAATCCTATTTTTCTTTTCTCTTTTCTTTTGTTCTTTTTTGTCTAGTTTTTCGTTTATCGCTTTAACTTTTTCTAAATCTTTTTGTTTTTCTATAATATATTTTTCTTCAATATTTTTCTCTAATTCAATTTTAAATTTTTCTAACTCTTCTGCAATAACTTTTTGTTTCTCTAAATAATCTTGATGACGTTTCATCTTGATCTCTTTTTTTAAAGGAATAGGTTCTCCCTTTTTTCAAGCTTCATATTCAATTTCGAAATTTTCTTTTCTTTTTAATTCTTGATTTCTAACTAAAAAAGTTATAAATACAGAAAATGTTAGACTCACAATTCCAACAACTAATGCCAGAACAAATTTAATTAAAACATATATAGTGGTATTGGGAAAAGCAAACCCTATTAATATTAAAAAAGAAATTATCATGGTAAATGTTAAAGAGTAAGTAAAGTTATCTGATTTGTGAAATTTTAAAAAATAAAATATTGTTGTTGTTAAGAAAGTAAAAATAAAATATCCAAATAATATTAATGCAACATATCCAACAATCGGTGTTGGTAAATTATTTTTAAGACTAATTGAAACATCATTTCCCACAAGAATTCATATTGCAATTCCTGGAGCTAAAGATTCTATCAAAATAAAAAGTGAGCTAATTCAAAAATCTGTTCTTTGTTTATTAAACTCTAATCACATATTTTCTTTTTCCATAATTTCACCTCTAATATATATAATAAACTAAAATAAAAAAAACCTCGTTAGAGGTTTTGAATTCTTTATTGGAGCGGGTGAAGGGAATCGAACCCTCACAGTCAGCTTGGAAGGCTGAAGTTCTACCATTAAACTACACCCGCAAATGAATACAATGAAATAATATATTATATTAAATTGTATTGCAATAGTTTTTTTAAAAAAATTTAATTTTTTTTATTTTATTTTTGGTGTATTGTCAATTTTCTCAGCCAATAGCAAGAATAAACTAAATAATGCAAAAGTTCTATACTTGTAATCACTACTTAAGTTGTAATTGATAATACTTTTTTTTCATTCTTTAACTTCTGGAAGTTCTGTTAAATGATTTAAAGTTGTTACGATAAAAACATTTTTACTTAATGTTGCTAAGAATTCTAAAATTCTTGAAAGTGTTAATGTATCTCTCCCTGTTAATAACACTAAAACCAACTTATCTGTGAAGTCAACATGTCTTGCAACTTCTAAATTGATTGAACTGTCCATAACTTTTACATCAATACCTTGGTTTGTTAAAATATCTCTTAAGTGTTTTGCTACATTCATACTTTGGAATGATGAAGCTATTCAAATTTCTCTAACCTTATTGATTTCAGATGCTAATTGTAAAATAAAATCACTTTGATCTTTTGCTCAACCTGTCAACACTTCCATAGAATTAGTATCAACTTTATCATAGTTAATATTTTTTTGTGTTGGAGAAGAAATTAAAGCATTTTCATATTCTATTTTTAATCTAATTGCCAATTCTTTGTATCCTTCACAAAGAGCTGCTTTTGCAAATTGTGTTATTGTTGACATAGAAACGTAACACACGTCTGCTAATTCATTTTGACTTTTAAACACTCCCACATTAAAGTCATCTAATATTTGTTTTGCTATTTGTTTAAATGTTGTATTTCTGTTATCTTTTACTAAATTTTCTATTCTTTCATAAATTGAAATCATAAAATTACCGCCTATCTTTATAAAACTTGTTTTAAATATAATAATACATCTTCACACATTTTGTCAAAATTGTCATAATCATGTGTAAATCATTTTACATCTTCAAATTGATTTTTAAACCAAGTTATTTGTCTTCTAGCATATCTTCGATTATTTCTTTGCATTAAACTAATAGTTGTTTCGTAATCAACTTCTCCCTTTAAGTAAGAAATAATTTCAGGCCCCCCAATGCATCTTAAAGCCTGGGCCTTTTCATTTTTTTTGTTATCTAATCAAGCTTTTTCAATTTCAGAAAATAATCCTTTGTCAGTTAACTTCAAAACTCTTTGATTTATTCTGTTATGAAGTAGTTCTCTTTGGGGATTTATACCTATGATGATTAAATCATCATAAAAGTAAGTCTTGTTGTCTTTTATTATATCACTTTTATTTAAACCATTTAATTCAATAATTTCCAAAGCACGAATTACTCTATAACGATTATTTGGGTGAATAATCTTAGCAGCTCTTCTGTCAATTTGGTTAAGTTTTTCTCAAAGTTGTTCATTTGAAAGATCATCAAATTGTGTAATATATCCTTCTGTATGAGTGTTTGTTGGGAAATTATAATTCATAACTAAGGCGTTAATATATAAACCAGTTCCTCCAACAACTATTGGTAATTTATTTTGTTCTTTGATTGTTTCAATTATTTCTCTAGCTTCTTTTTGAAACTGAGCTACAGAGTAACTTTCATTTACTTTCATAGTTGAAAGTAAATGATGTTTTACCCCTTTCATTTCTTCCTTGGTAACTTTATTTGTAGCAATATCTGTACCTTGAAAAATTTGTGTAGAATCTGCATTAATGCATTCTCCATCAAATTCTTTGGCTATTTTAATTGAAAGATCTGTCTTTCCAGATGCTGTTGGACCCACAATTACAACCAGTTTTTTCATTTTGTTATCACACCTCATATTTTCATTTTTAAAATATTTAGAATTATTAAAAATCTTAAAAATAAAAATATTTCCACCCGCTATCAAATGCATGAGATAGGAAATACTAATTTATAGAGCGGTTTTAAACACTCACGCAAACGTAAAGAATAACAAATATTCTTGGTGTCCCGAAGGACAATATTATTATATCTTAATAAGAACAATAAAAAAATATCTCCTAAGAGATATTTTTTTATTATTTTTTGCTTGAAGGCGCTCTTCTAATTTCAATGTTGATTTTTTTAGGTTCAACAACTGATGGTTGGAATAAAACAGTTTTTCTTGCTTTTTCTAATGCGTCCCCTGCAATTTTAGTATCTTTCATATAGTTATACATTTCTCTAGTTTCTCTAGCTCCAGTAACAACTGCAGTTCAAGCTTCTTTTGATTTACGTTTAACTTTTGAGTTCATTCAGTGAAGTGCAACTACGTTGTTTACATCATCTTGTTCACCTTCTGGATCAGCTAAAGCGTAAACTCAACCAAATTCAGACTCTAACCCGTATTCTGAATGTTTTAGGATTGCTCCTGCAACATCTTTTCTATAAATTGCTGAGTTAGTAGCTGAAACTGGTTCTGCTTTTTCTCAAATAAATTTTTCTTGTCCCTCTGTTAATTTAACAGCTTTATTTACGATTTTATTTGGTTTTGGATCAGAACTTTTTTTTCTAGTTTGAATATGTTGTGATCTCTTTGCATTCGAAGCAGCTCTTTTAACAGCTGCTTTTTCAGGTCCTTTTTTTGTTGCCATATTTCGCACCATCTTTCTAATGTAAAACATTTTTTTTGATTAGAAACTACATAGATAAGTATCTAAACATAAATTTATTATACACTAAAAATCACTTTTTTTTCACCCAATCAATCACTTTATGGTTTATAAAAAAAATAAAACCCCATTTAATGGGGTTTTATTATTTTCTAATTCCTAATTTTTCAATAATTGCTTTATATCTTTCAACATCTTTTTTAAGTAAAAAGTTTAGTAAGTGTCTTCTTTGAGCAACTTTTTTTAATAAACTTCTTCTTGAAGTAATGTCTTTTTTGTGAATTGCTAAGTGTTCTGTTAAGTTAGCAATGTTAGTTGTTAATAATGCAATTTGCACTTCTGCTTTACCAGTATCATTTGCATTTGATCCAAATGTACCAATAATTTCAGTTTTTTGTCTTTTTGAAACCATGTGTTTTCTCCCTTTATAATTTTCTTTTGATTGCATTTGTCTAAACAAAGCATAAATTTTAAGGGAAAAATTTATGCAACGTATAAACATCAATACAAAAAGAGTATATAGTATTCAAATATCAAATACAATTTAAAATTAATAAATTATTAAAGTTTTTTAATCATTTCAATCTCGATATTTGGTTTAACTACAAATTCTTTAAAAAATATTTTATTATTTTCAAATTGAGCTATTCTTTTTGTTCCATCTACCAAAACTTCATAGTTACCATTTTGAATTTTTGAATACATATCAATAACCCCAAATGATTCGTCTCCATCAAATGGATTTTTTTTAGCAAATAATTTGAAATTTGTGCCAATTCTTTGGTTTAAAACTTCAACTTGTCCATTTTCTAAAAGTTCTTTTAATTCTGTAGTTGAATAATGTAAATCTCTTTCAAAAATGATTACATTTTCTTCACCAAAAGCTTCTTTTAAATCTTCAACAGTTCCTAAACCTTTAAATCCAAATTTAAAATCACTTCCAACTACTATTTTTTGAACGCAAAGAGTATTTTTTAAATAATTTATAAACTCTTCTTTTGTTTTTTTAGTTGTTGATTCATTAACTTGAATTTCAAATAGATAATTTGGATTAAATCTTGATTCGATTAATTTATATTTTATAACTTTTGATTGAATGTTATTGTTTACATTATTTAAATAATCGGTTACTTTTTCTGAAAAAGTTATAACCGATCACGCTTCGTTTTGTTCTTCTGCAATTTCTTTTGTTTTTTCAATAATTTCATTGTGAATTTTATGTAATCCGTCAAAAAAACCTATACAAACAACGTATGGTTTCTTGTCTTGTTTAAATTCATTTTCAACAATATATAGATTTTTTTTAAGCATATTAAATTTCCCTTTCGGCTTCTGTTAAATTTTCCATATTCTTTTCATCTCAAAGTCCTCTTTGACATGTATAAAGATCGTGTGCTACTCACTTGTAAATAGCTAAAACTGTTTTTTTGTCATCAATCACAAATACAACTGGCACATTTTTGGTATTTAAGTTAATTGCTTTTCCTTGCATAATATCTTTTACATTGTGGTATTCAACTAAGGTATGTTCATTTTGCATTAAACCATCATACATAGAGATTAGATCATCTCATTCTATTTCTTCTATGTTTTTAGCTTGACTAACATCAAAATTGCCTGATGACACTCTGTCTAAAGTAGCAACTGTTGCAATTGTATTTAAGTCTTTTGCAAAGTCTTTTACAAGACTTCTAATGTAAGTTCCTTTACTACAAAGAACTTTTAATTTTACTGTACCTTTTTTTTGGTTGAAATCAACAAGTTCACAACTTTTAATAGTTACTGTTCTTGATTTAATTTCTACCTCTTCATTTTTTCTTGCATATTCATAAAGTTTTTTACCCTTTACTTTTACAGCAGAATAAATTGGTGGATATTGTTCATACATATATCCATTATATTTTTCTACCAATTCTGTAACATCCTTTTTGTTAATTTTTTCAAATTCTTGTTCGTTTGTAACTTCTCCAGTAATGTCACCACTGTCTGTTTCTTTGAAAAGTTGCATTTCTACAACATATGTTTTATCACTACTTAACAAGTAATTTGATACTTTAGTTGCTTGATTAACTAAAACTACCATTAAACCTGTTGCTAAAGGATCAAGGGTTCCTGCATGACCAATTTTCTTAACATTAAACTTACGTTTAATTTTTTGAATTAAATCATTTGATGTTATCCCTTGGGGCTTATTAACTAAAAAAATTCCTGATTTATTTTCCATTTATAATTCCCCCTCTAAATAGATTAACATAATTGACACACAGGTTAAAGGGAAAAATGCTAGTTTTTGTGCTATAATCTATTTAGATTAAACTGAAAAGCAAAAAAAAAAAAAAAAGAGGTGTTAAGATATGCGTATTAAATCAGATTTTTATAAGGAAATTGAAAACGAATTTAAAATTATCTCAGAGAGAGAACATCTAGGTAGTGGTGGAAACCAAGTAAGTAACTTGAGTGTTAAAATGTTTTATCTTTCAAAACACCAATTTAACTCTTATGATGAATTTGACCAAGCAATCGTTACTGAAATTGCAAATACACTTCAATCATTAGAGGATATAATTGTTAAAAAAGCTTTGAGTTACCAAGAACTTGCAAAAGAAGCCTACGACCAAAATATTGATCCACAAAAATGAGTAGATTTTGCTCAAAAAGAAGCACAATCATTAAGTTATGAAATGTATGATGAAAGAGAATTAAAATATTTAAGACACTTTCACATAGTTTGGTTAACATGAGTTTTCTGTGATGAAGAGTTAAAAAAATTACGTATTAAAGCCAGTCGTGACCTTTACCACCACATTGGTAAAGTTGAAAAAGATTATGTTAAAAAACGTACTGAAATCTTGAAAAACAAAGTTGTGGATGAAGAAAAATGATAAAAACAGTTCAAATTGAACTGTTTTTTTAATTATCATTTTCCATTATTCAACTTTGTTCATCAATTTTGTCCAAGGTTGTTGTTATCATTTTTAAAATAGTTTCAAAATCACTATTTCCTGCAAATGGATATTTAGCATCAAAATAAGGTTTTAAATATCTTGTTTTTGATATGTAACTTGATAGTCAATTATGAGCTAACATATTTAACTCTTCCATAGCTTCTCTTTGTTTTGTAGACTTAATCTCTTCTTTTAAACCGGTTGATAATTTTGAATAAAGTTCTTCGCTTAATTTTGTAAATCATTTTCTAAACATTGCAAAATTTGAAATTCCTGTAACTATACAAGGACTTACAAAGTATCTTTTATCTTCGTTTCTTGCTTTATCTCAAGCTATTTTAGAATAACCAAATTCATTTCCGCAATTAGTCTGAATAAAAGTTAAGTCATCAAAATTTTGTAAATCAAATATTCTTATATCTTTAAAAAAACTTGAAGGTAATGCAAAATTTGAATTAGTATTTAAAGAATATCTTGAAATATCTGCAAAAATCTCATAATTTTCAAAACTTATTTCTGAGTAATAATATGTATTTATACTTTGAAGTTTTGAAAAAATAAAGAAATATAAATTATTAATATTTACATGTTTTGAGAATCATAACTTCAAGTTTTTTATTTTAGAAAAATTCTCAACTTGTAACTCTTTTTTCTCAATATTATATTTTTGATCTATAAAACTGTTTAAACTTCTTGAAAAATATTCATAGAATCATGAAAGTAAACTGTAGTCTAAATTATAAGTATATGAAAATTCATCTTTTAAAATATAATTTAAAACTCTTTTTACTTTAAACAAAGTACCCCCACTTATTTTATTGGCAGTACAAAAAGCTTCTGTTACTTGAAGTGCTCAATCATCTTGCACTATTCCATTTCTATTAACATAATCTATTTCAAAACCTTGCTCTAATTTTCTTACCATTAAAATAAATCTAAAATTATACTCAATTCCTTTTTCACTTCAATAAACAGAAATGTAATTAGGATATTTTTTGATTTTATATTTTATAGGCATTTGTTTAAAAAGTTCTAAAATATCTTCACTAAATTTTTGGTGTTTAAAACCAGCTATTGGAAAATACTTAACAATTGCTAAATCAAGATTAATCACTTTAGATTTACTGTAAAAACTTTTATATTTAAAATCTCCAAGTTTTTTGATTGAATATTCAGAATCTTTTAATATTTGTTTAAACTTTTCATAAGTTTCTTTAATAGATTCATTAATTTTGCTATCTAGAGGAATATTTTTATTCACAGCTATTACAAAATTATTAATCATGTTAATCTTTGACATACTATTCCTCCTCTTTGTTATTTTGAATTTTAAATTGATAAAAACTTAAAAATACCAAAAATACACCAATATCATTATCACTTGGATAAACATTTTTTGAATGAATAGACATTTCTAAATCATCATATTTTTTTGCCTGTTTTTTCATAGTGTAATTTGAGCTTCCAGATGTATTTTTTAAATATGGATTTGTATCATATCAAAAATACATAGGTTCATTTAAATATTTCTTTTCAGCTACTCATTCTTTACATAAAGGCAAGTATTTATCCAGAAAATCTTTTGTACTTAAATAAGTATTGTGAAATACCCAATTTAGATTTTTCAATCTAAATGATTTATATAATTTTTCAAACAATTTTTGTTTTTTATAATAAATATTTTTAGATTCAAATAAACTATCAATTACCTTAAGATTGGGAAATAAATATTTGAAAGAGTGAGTTAATCATTCTTGAAATATATTATTCTTTGTTAATTGATATTGTAAATCACTCATTACCATTATTTTCATCATTAAGCGTTGTTCATTACTAAAACCTCTTCTAAAATTAAGTCTGATATAGAAAAATAGTATTTCAAGTTTTCTTATTGTTAATTTATTTAAAGTTCAGTAAGTTTTTACAAATTCTACTGCATTTGTTGTTTCGTAAGTATTTTTAAAACATAAAATTGGTGGATAATCTGCGTGAGTTAATCCAGTTCTAATAACGATAGAAAAACCAATTTTATCATCTTTATAAAAGTCTATTTTAATTGAATCTCTGTGTTCAACCGTCTCTTTTGAATCAGGATAAATTTTATATTTCTTTGAATTTCAATTAACTTTAATTTCTTCTACAACTTCATACTTTGATTTAAGTTTTTTATAAATTTCTTCATTTATTTCACAAATTCAACAATCTGTAAAGTGATCTTTTGTTTCAATTTCTTCTTCATAAACTGAATACATACCTTTATTTACATATTTTATAGCCAATAGATCTATTTTTGGTTCTTTGTCAAAATTATAAACACAATCTATTGCATAACTTCCTGTTTTTTTAATAACAGCTAAATTTTTAAGTTCTTTTTTAATAAAAAATATGTTTCTATCAATAAATCTTTTAAATGATTTATCAAGTTCAACAGTTTTTAATTGTTCATTTATCAATTTTACATCTGATGTAATTAACTTTGAATCATTCTTTTGAAACATATTTTTCACCTCAAAACTTATATTATTATAACATATATTAAATAGTGGTTTTTCTTGCACAATACGGATAAAAAAACAATTAAATATCTTTTTGATATTTAATTGCACTTATCAAATATAAACTTGCAGTTTCTGCTCTTAAAATATTATTTCCTAGTCCAACCTTTTTAAAACCTTTTTTAAGAAGAATATCCACCTCTTTTGAGTCAATACCCCCTTCTGGTCCAATTACTATGCTTATCGAGTTAAATTCGGCTTCTAAAAGTGCTTTTAAAGGTTCTTCTTTAACCTCTTCTCAAGCAACTAGATTTATTTGTGAGTTTGAATCAATTTTGCTTACATTTCTTATTATAGGTTTTATGTTTGGGATGCTATTTCTTTTTGATTGCTTTGCAGCATCTTTACAAATTGAAGTTCATCTTTCAATTTTATTACTTTCTTTTTTTTCTTCAATTTTAACAACATTTCTAGAAAATTGAACTGGATAAATATTTGTAACCCCAAGTTCTGTAGCCTTTTGTAAAACAAAATCTCATTTTTGTTCTCTGATAATTCCCACATAAAGATCTATTGTTATATTTTTAATATCTTCTTTTACTATTTCAATTATTTCAGCTAAACATTCATTATCAAAAAAATCTTTAATTTCACATAAGTATTTTTCCTGATCAAAAATACAATAAATTTGTTCTCCAACATTTAGTTTTATAACATTTTTTATGTGATGAAAGTCACTTTCTTCAATTAAAAAAGTATTATCATTTTTTCTACTAACAAAAAAACTATGCATATTTTTTTCCTCTTACTAATTTTTTTTATTATATAATAATATTGTTAAGTTATGATTAATTGAAATCCAAAAAAATATTTATTTTGATTGGAGAAACTTACAAAAATGAAAAAGACTGATGAATTTTCTAACGTAGAAAACTATGCAAGTATAAAACCTTGCGAACTTAACAACATAGACTTAGATTATGAAATCAGCAAACTTTCTAAAACAAGCAGACGACTAAAATTAAGAACAGAAACTCTTAATATAACTATGGTTAGTTTGTTACTAAGTATGTCTACAGCTGTTGGTCTATTAACAGTCATAATACCTTTAGGAATCACCTCAATTAATGTTGGGTTTGTATTCAAGTATTATGTAATAGCCATAAGCTTTCAAGTAGTCGGTGTATACTGGGGTATGATTATAGGTTTGTTAGATGGATTTTTACAATTTATTATATTTGGGGGCGACCCTTTATTTAGAGTAACCTCATCATTAGGATTGATGGCTTGAGTGTTCTTATTCTGATTATTTTTTGATAAAGTATTTAGAATTTACTCAAAAGATGAATCATTAAGTAGAATGATGGCAGCGGTTGCTGGTGGATTTGTAGTATTATTGCTACAACCGTTAATTAGTGCTATTTTAGCTTACTTTAGAAGCTTGGTAGTCAGTGGAAGTGCTGGATATAGTGCTTTTACATTTTTTAACACATGAATTGCATTAGGTGTATTTGACCTTTTTGCAGTAATTTTATTTGTGTTAACAACATATAGGATTCAATTAATCGCAGCTAAATACAAAAGTTAAAACAAACCTTTCAATCGAAAGGTTTTTTTATCCTTAATTTGACAAATAAAAAACTCTTATAAACAAGAGTTTTTGTTGTTTTATTTGATTTCTTTAAGAATTTCTTCAATCTTGTTAGCATTTTCAAGTGCGTTATCGTACTCAAATTTTAATTCAGGTACACTTCTCATTTCAACTTTTCCTGCCAATAACATTCTGATTTCTTTTGCGCATTCACCTAGTTCTTCTTTGACATCTTCTAAGTCAGCTTCACTATCCATTGTTGAATAAAATACTTTTGCTTGACTCATGTCATTAGTTAATCTAACTTCATGAACTGATAAACTGTTTACATATTCAGTATCTGGAAATTCTCTTTGAAGAATTAAGTTTAATTCTCTAAGTATTGTAGACTGTGCTCTTTCCAATTTAATATCATTTGCCATATTACTTCACCTCTTCTACTTTGTATGCTTCTATTATATCATTTTCTTTTAAATCATTGAAGTTCTTAATTGTAATACCACATTCTTGTCCTTCTCTAGCCTCTTTAATGTCATCTTTTTTGTTTTTTAAAGAAGACATTTCACCAGAATAAATAACAATTCCGTTTCTTAGAATATGAACTTTTGAACCTCTTGGAACAGTTCCGGACATAATTCTACATCCAGCAATTGTACCCACTTGTGAGTGTTTAAATAGTTCCCTAACTTCTGCTTCTCCAAGTGATTTTTCTTCCATTACTGGATCTAACATACCTGTTGCAGCTTCTGCTATTTCTTCAATTAATTTATAGATAATATTGTGTAATCTAATATCTACACCATCTTCTTCAGCTTTTTGTCTAACTTGAGCGTTTGGTCTAACATTAAATCCGTAAATTAAGGCATTAGATGCCATTGCTAAAGTAACATCACTTACTGAAATTGCTCCAACTGTTGCACGAATTACGTTAATTTTTACCCCTTCAATGTTAATTTTTAACATTGAGTTTCTAACAGCTTCAACAGTACCTTGGGTATCTGCTTTTAGAATGATGTTGATTGATTTTAATTCTCCAGCTTCAATTTGATTTTTAATAGAATCTAAAGTAAAACTTTGGTTTTTTTGTCTTGCTTCATTAGCTTGTTTTTCAGCTTGAGCTTCAGAAATAGTTCTAGCCATTTTCTCATCAGAAATAACCATAAATTTATCTCCAGCTCTTGGCACTTCATTTAAACCAATAATAACTGCAGGTTGTCCTGGAACAACAGTTTTAATTTTTGCTTTATTTTCGTTTTCTATATCTTTAATTGCACCAAAAGTACCTCCAGCAACAACTATGTCTCTTAAATTTAAGGTTCCATGTTGTACTAAAATTGTTGCAATAGCTCCTCTTGCTTTATCCAAGTGAGCTTCAATTACAGTTCCACGAGCATATTTATTTGGATTTGATTTTAAGTCTTTAAACTCTGCTATAAATAGTAAAGTTTCAAGTAAAGAATCTAATCCCATTTTTGCTTTCGCACTACCTTCGATAAATGGAATATCTCCGCCATACTCTTCTGCAACTATTCCAAACTTCATTAATTCCATTTTAACTTTGTTTGGATCTGCATCTGGTTTATCACATTTGTTTACAAATACAACTATTGGTACATTTGCAGCTTTAGCATGGTCAATAGCTTCTTCAGTTTGAGGCATAACCCCATCATCTGCAGCTACTACTAAAATTACAATATCTGTAACTTCACTTCCTCTAGCTCTCATTTCTGTGAAAGCTTCGTGACCTGGTGTATCAATAAAGGTAATTTTATTACCGTTAAGTGTTACTTGGTAAGCACCAATATGTTGAGTAATTCCACCAAATTCACCTTCAGTTACATTTGCATTTCTTATAGAATCAAGTAAAGTTGTTTTACCATGATCTACGTGCCCCATAATTGTAACTACTGGTGGTTTTGTTTTTAAATCTTTTGGATCATCTGCTTCATCAAAAGTTTCGAAAATATTTTCTTTTGTAACAGCTGTTTCCTTTTTAAAGTCATATCCAAATTCTAGACATAACTCTCCCATTTGCTCTTCGGTTAACACTTGATTTTGTGTAACCATACTTCCATTTGTAAAAAATCATTTTACTATTTCTGCAGGACCTTTATTAACTTTTTTTGCAAAATCTGCAATAGAAAGTGGTTCTGTATATACAAAAACACCATCGATTAAACCAGTTTGCTTTGTTTCTTTTAATTTACTTTTAAGGTTAGCGGTATGAGCCTTGGATTTGTTTTTGGCTTGTTGCTTTGCATTATTAGCTGGACTCTTATTTGTTTGTTTTGCCATAATCTACATCTCCTTTGCTTATTTTTGACAATATTAACTTTTTGAAATTTCTATCTTCAATTCCAATTGCTTTTACATTATCTTTCCCAATTGCTTTATTTAATTCATCAGTATCAAATAAACCATTAAAAATTTCAACTTCATAAAATTTACATTTGTCATTTATTTTTTTTAATTGTGATTGTCCCATGTCACTTACAGTTAACACAAGACATATTTTGCTTTTAGTGATTTTTTTAAATAATGTCTCTCCTGAAACTAACTTATTGGCAGATGCAGCCATTCCTAATGCATTTAATAATTCTTGCATTAATCTCAATTATTTTTGATTTCTTCTAATAACAAATCAAAAATCCCTTCATCAACTTTAGTTTTTAATCCTCTATCCAATGCTCTAGTTTTTTTCACCTTTTCAAGTGCTTCTAGAGTTGGGCGGATATAAACACCTCTACCATTTGCTTTTCTAGTTTGATCAATAAAAATGTGTCCCTCTTTATCTTTAACTATTCTAATCAATTCCAATTTTGGAAACATTTTGTTAGATGAAACATCTTTTCTTAGAACAACATGTTTATTTTCCATAATTTAAACCTCACTAATTTTCGTAATATGTTTCAAATTCTTCAAAGTCAACAGTGTCATCTTCACTATCTTTTGCAATTTCTTCAAAAGCACTTGAGTAATTTTGAATTTCATCGATTGAAGTTTCACTTACAAAAGTTGATTCTTCATTAAATGAATTTTTATTTTTCTTTGCAAAATTTTCACTAGCTGATTTTTGTTTTCTTTTTAAAATGTTATTTAAGAATTCAGGTGTTTCAAGTTCTTCTTTTGTAATGTTACCATTTCATAAGATTTCTCTTTCTTTTTCTTCTGCACCTTCTAATGAAAGAATATTAATTTTAGTATTTACAAGGTTTGCAACAAGTCTTGCTGCCATCCCTCTTTTACCAATTGCTAATGATAATTGTTCGTTTGGAACAACTACAAAACATTCATTGTTTTCTTCATCAAATTCAATACTTATTACTTTAACTGGTGCTAAAGAGTTCATGATAAATGTACTTTGATCTTCATTTCATAAAACAATATCAATTTTTTCACCATTTAATTCTTTAGAAATTTCTTTAATTCTTGCTCCAGCAGTACCTACACAAGAACCGATTGGATCGATTCCTTCTTCGTGTGAGTAAACAGCTATTTTAGAACGTTTACCAGGTTCTCTTGAAACTGATTTAATTTCTACAATTCCTTCAGCAATTTCAGGTACTTGAGTTTCCATCAATCTTGCTAAAAAATCAGGGTGAATTCTTGAAGCTTGAATTTGAGAATGTTTATTTTCTTTTGAAACTTCTTCAATATAGAAACTAATTCTATCTCCTTCAAAAAATTCTTCACCAGGAATCATTTTTTTATTTCAAATTGGAATAATTGAACCTTCGACATCAATTAAATAGTTAGTATCTGTTACATATTTAACAATACCACCAACCATATCGTGTTCTCTTCCTAAGAATTCTTCATATATTTTATTTTTTTCACCTTCGCGAATTTTTTGTTTGATAATTTGTCCAACTTGCATTACAGCAAGTTTTGAAAAGTTTTCATTAAATGGTACTGGTTCATAAACTGTATCTCCAACAGTTACATCATCACCATATTTTTCTTTTGCATCATTTAAACCTAATTCTAATCATTCATCTTCAATTTTTTGAACAACTGTAAGTTCTTTAAATACTCTGATTTGACCTGATTGTTCATCAATGTCAACTCTTACAATAGCTTCAGGGTCAAAGAATTTTTCATAAGCTTTTTGAAAACCTTCTCTAATTCCTTCAAATACTATTTCTTTTTCTATTTTTTTCTCATCAGCAATACTGTAAATTGCTTCTAATAATTTAGCACCATCGATCATGATACCCATTTCCTCCTATAAATTGTTTCTAATTAAGTATTTCATCAAATAAATTGAAAAGAAGACTTACGCCTTCTTTTCGATATGAAACTTGACAATTTAATTATAATCTATTTATTTATTTTGTCTATATAAAAATAGATTATTTTACCAGTTCTTCAATGATAGTTGCTTTGAACCCATGTTTTAATGCATCTTGGTAAGTTGCATCAACACAGTATTGTTTAACAAGACCGCAAACTTCAACTTCGTCCACATTGTGTTCTTTTAATCAGTCTTCCAATGGTTGTGCGTCTGATTGTCTATTGAAACCAGAATAGCTGTCTCAATCAACTTCAACACCTTTTTTAACTATATAATCTGCTTGATTCAAATCTAGCAATATTTCAGCTCCACGAGTATTTTGGACACAATGTGGAGGTCAAATATCAAATGAACAGTGATTTTCAGGGTGTCAGTCCATTGTATAAACTACTGGTAAGTTATTTTCTCTATATTCTTTTACTTTCTTTTCAATACCATCTTTTAAAGTTTCCCCTTCGGGTCAATATAATGATCCTTTTGGATCTGCAAAATCATATTGATAATCTACTACTATTAATGCTTTCATAAAATAATTATACATTATTGGATGAAAGCAAACGCTACAAAGTAACCAATAAACAAAATACTTAACACTCAAATTACTGGATGAACTTCTTTGGCTTTTTTATTCCCAATACATCCAAGAGTATATGTGATAAGTCCCATTCCTACTCCAACAGCAATATTATATGTAATTATCATAAATAGTATTGTAAAGAAAGCTGAAAGTGAAATTTCAGGTTTCTTTCATTCTATCTCTGTAATATTTCCAATCATAATGATTCCAATAAATACAGTGGCAGCTCCACTTATTGTGTCGGGCATCATTTTAAAGATTGGGAATAATAAAATACTTATTAAAAATCCAATAGAAGTAATAATACTTGCAAAACCAGTTCTAGCTCCTTGTGAAATTCCAACACAACTTTCAGAATAAGCTGCAGTATGCGAAACTCCAATTAATGAACCAATAATTGATGAACTACCATCAATTAACATTGCAGAATCTGGAATTTCTTTTGGATCTTTGATGTTTCTGTTAATTTCATTGCTAACAAGAGTTAAAGTTCCTGTTGCATCAAAAAATGTTAATATAGTAAATACAAAAGTTGAAATATACATTGTAGGATTTTTTCAAATCTTAACATTTCCTATTTCATCAAAAGTAGATTTGATATTAAATGTAAAACCACTTCATAGGTCTTTGTAATTTCAATCTTTCTTATCAAATACTGAATTTCCAAATGAATTTGTAATTGCTTCACTATTTTTAATTGTATTTGCAAGTATAACTGCAATTACAAAACCAATTACCATCATTAATGCAATTGGTGCTACAAATTTTTTGTAATGTAATAAAATTGCTCCAAACAATACAAGTGTTCCTAAAATAATGGCTGGATAAAACATTTTAAAGTTATTTAAGTCAGCAACAGGTAAACCACCAAGTGTTTTAACTCATCCCATGTTTGTAATTCCTACATATGCTATAAAAAACCCAATACCAATTCCAATAGCTAAATGCAGTGATTTAGGTAATGCTTTAATTAACATTGTTCTAACTTTTGTTATAGTAATAATACAAAATAAAACTCCAGATATTAAAGTGGCAAATAAAGCTCCTTCATATCCAATTCCATTAGCAGCAACACTATATGTAAACATAGCATTTAAACCCATACTTGGAGCAACTGCTATTGGCACATTTGCACTAATCCCCATAATAAATGTTGATAAAAAAGAAATGAAAGCAGTTGCTAAAAATAATCCAGATATAGACATATTTGCTTTGCCTTCACTTACACTTACAGCTGATGATAAAATTGAAGGTTCTACTGACAAAATATAGACCATAGCTAAAAATGTACTTACCCCTCCAATTATTTCTTTTTTTAAAGAAGTATTTAGTCTTGAAAAACCAAAAAACTTGGCAATCATACTATTATCGGCATCATTTTTAATTTTTGATTTACTAGCTTCACCAATAACGTTGTTATCTTTTTCCATTTTTTCCTCCATTTTTCTTTTTTGTAAAATGAAAATAAAAAAACATTTTCAAAAAAGAAAAGACTTTCTATTTTAAAAATGTAATTAAAAAATAACTTGTTTATAGAATTTTTTCAATAAGGCAATTCATAGCATCCAGATCGGTCTGGCGTAGAGACGTTAACCCATTATGTTAACTTATACAAATTACTCCTTAATTACCCTATTATTTTAAATGATATTTTTTATTTTTATTATTATTTTTTTAATCTTTTTAGAGAAAAGATTGCAAAACTAATAATTAAAGAAGTATAAATCAATAATAAAGCTATTGTCAAACCTAGTTGAAAATCTGTCAATATTCTATCTCCTGAAATATGATGGTGAAGTATCACCATACATCCATAAGGTGTTAGATATTCCAACATAAAATCTGTATTTCTTCAAGCTAATGCAAAAGGAAAAGTCATTCCAGAAGAAATTAGAATAAAGAAGAAAACTAGCGACGCTAATGGTGCAGCATATGTAAACGAAGTCACATATTCTCCAATTATTAACGAAATAAAGAAACCTATAATAAAAGCAAATTGAGGCATAAAAATATATATTGCAAAATTTGCTGTTGTAAATTCTACTCCATAAGCAGAAACACCAATTATTATTAATAGACAAATTAAAAACTCAAAAATTAATGTATTAACTAAAAGTGAGGTTATAACATATTTTTTTATAGCACCTTTAACAACCAAATAATGTTTGATTCTTTTTTCAACTTTATCAGATGCAAAATTAAGACCAAAAGTCATAATAGTAATAGTTAAAGCAGGCAATAACAGAAGTGCTAAAAATTGTTGTCCTACTAAACGACTTCCAGATAACTCACCAAACAATATTAATAAGACTACAGGTCAAACAATAAGAAAGAAAACATTTATAGGATTTTTTAATATTCTAAATAATTCAACTCTAAACATTGTGACCAAAAACCTCCTTAATTTGTTTTATTTTTTCTTCATAAGTTCCTGTTATCTTTTCATCCTTAAAAACGCTTCCATCTTGTAAAAGAACTATTCTATTACATAAATGTGCTATTTCTTCTGGATTATGTGATATTAACAATAAATTCATATCATTATTTTGAATTTTTTGTTTTATTATTTCTATTATTCTTACCCTTCAATCGTAATCTAAAGCTGTTGTTATTTCATCTAACAACAAAAAATTAGGTTCATTTAATAAAGCTATTAAAAATTTGAATTTTTGTTGTTGACCACCACTTAATCTTTTATATAAGTTGTTTTCAACTTTAAGTAAGTCATATTCTTCAAATATTTTTTTATGATCCATTTTTATATTGTACAAATCACAATATAGATAAAATATGTCTTTAATTTTACAATCTGCTACAAAATTACAATCTTGAAAAACTGCATTATAAATGTAATCTTTCTTGTAGTTCAATTCACCTTTATAATATCCTTTAACTCCAATTAAAATTTCTGCAAGAGTTGTTTTTCCAGCCCCATTTAAACCAGCTAATGCAATTTTATCTTTGTCATTTATAATTAACTCTTTAACATTAAGAACTTCTCTTTTTTTATAAGAGAGACTTAAGTTTTTTACTTCAATCATTAAAATTCTCCTTCAACAAACAAATTAATTTTATTTGTAGTTTAATTTTATCATTTATGGGCGGTAATTATTTTCACAAAAAAAATCATTCTAATTCTAGAATGATTTTTAAATTAATAGTTGAAAACTAGAGTTTCGTGTAAAGCTAACATTTGTTCAGTTGTAGTAAATTGATCTACAATTTGTAATCCAAATTGTAAAGCTCCCCCAATTGAACTTCCTGTGATTATATTTCCATCAGCAATTGCACTCATATGCGGTTTTTTTACTGCATTATCAAGATATTTATCACATCCAGGGTAATGAGTTACTTCAACTTTATCTACAAGTCCTAATTTACCTAAAATTTGAGGTGCTGCACAAATTGCAGCAACAACTTTGTTTGCTTTTGCATGTTTTTCAACTGCACTCATTAATGTTTCTGAAAGCATTAAATTATCAACTCCAGGTTGTCCCCCCGGCAACACTAAACAATCATATTCATCAAAATTAATTTCTTGAATAGTTTTGTCAGCATTTATTGATAATTTGTGAGCTCCCTCAACTGTTTTTTTATCATTAATAGATACTAAATCTACAACTGGGAATGAACCTTTAAATAACGCTTCAGCTCTTCTTAAAACATCAGCTGTTGCTATCATTTCTGTTTCTTCAAACCCTGTTGCTAAAAATATTGCAACTTTTGCCATAATTTTCCTCCTTATAATATATTATATATAAAAAAATAGTTATAATTAAGTTAGGTGATTACTTTGGGATTATTTAGAAGCACAAAACAAATATTTAGAATTTTAAGAGATACAAATGATAATAGAGCTTTGGAAAGACAAAGAAATATTGACAAAGTTTATCAGTTAGTCTTAAATAATGAAATTCAAAATATAAATATAAGAAACATTACAACAATGAACCAAAAATTCAATGCTCTTGTCTTTAAAGATAAGTTGAATTATTATTTGGGTTATCGTTTTATTAATTTAAAGGGTTTTAATTCTTTTGGGTTTAAAGACGATGTAGATCTAATTTTTTGTGACAAAAAATACCAAGTAATTGAAACTTATTCAAACTTTAAACCTAATAAAGTTACTGAGTATTTTAAAAATGGAGCTGTAGTTTATGTTTTAGCTAAAAACATGAACAAATATTTAGACATTAAAATAAAAGACATTATTAAAATTTCAAAATAAAAAATCTACACTTTTAAAAGTGTAGATTTTATTTTATCTATTTTAATTGTGTTGTTCCCAACATAGACATAGCTTCAGTTTTAACTTTATCTCAGAAATTTACCGCTAAGAATTTATCTACAACTCTTGCTGAAATGTGTAGTCCTTCAAAGTTAAAGTGCATATTACTGTAACGCAGTGTAATGTGTCCAATAGTAGTACTTAAGAAATCATAACCATCCATAATTAAATCTTTTCCAGACTTATCTTTAAATTCAGGGTAACCATATTGTTTGTATAGTGTTTCTCTCATTGTTTCAATTCCAGGATTTCATCATTCTGATAATAAATATTCTCTAAGTCTTTGAAGTTTTGCTTCTCCTTCTGGACCTAGTTCTTGTCAAACTTTAACAACCTCTTCTTGAAAGAATTGAGGAAAACCTTTGATCCCAGCTGCTAATGATGGGAAGAAAACTTGAGTTGGTTCATCTTTTTCAAATGTCCCAATATGACATAAAAATCATGGTTCATCGAAACTTACCACTCCTAGCTGATCTGAATTCAATTGATATACTTTTTCGCTCATATTTTTTTCTCTCCTTAAATACATAACTATTATAACACATTTTTTCTTAATATTTCATATATTGTGGCTACTATTATATCACTAATAAAAAAATAAAGTTATAATTTAACTTTATTTTTTTAAATTTAACTTGTGATAACTGTTGGAGATTCTTTTCTTATTTTTCTAGTAGTAATAACTATCGCTACTACAAAACAAGAAATAATAATCATTGCAGCCATAAATGGACTTCACCATGTTATTCCATAAGGAATAGACATGACTTTTTTGTTTATAATCGAAACAAGTCCAAATATTGTTAGATAACTCAGAGCACTACCAATCAAGAACGTCATTGTTGAAAATACACTTGTAAATCCAAACGTGTACTTGATAATCTCTAGATTTGAATAACCAAGAGATTTAAGAACTAACATGAATTTTTTGTATTGATTTACATAAAGATCTGTAATCAAAATAATAGATAAAGTTGAAACTATAATAACAAAGGCTATAAAGAATACACCAATTGTCATAACCAGATTTTCAATTTGGTTAATTAAGTTTCTCTGTTCACTCAAGAACACTTGATCTTTCATTTCTACAAGAGAAGTAAAGGCACTTGAACCATTCAACTTATCTTCACCAATTCTTGGGTTTTTAGTTGTTGAAATTTGAGTTGTAATGTAGTATGGTTCACTTGCTGTTGAATAAACTCCATTATATCAAGCATTTGGTCTATATGATTTTTGTTCATCATTTAGTCCATATACATAATCTGTACCACTACGTTCAGTAATTAATCTTTCTGGAGTTTTTAAATTATAAGTATTAATTTTAACTCCATTTTGTGTATAACTTCCATTATTAGGGTTATTTCAATCTTCTGGTGTTGAATCAAAAGGAATATATTTTTGAATTGAATATCCATTAATTAAGTTTGCAAGATCTTGGTCCACGATTAGTAAATCTGATCCATAAATTTTAAGTTCACCTTTTTTAACTAAATTAATTTTTTGTACATTACCATTTGATAAAGTTTTTCAATCCATTGAAACATCTTCAAGTTTAAATGGATTGTCTGATGAAGTAAATGCAGCTTGTAAATAACCTAATTTAGCATTTACAAGTTCTCCAGCTTCATCTCCTTGAAGGTTTTCTTCAGTTTTATAGTAAGTATCACTTGGGTCAAAGTATTTTGAATAAGGTCTAATTCAAATGTAATCACTAACATTTTTTCCTAATGTTGCATTTCAATCATTTCTAGTTGTTTCAGGTACTTCACTTGCTTTAACTTGACCGTAGAAAGTATCTCTGTTTTTAACTGAACCTACATTTGCTATGTTATCAAATTTTGCTCCAAGTTCTTTTGGAATAAATAACATAACATTATCATATTGATAGTAAGGTCTTATTTGAGCTTCTAATTTTTCTTCACCATTAGAATCGTAACTTGATTGAATATCATAGAAAGCAAATGAATCGTTCATTATTTTGCTTACATTTTTACCTCTGTTAAATCCTTGTGTATATCCACCATCTTTGTAATTGAAAATTGGTTGGAAAGTAAATTTACTTGTTTGTAAATCCGCTGGATTTAATCAATGTTTGTCAACATAATTACTTTTTATAATACTTGATTTTAATTTTTCATTTCCAGTTGCATAGTTTACATAATCACTATCGTCATACATTCAAGCTGAATTTGGAATATTCATTCCATTTTCTGAAATTAAAATTCTTTTAGCATTAACATCTAAGTTATTGATTAAATTATCAGTAATATTATAATTTCGAATAGCTTCACCGTTAACGATCATTGGAATATTTAATTCACGTTTTGAAGCATCATATACTTTTTCACCATTTATAACAATGTCTTTAGCTTCACCAGTTCCATGTAAAATATTTTCAATTTGACGATATTGGTATTCACTTCCAAATATTTTTTTCTCATTATTTGAAATATTAAATGCTGTTTGGTCTGAAGGTAGACCTGTTATTTGAATGTGTTCTCCATTTGCATTACCTTTAATTGAAGTATAAAGTGTATCTACCCCTGGAATATATGTATTAAATGTTCAACCAAATTTATATTGGTTATATCTGTTTTCAGAAATATTTAAATAATTTTTAATGTATGAAGGAACATCTGAACTAATAATTTCAATAATTTGATCTTTTCAGTTACCTGAAAGTTGAGCTTCATTTCCTATAACATTTTTTAAGATATCTGGTAATCCATTTGTTAAGAAGTCAGAAATTTGAGTTATTTTTAATTTTCTATCTTCAAAATTATCAAATCGTTCATCAGTTGAGTGAATTATCATTTCAATAATTTTCTGGATTTCTCCAATTGAAATTCCTTTACCAAGTAATTCAGAAATATTATTACCAAAAGTACTTGAAATTACAGAAATTAAGTTATTGTCCTCTTCGCTTGATACTACATTTCCTTCATCGGTATGATTCAAGACAGCATTGTAGTATCAATTGTAGTTTATGCTTCCATCTTTTTCACCCATTACCAATGTAGGTAATACTGAATTGTCTTGAATAGACATATTAGAAGAAATAGAATTAGCTATTTTTGAGAAACTAGTTCCAAATATACCATTTGAATCTGTATATTTATCTTCATAATATTCAACACCTTGTCATGGTGATAAAGCTGTTTTTGAGAGTGGTGCATTTCCTAGTAATTCAATATTCTCAACAGAGTTTGCATACTTAACATTTTTATAATATGAACCTACCGTTTGTTGAATTACTCCAGGTATTGCAAGACATAAAGTAACAAAGAAGGTTGAAATAAATATTGTAACCCCTGTTAATAATGTTTTTGAGAAACCAGAGAAAGCAAGTTCTGTACTAAATCTTTTTGAAAAACTCATTCTACTTGTCATAGAATTTTTGATTTTATCAATCAATTCATAACGTTTAACTTTTTCTTTTTTATTAAGTATTTCAATCACTGGTTTTTTGTTTAATGATATGGCAACAATATATGAAATTATTATTGAAAGAACCCCAAATAACATGACCGCCAACAAGAATGGCAAATAGTCAAAGAATATATTTAAATACGATCCTGTCATATATGATAAAAATATTTGAACTATTATTTCTTGTAAAAACATTGCAGCTAATCAAGAAACTGGAACAACAACAAATGTTGTGATTAAACCATATGAAATATATGATAAAGAAATTAAACTTGTTTTAACTCCCATAGCTTTTAAAATAGCAATTTCCCCAGAGTTTAGTTCGATTGTTTTTTTAACAGCCAATATCATTGCATAAAGTGCTATTGCTGCAATCACTGAACTTGCAATTCCAGAAAATAGATTAAAGATAAAGATGATTTTTGGTGCTACAACTCAGTTGTATTTTAAATTTGAGTCTTCAAAACTTGATAACTCTTCACCAGATCTAATCGCTACATTTGGAGCATCTTCACCATTTGAAATTTTGTTTTTCACATTAAGAAATTGTGGTATATCTTTAACGCTTTGCATTTGCAATGATTCATAATCTTTTTTTGCAACTTCAGCATTTACACCATCTTTTGCTGTAAGAATTGTATAAACACTTCTTGAAGCAAATTTTCTAAAGTCATCTGTAAATATTTTATTAATTACTTCCATATCAGCGTAAAGAATTAAACTTTTACGACTGTTTGGTAGGAATGTGTTTTCATCAGAAACTGGATAATATGTTAGAGGATCTGAAGCAAAACCTGTAATAGTAAATTCTGCTCCCCCTACTGAAAGTCTTTGTCCAATTTTGATTTTGTTTTTGTTTGCATATTGAGGATTTATAACCATTTCATCATTTGACAATGGTGCTCTACCATCAACGATTGATAATCTTTCTCTTCATAAATCATCAAGCACAACCATTCTGTACTTCATTTCTTTTGTACTATCTGTTAGAGAAATTTCAGCTCTTTGTTCAACTCTAAATTGAGTTGCGTTTCCTAAAATTTGATTTCTTAAATAAAAAGTTCTAATGTTATTTACGTTTTGGAAAGTTACATTATCTCTATCTGCATAATCTTCGAATCCAACAAAGTGAGCTAAAACCTGACTTATTGATAGTTTTGCATCTTCTAATTGAAGAAGTTTTTGACCATTAGTTCTACCAATTCTTGATGGTAAATTACCATCAGCATCGAATGGAGCCACTATTTGAATTAAACTTCCTCTATTTCCATAGGCATATTTATTATCCCTATTATTTAATAATAGATTTTTATCAAAATATTCTTTATCACCAGTTCCATAGTTAACTTTTTCAACTCATGCTAAGTTATTTCCTTGTACTACAAAATCACTTGCTTTTTTTGAAGCTGTTTGACTATTGTGTTTTGAACCCATAATAAATTCATATAACACTTCTGCAATTTCTTTATTATTTTTATTGTTTTCATAGAATTCAAAACCTGCTAAATCAGCAAAGTTAGCATTAAATTCTTTTGCTAATTGTTCTTTTGGACTATCGTTACTTTTATCTGCAATTTTTACAACAGCTTGATCAATAAAGTTAGATAGATACTCATTTGCATTATTTATTACACTTGTCAATACAGTGTTAAATGCTGTAATCATATAAATTTGATATTTGTTTTGATTATTGTCAAAATCTAAAGAAAAATCATCTTTTTTAATTAAACCAAGATTTTTTAATTTATAAAACGCAGAAGTTTTTAAGTACGGTGCGCTTTGCCCTTCTACTCCATTGTAATTAAATAGATCTTCTAAGAATGAAGTTACCATGTTGTTCATAGCAACAGTTGCAAAGTTATTGAAACGTGAAGACCCTGTGCTTCTAACATCTCTAAACATTAATGAACCATTCATTACACCTTGATTATATTTATCATAGTTAGTTTTATATGTAACACTATCTTTTTCATAATTGTATTCATAATGAAAGAAAGGTTCTAAATAATTATCATTCGCAAACAAATCAAACATTGCATTTTGAACTTCTTGAGAATCAAATGCAGTTGATATAAATGTTTTTTGGTAACTATTTAGATAGTCATTTCTGGTCAGGTCTTTCAAATCTTTAAAACTATCTAAATTAGAAAATTTAGAAGAATCAATTAAATTAAAGTTGTATGATAATCCCTCGTTTAGCGGATCTTCAAGACCTTTATTTAAATAATTAACAGTTAAAGCTTGTGAATCAATAAAATCAACTAATGGCACCATTTTTGGATCTTTAGTTGATTGAGAACCAACTTCTCTTGAAGTTATGTAATCAAATTTATCCATTTTTGAAGTTATTGAATCATAGTTTTGTTTAATTCTACTTGAGGCAGATAATGAAATACTTAAAATCATTGTTGCAATTGATGTCAAAATAACAATCACATAGAATTGCACCTTAAATTTCATAACTCCTCTAATACCTTGTTTAAGGTATAAAAAAATACTACTTATTTTCATCTTTTATTCCCACTTATCTTTAATATCTTATAACTATTTTTTTATATTTCAAGTACATTTTTTATTATATGACAATTATAAAAAAATTTTTATAATTTAAAATACTTTTTATAATTTCTATACTCTTTTAAAATTTTTAAAATTATAATAAATTATAGTAAAATAAAAATGATATTCGGGAAAAGAGAGAAGAAAATGAAAAAATTATTAGCTTTATTATCAAGTGCTTCAATTTTGGTTTCTGCTGCAAGTGTTTCTGCTTGTTCGCTAGTAAATCATGAAAAAGAGTACATTAAAAACAAAGTAAAACAAGTTGTTGAAAATGCAAGTGTAGCAATTCGTGCAGCTATTGCAAGTGATACAAATAATGTTAATGTAAATTATGCAGGACAATACTTAAATGGAAATTATGCAAAGGATGTTATGGATAACTTTGGAACTTCAACATTAACAAAAGTTGATCAACTTGTTGAAGGAACATTTGGAAAAACATTGGACAAAAATTATTTTGTTTCAATTGAAAACACAAATTTAAATTTAGAAGGTACAAAAACTGCAACAACTTCATTTGACGAAATTGGCGGAACAATCAGTATGGTGTTAAGTTTAATTCAAACAGCTGGAGGTATTGAACCAAGTTTAGTTGGTTCAATTAAAGGATTGTTACCAACATTACTTGGATTAATTGGAAATAACTTTGATTTATCGATATTAGATAGTTTGGGAGATGTTTTAGCAGATATTAAACCTGTTTTAAGCACATTATTTCAATTTGCTTCTAATTCAGATTTGTTTGAACTTATTGTTTCAAGCTTCTTATCAGTTGACTTTAGTTCTTCTGATGTAGGGTCAATTGTAAATAGTATATTTAAATTTATAATTAATCTATTTTCAAGAATGAATTCTAAAGCTGTTTCAATTATAGATAATTATGTAAATGAAATTATGTTATCTGATTATAAAGATGAGACAATTACTCAAGAAGATATTCAAAGAGAAGCTGCAGTAAGATTGAATAATGCTGTTGCTAGAATTTTTGGTAAAAGCGATAAAGTTGTTGAGATTAATTCAGATGTTATAAAAAATTTTAACTCAACTTTCTTAGATGAAAAATTAGCAACAACAATTGGAGAAATTTTTAGTGGTGGCCTTGATAACCTAGATATAATAGGTTTAATCTCATCATTAAAAGATATATTTTTTATAATTGGAGCTGTGTTAATTAGACCAGGTATCATCGAATTAGACTCTTCATTAAGTGATGAGAATCATTTATTAAGTTCCTCAAAAACAAACAAAGAGTTTTTAGACGATTTTTCTGCATCTAATTTTGAAAAGAATTTTTCATTTAAAAAAGCAATAAGTAACTTAAAAATAGCAACTAATATAGGCAATGATAAAAATGGTCTTGGCTTTAGAAAATTAGCACTAATTTTATTGAACAGCAATAGTTCTGCTCAAAAAGTTGAAATGCCTGATGATCACTACTTGTGAACAAGTTGATTGGCTAATAATTTTTCTAGTGTAGATACACCTGACAACATTTTAAGTATGTTGATTCATGCTATAGGTTTTAATTTACCAACATTATTAAACCTAGACTTGGGAAGTTTAAAAGATACAGGAGCAATGTTGTTAGGAAACTTTATTCCATATTTAGTAGATAAATTAACAAACAATGAATCGTTGGTTGGCCTGGTAGAATTATTAAAATCATTTAATGTTGACCTTCCTTTCCCTGATCCTGAAATATTGAGAAATTCTTATGATGCAATTTGATCACCAGATTCTTCATTCTTGTCTGACCTATTACAAGTTAAAATAAATGGGAAAAATATAAATCTTTATAATTTATTAACAATAACAAATGATGATGGTCTAACATTATATGACGCTTTAACTAACCTTTATTCAAAATTAAATACAGGTTTTAAAAACACTACCCAAGAGAGAGCAGAACAAACTTCTCTTGAACAAGGGATAGATAATTTAACAAATGCATTAAAAAATGCAAATAATATCACAATTTACTACAAAAAAGCGCCTCCAGGAAACTCAAATTCAATTTATGCTGAAGGTAAAAATTTAATTGAAGCTTTAAAACTTACTTCTGAAAACCCTGGTTTAGGATTTAAATATGGAAGTGATGTTTCATATGGAAGTGATGGTGCAATGTCTATTCTTGGATACGATGAAAAAACCAAAACTTTTAGAGATAACAGTTTATTAAAAGGTTTACAATTAATCTTTAGAGATAAAGATGTTATAAATTGTTTAGCAAGTATTATGAATGGATTTAAAGTTAACAGTGTTAAAAAACAAAACTATATAACAGAACAAATAGCTAAACCTCTTGATAAAACTAGATATAAAACTAAAAATATCAAAAACAATGGTTTAAGTATGAATAGTTTTGGGGGAACAATCACTTATAACTTGGTTTATAATGATGTTGAAACTGGAAATAAATATATGTATAAAGTTGGATTACAAGAAGAACAAGATGGTAAATGAAATATTTTCGAATTAAATAGAGTTTAAAAAAACGCAAATGCGTTTTTTTTATTTTTATAGGAATATCAATAAACAAGCAATAATTGCAACTATTGAAATTGGTATTGCAAACCAAAACATTCATGTTTTAGATTGTCATTTAGATGCA
This sequence comes from Spiroplasma chinense, assembly GCF_008086545.1. Lineage (NCBI taxonomy): Bacteria > Bacillati > Mycoplasmatota > Mollicutes > Entomoplasmatales > Spiroplasmataceae > Spiroplasma > Spiroplasma chinense. The sequence continues at coordinate 578,101 of NZ_CP043026.1, read as the reverse complement.
TATCCATCCTTTTTAACTTTCTTTGGTTTTTCAGGTTTTGCAGGAACAATTTTAATTTCAATTTCTTTATCCCTATTATCTGGTGGTGCTTTTCTTCAACCATCATGTTCTTTCATAGGCTTAATTTCTTCATGTTTTTTTTCAAACTTATGAGGAACTATTTCTTCAGCCTTTTCAAGATTTTCATCAATTACCTGTTCTTTTTCATTTTCAGCCAACAATGGATCATCTGAATCTGGTAATTTTTCAATTTCACCATTTGTTTTCCCTCTTAAAGTGTCTACAAAGTGTTGGGCAACATCTTTATTTGGTGTGGCAAAAGTAATACCATTACCAAAACTATCGTTTAAAAGCGACACATAATTAAGTCCTGTCCCACTTTTAGAAAGCTGTAGCTGGATTTTTTGTAAACTATAAGAGTCAAATGGTAAATATCTTATTTGAGCATTATCATTTCCATCAATCACTTCAATAGTAAATGTTCTTTTTGTAGTGATAAAAACTATCCCTATCATTTCTTCATCATATCTTTTGAAACTTGCTCAAAGTGCAGATTCAACAGATTCATCATCATCAAAGTATGTTTCCATATTAGCTCATACTTTAACCAAAATGTCTTTATAATTTGGCATTCAAATATAACCTGTTCTTGCAAGATCTTCTCTAATTTGTAAACTTGTTCTCATATTTAAATGCCTCCTTCTATTATTTTATTATTTTTTCTTGGTAAATTTATTATAAATTGTCATTAATTTTGCTTCGTATGCAGAATGATGTTTTGGATTAAAATATTTCTTATTTTTAATCTCTTCTGGTAAATATTGTTGTTGAACATAATCATTTTCATAATCATGAGGATATTTATAACCAACACCAGACCCTAATTTCTTAGCACTTTTGTAATGTGCATCTCTTAAATGAGCTGGTACTTGAAAAATTGAACCTGAACTTACATCTGATAAAGCATAATAAATTGCTTTTGAAGATGAATCTGACTTTTCACTTAAAGCCATTTCAATTACAGCCAATCCTAAAATTAAAACCCCTTCTGGAACTCCAACTTGTCTAAATGCTTGACAAGCATTAAAAACTCTTGGAGGGATTGCTGGATTTGCAAGTCCAATGTCTTCATATGCCATTATAACCATTCTTCTCATAATTATTTCATAGTCACCAATTTCCATCAATCTAGCTCAATAATGAAGTGCTGCATCCACATCACTTCCCCTTATTGATTTTTGAAAAGCTGACTTTAAATCATGAATTTCATCACCGTCAACCGAACCTTTAACATATGCCTTATCAAAAACACTATGTACTATTTCATCATCAACAATGACACCTTCATATAAATTTATAAGAATTTCTAAAGAATTTAAAGCTACTCTTAAATCACCATTTGCTAAAGTACAAATTGTTTGTAATGAATTTTTATCAAACTTAATGTCAAAGTTATTTTCTTTTATAATTCTTTCTAGACCATCTTTCATTTCTTCAACAGAAATATCATTCATTTTAACAATAGTGCATCTACTTCTAATAGCTGGATTTATTGAAAAATAAGGATTTTCAGTTGTTGTTACAAAAATTATAAGATCTCTTGATTCTATGTATTCAAGTAATAAATCTTGGATATTTCTATTCATTCTATGAATTTCATCAATAATTAATATTATCTTTTCAGTCTTATTATTATCAATTATTTTTTGAAGTTTTTCTTTCTTATCTTTTGAAGCATTAAATTGTTCGTAAGTTAGTTCTAAATCGTTTGCAATAGCTATTGCAGTACTTGTTTTACCTATTCCTGGAGGGCCATAGAATATTAAATTAACAGGAAATTTCTTCTCAACCATTTTAGTTATTATTCCCTTTTCATTTAATAAATGTTTTTGACCGATAACATCTTTAATAGTTTTTGGTCTTAGCAAATAGCTTAATGACTGTTTCATTTTTCATTCCTCCAAACAATAATTTAATTTTACATCAAAAAAACGCATCATAGGATGCGTTTTGAATTAATGACTTGCTTCTTCAGTTTTAGATTCTGAAGTTGAAATTGGAAGTTCTGTAGTAAATTCTTTTACTTTTTCACTAAATACTTGTTCAAATACTTGTTCATATTTTTCAACAGGTACAATTTCTAATTCATTTCTAACTTCTTCTGGAATGTCATCAATATCTTTAGTATTTTTAAATGGAATTAAGATTTTTTTCAATCCACTTCTGTGAGCTGAAATTGATTTTTCTCTTAAACCACCAATTGGGAATACCAATCCTCTTAAAGTAACTTCTCCTGTCATACCGATATCTTTTGGTACAGGTTTGTTAGTTAATGCAGAAACAATCGCTGTTGTTAATGCAATACCAGCTGAAGGACCATCTTTTGGTACAGCTCCTTCTGGTACGTGAATATGGATATCATTTTCACTAAATACTTCTTTTGGTATATTAAATGATTTGTAGTTTGATTTTACAAAGTCATATGCAATTGTTGCAGATTCTTTCATAACATCTCCAAGTTTACCAGTTAATACAAGTCCACCTTTTCCAGGGAAATGGTTTACCTCAATTGGTAAGATATCTCCACCAAATTGTGTATATGCAAGACCCGTAACAACTCCAACTTGAGGTTGTTTTTCTTTTTCTGTATGTTCAAAGATACGTTTTTTCAACAATTCATTTACAACTTCTGGTGTAACTGTAAGTGTTTCTAACTCTTTGTTTAACATTTTAACAACAAATTTTCTTGTGATTGATGCAATTCAACGTTCTAATTGACGTACTCCAGCTTCACGAGTATAGTGTTTAATAATTTCACTAATTCCTTCTGATGTAAAGATTAGAGCTTCTTTTGAAACTGCGTGATCTTCAAGTACTTTTGGTACTAAGTATTCAGTTGCAATTTTTTGTTTTTCAATTTCTGTATAACTTGATAGTTCAATAATTTCCATTCTGTCGTATAACGCTTCTGGAATATTGTCTGGGTAGTTTGCTGTTGCAATAAACACAACATCACTTAAGTCATATTCTTCTTCTAAGTAGTGATCTGAGAATTTTGAGTTTTGTTCTGGGTCAAGAACTTCAAGCATTGCTGAAGCTGGATCTCCTCTATAATCACTTGCCATTTTATCAATTTCGTCTAGTAAGAATACTGGGTTTTTAACTCCAGCTTTTTTCATACCTTGAATAATACGTCCTGGCATAGCTCCGATATAAGTTTTTCTGTGACCTCTAATTTCAGATTCATCTTTAATTCCACCAAGTGCTACTTTTACAAAATCTCTTCCCATAGCTTCTGAGATAGATTTTGCTAAACTAGTTTTCCCAACTCCTGGAGGACCTACCAATGTAATGATTTGTCCTTTTACTTTGTTGGTATTTTGTTTAACAGCTAAGTACTCGATAATTCTTTCTTTAACTTTTTCTAAACCATAGTGGTGTTTATCTAAAACATCTTTTGCATATTTAAGATCAGTTTTTTCTTCTGATTTTTGTCATCATGGTGTTTGCATCATTCAATCAATGTATGTTCTGATAATGTTTGCTTCACTTGATGATGAAGGTAATGCTTCATATCTGTCGATTTCTTGCATTATTCTTTTTTTAATGTTTTCTGGGAATGGTTCATTTTCAAGACGAGTTTTGTATTTTTTAATGTCGTCTCCTTCACCATCCATATCCCCTAATTCATCTTTAATAGCTTTTAATTTTTCTCTTAAGTAAAATTCTCTTTGTTGTTCATCAACTCTTGATTTAATTTTTTTACTAATTGATGTTTCAATGTCTGCTGATTGACGTTTTTCATCTAAGAAATCATTAATAATTGCTATTCTTTTGATTGGGTCAATTTCTTCCAAGATTGCTTGTTTCTTTTCGATTGACATAAAAGGCATTAAGTGAGCTGCGCTATCTACAAGATAGTTAGGATCAACATTTGAACCTGCATCTTTTAAAATGTCTTCCATTTCTGCTGGAAACTCTTCTTGACTTGAAATCATAGCTTTAATATGAGTTATAATTTTTTCTAATGATTTTTTATCATCTTCAACTACTGAAGTTTTTTCTTTATATTCTGCAGAATAGAAATCACTTAATTCAATATTGCTGATTTCAGCTCTTGAAAGAGATTTTATATTTACAGTTAAAGTACCATCTTTTCACTCTTTTTTAATATTTACTTTAGCTAAAACCCCGAAGTTAAATAATTCAGAAATTTCTGGATCATCTTCTAAAGGTTTTTTTTGAGAAACGATTAAAATGTGACCGTCATGGTTTTTAACAGCTTCTTTTACTGCTAATGTTGTTTTATCTCTACCTATTTCTAATACTTGTTCAAATGTAGGGTAAACATAACTTCCTCTTGTAACAAGTAACGGTAATTTGTTTGTACTGTTCATTGTAATTCCTCCTGTTTGGTACAAAATTATAATAACATAATTTTTAGCACTTGCAAGTGGTAAGTGCTAAAAAAATAAAAAAAATATGAAATTTTTTCATATTTTGTATTATTAACCGTTGTTTACGTATAAGAAATCAATTAATTTTTCTTTTAAAATTTCTTCTTTTACGTGTGCTTCAGGTAAAATTGATCCTTTAATGTAATCTACTTCTAGACCAAATTGACTAGCAAGTTTTGTGTATTTTTCATTAATTTCTTCAGCTGAAACTTCGAAGTTTTCATTGTTTCTAACTTTATCAGTAACTAAATGAGAACTAATTCTTCTTTTTGCATCATCAAATAATTCTGCACGAATGTCTTCATCAGTCATACCTGTTTGTTTTTTGTATTCTTTCATTGAAAGTTTTTGACCAGCTACTCTAGCTTCAAATTCTTTGTATAATGAGTCAATTTCTTTGTTGATTACAGCTTTTGGTAATTCAATTTTTGAATTTGCAATAATCATATCAATTACTTTATTTACAAATACGTTTTTTAAAGTAGTTGTTTTTTGTTCAACTATTTGAACTTTTACATTTTCTTCAAGTTCTTTGTAAGTTTTGATGTTTGGTAAGTTTAAATCTTTTGCCAACTCATCATCTTTTTTTGGTAAAACTCTTTCTTTGATTTCTTTTACATTTAATTTAAATTCAGCTTCTTTTCCTGATAATTCTGGAGTGTAATCATTTGGGAAAGTTACTTTAATTGTAGATTCTCCAAGTTTTTTACCGATCATTGCATCTTCAAATCCTGGAATCATGTTTCCTGAACCAATTACAAGTCTAAAGTCTAATCCTTTTCCACCTTTAAATGCTTCTCCGTCTATAAATCCTTCAAAGTCAAATTTAACAACATCACCTTTTGCAATAACTGCATCAGCTTCTTTATCTTTTTCTAAAGCAAATCTTTCTCTGTATTGATCAATTGCTTTTTCAATTTCTTCTTTAGTTGCTTCAAATTCTTCTTTAACTAACTCTTTTGATTTTAATCCTTTGTATTCACCAATATTAATTTCTGGTTTTAGGTCAAATACAAATTCTAATTCACATGATTTTTCAGAGATTTTGGTTGGAGTTGGAACTGGTGAGTTAAATGGTTGAACATCACTATTTTGTTCTTTTGCAAAATCTCAAGCTTTTTCTAAAATACTTTGAACTGCTGAGTTCAAGTATTTAACTGGTGTTAAGTATTGAGCCACTTTTTCTTGTGGTGCTTTTCCTTTTCTAAAACCTGGAATTTCTAAGTTTGCAGCAGCTTTAGCTTTACCTTTTTTAACAGCTTCTGCTCATTCTTCACCTTCGATAGTAACAATTCAAGCTCCTTGCCCTTTTTCTGCTAGTTTTTTAGCACTAAATTTCATATTATTTACCTCCTCGACATTAAGTCGTTTAACAAAAATAATTATAACAAATTAATATTATAATGTACTAATTTTATGGTTTAAGTTCTCTTGAAATTTGGTTAAAACCCCTTCAAGATCTACAAATTTTTCTTTTGTAGTTGCTATAAAGCTCATATTTTGCTCAGTTTTAAGAACTTTTGAAAATAATTGAGCCATCTCAAATAATGTTGTAAAAATACCTTCTGACATTTCAAACATATTTAAATAAGATAATTTTGAGACAAAAGCATCTTGAAAATCAAGAAAAACATTACACATCTCAATATAAACTTCTCATTCATTTAATTGACAACGAATTTTTTGACCTAAATCGTTTTCAATCTCATTTACAAGAGTGTCAAGGTCGTTGTCACCATCAACCATTTGAATATATCTCTTAGATTTATACTTTGAAAACTCTGCATTGATATGTTCAATATCTTTAAGTTGATCTTTTACAAATTTTTTAGCAACTTTTAAATGCTTTTCTTTAGATGATACAAGTTCAATATCTGCAATTAAAGTACTGTAAATTTTGCCTTCACTTTCAAATTTTATTCATCTTTGATAAACACAACATCAACAACAAACCGGTTTCTCGCACTTTTCTTCGTAAAGTGAACAATTACAATTTTCTAATAATGATGCATCACATCCACAACACATATTATTTTGCCTCCATTTCAATAAAAAAATCGTAATTTACGATTTTTAAAAGTCTGTAATTTCACCAAGTTTTTCAATATAGTGAATTGTTCGTAAACAAACTTCATCAGGGAAGTCTGCAATTTTGTTATCTGCTTTTTTAACAGCAGTTAAAACATTATTTACATTATTAAAATCCAATAAAGCATCAGCAATAGCAATATCAAAGTTTCCTACAACCTCACCTGGGTGAGCTAAGAAACTATCTGAAATTCCAGCTTCATGATACTTAATTAAATTTGCTAATTGAACAAAATACACAGAAATAACATCAACATTAGGAACATCAAATGTTTCTTTCTTTTCAATTGAAGAGAATTTTTCAACTGTTTCTAATTCAAGAACTAATTTAACAAGTTTTTTTGCAATATCAATTAAGTCTCTATTTAGTTTTTTACCACTAAATTTAATTAATTCACGTTTTTTGTCATCATCTTGAGTTAAAGCAATATACATATTTCTTACAATTTCTTTATTTTTATCTATTTTTCAACCACCATTTGATCTGATCATTTCAATTTTTGCATTTCAAATACTAAAAGTCCCTGAAGTTACTAAACTGTTTACAAGTGTTGCAAAAAACACTCTAATTAACAAGTCCATTGTAAAATCAATTTCTCACATACTTGCATCATCTGGTAAGATTCTTACCTGAGTATAGATTTTTTCAAAACTTATGTAAGTTTCTAAATTAAATCCAGAAGGAACACTTTCAAAAGTTTTTAATGTGTAAAGATATCTTTCATATTTTTCACTATTTTCATTTACTTTTTCAACTCTTCCAAGTTCATATTCACTTACAAATTTTTGTAATTTATCCATAGTTTGGACAAGTAATTCTGATTTTTGATGATAATTTACTTCCTCTTTTTCATTCATACTATCTAAAATAGTTAATAATCTTGCTTTTAATTCACTATTTTGTTTTAAACTTTTATTTTGAACTCATGTAAGGAATCTTGATTCAATAAGTTTTACAGTTTTATTTCAATTTATTGATTCCTTATCAACAACAAAACTGTTATCTAAAGCTTTATCATAGATTTTGTTCAATTCTTCGTGAACGTGTTCTTCTGATAAGAAGTAATCTGATTTTTCACTAATAAGGAAGTTATTTTTAATAAATTCCTTTACTTCTAATAAGATATTTTGATCATCATCAGAACTCACAAAGCTTCATTGATACTCATTAAAATAAGCTTCTATTTCATTTTCATGTTTAATTCTTCTTTTAAATAGCTCTCTATAAAATTCCTTGATATCTTGTGCGATTAATCTACATTTATCATTACTTAATTTACCTTTAGAAATAGACAGCGAAGAAGTTTTACCTATAATTCGATATACCAAATCAATTGCGTCACTTGCAGTATACAGCATATTAAATCCTCCAATATTAAAAATATTATACCTTTAATTTTGCTCTAATAATAGTCAAAACTTTATTTTGGTTAGATATTTTAAAAATTAAAAGTAAAAAAAACACTTAATAGTTTATAAAACTTTAAGCGCCTTTTAATTCTTGATATCTATCAATGTACTCACGTACTTGATTGATTTTGTCTTCTTCAATTTTTTTAATATGTTCTTCAAGATTTCTTATTGCCTCATCTAAATCATCAGTTAGAGGTAACTTGAATTTCTTTGTCATTTTTCAAATTTTTTCTTTTAAGAAAAGTTTTTGAATATATTGGTCTGGTTGAAGCATAACTAATAGGTCAGATTTAGTTTTGTAATCAATAATTCAATCTTTACCTTTTTCATTTAATTCTTCATTAAATTCAGATTGCATTCTTTCAACCAATACTTCAGCTTCTTGGCTAACTTGATTAAACGCAAATACTATATTTTTTTGTGGATCATCCACTTTTTGAATACCATATTGTTTGTAATAAATAGGTTTTAATTCTAAAAATATAGTATTTGGGATAATATGATTTACAAGATAATCTGCAAGTACATTTCTTAATTCATATATAAATTGAAAGTAGTATTTGTAGAAGAAGTATTCTGGTGATTTTGTAACCAACGGCATTTCCTTAAATGAAGTTGTCATTAAAATCTTGTATTTTCTTCATCAAATGTTCTCCAAACAACCAGCATGAATTTTTAATCTTTCAATTGTTCTATTTACAGATTTAACATCCATAATTTTTAATAAGAAAGATTTTGTTCTTACAAATTTTGAGTTAAAAAATCCTTCAGAAAAGTTTTCATAATAATCAAAAACTGCTACTTTAAAGTCATAATCTTGACCTTTCATTCAGTTTTTTTCTAAAACCCCATCTTTTGAGACTCATCAATTTTCTTTTGTATGTTTTTCGTTAACGAAGTAAGGCTCTCTTGTTATTTGTTCAATATTTTTCTCTTTTTTCTTACCTTTTAAAACAAGATAGAAAAGTATTGTAAATGTTAGAACGAGTGTTAACGCAAAAGCGCCTAAACCTATTAAAATTCATTGCATGTCTGTCATTTTAAAAAACCACCTTTATTCCAATAATATAAGTTTTTTAATTTTTACCTTGTTAACTTAATTATTTATTTTCTTTATTTTCTTCTTGTTTTTTTGCTTCTGCTTTTTCTTGAGCTAATTTTGCAGCTTCTTTGGCTAATCTTTCTTTTTCTTGTTTAGCCTTCATTTCTTGCATTTCTTTTTCTTTGTTTATTAGTTCAAGTTTTTTGCTAATTTGTTTTTCAATTTTTAAACGTTTTTTATAAATTTTCTTTTGAAAACCAATTGGTTTTTCTTTAATTCAAATAGAAATGTTTGAAACTTTGTATTTTTGTTTCATAGTACTTCAGAATAAGTAATATTTATTTTTTGGATCTGTTAATTCTTCAATATCATAAACATTTCCATACAATTCATAGCTTACCAACAAGATTTCTTCAATTGTTGGAGTTTTATCAGCTTCGCTTCTATCAGACTCTCTCATGGCCACCTTAGCGCGTTCTTTTAATGAATCTGCTCTTGTTTTACCATAAAGTTCTTTTCAAAGTCTTTCCTTTTCACGTTGTTCTTTTTCATAATCTCTTTCAATCATAGAAGGTTGTTCAGCTTGTGCAGCTAAAAGTTTTTCGTCGTAACTTAGCGGTTTTTTAGCAGGAGTTCTGCTAATTTTCTTTTGCTCTTCTTTTTTTGCTTTTTCCAGTTTAGCTTTTTCTTCTTTTCTTTTTTTAGCAGCTTCTTTTGCTTTACGTTCTGCTTCAAGTTTCTCTTGTTCTTTTTCGTTTTTTAGATTTTTAGCTTCTCTCATTTGAGCTTCTTTTAGCATTTGTTCTAATTTTGAAAGTTGTTTTTTAGTTTCCTTTTTTGGTTCTTCTTTTTTAACTGGTTTTTCTTCCAACTTAACAGCTACTTTAGGTTTTTGATTACCTGCTGGTTTTTTGTTAAGCATGTCTTGAATCTTACGTATATTAGATTGTTTTTCTGCAAACTCTAATTTACGTCTTTCCATCAACATTCTTGCTCTATGATCGGCAACTCCACCTTCAATTGCTTTTAACGCTTCTTCTTCAACTGATAATAAGAATAAGATATACTCGATAATTTCTTTTCTAATTTCTGGTTCATAAGCTTCGTATTCTTGAGCAAATAAGGCAATTGTCTGAGCAGTTAATCTTTTTTCGATTAAACCTCTAATTCTTGCTTTTGTTTTTTCACTAATAAGTGTAAAATCTTTACCGCTTGTTTTATTTTTAGAATTATTCATATCAATCACCTCTGTTACTTCTTTCCTTCTAAAACTATCGATGGTATTTTACTTATATCAATATCCGCAGATATATCATCATTTTTGTTTTTTTGTTGTCTTGACAACTTAAGAATTGGACTTTGGTTTAAGATTTTGTTATAAATTTCTGAAACACTGTGAGAATTATCTTTTTGACTATTCTCAATTATTTTTTTAGCTTCTTCAGCTTCTTTGGCAAATTTCTTTGCAAGTTCATTTATAGTTTTCAAATCCATTTCTTCTTGACTATTTTGTCTTTCAAAATCTAAATTATCTTGTGTAGAAGTTGTTTGAATTTCTTCAACAACCTCAACTTCTTCTAATTCGTTATTTTGGTTTGAATCGTTTTTCTCAACTTTATAATCTTGTAAAGGAGAATAAAATACTCGTTTAGGTCTATCATCTTCAACTCATCCAAATTCTTTTGCAAAGAATTTGGATGATTCAGATACAGGTCCTAATTTAGCAAGTAAATTAGCTCCCCTAACACTTTGTTTTTGTTGAAAACCATCTTTTTTAAATGAATATTTTTTAGAATCTTTTGTATCAAATATATCAAACACTTCTGACTTCATAAGGTTTCTTGTTTTTGTCATTTTACTGTTGTCTTTTATTTTATACTTTGTTGATTGCCCTGAACTTGTAAACATCATAGCAGCTTCAGCATTCAACTTTTGTAGATCTGTTACTTGTGCCAATGTTTTACCAGATTTCAATTTTGATTGTCTTCTTTTTTCTTCAATTTCAAGTTCATAAGAAAGTTTTTTTGTATTTTGGAATGTTTTTTTTCTTTCTTCTAATTTACTTATTTTTGTATTTATTCCTGCAGATTTATTTTTTATTCTATTTATTTCTCTGACTCTTTTTAATTCTTTGTCAGATAATTTATCTTCTGCTTTTTGAGATTTGTGCATTTTTGCTACAGCATCATGTACTGTAACTTCACTAATTTCGGTTTTATTTATTTTTCCAATATTTCCTGTAAGAGCATTAATTGTGTTAATACCAAGTTTAGCATCAACTAATACTTTTTCTTTGGGTAATTTTGTTTTTATACCTTTTTTTTCAAATGACATATTAACACACTCCTTATAATTTAAAAAAAATGGGTGAGTTTAAAGTACTTACCCCGCCCATTATTTTATTGTTTGATATTTTTATTGAATTTTCTACTAATTTTTTCAATTCTATCACGTCTTTTTTGTTCTTCAAATTCTTGCATTTGTACAGCTTTTTTCTCAAGTGCAGCGAACTGACTTGATTTTTTAGCCACTCTTAAAGATTCATCAAACAACTTATCGTCATGAACTCTTGTAAAGTAAGCTTTCATTTTCAATTCAGTTCTTTTGATCAATTCTTGTTCGTGACGAATTTGAGCATCTATAGATGCAATTTCAGCTCTGTATTTTGCATCTCTTTCTAAACGTCTTTCTCTTTCCAGTCTTAGAACAGTAGCCACACGTTTTTCTTCGGCTCTCTTCATTTGACGTTCTTTCATCAATTCAATTAATTTTTGGCGTTCTTGTAATCTTCTTAATCTATCTGCTTTTTCAATGTTTTTTAGGTTAAGTTCTTCACGTTTTTTTAGTCGTTTTAATTCACGAGCTTCTGCCATTCTTCTTGCACGAGCAACAATGTAACTGTTTGCACGTTCAATTTTCATCATATTAATTCTATGACGACGCTCATTACGTAAATCTCTAAGGAATTCAACTTTTTGAGTCATCTCATCAAGTGCTCTTCCTTCTCTTTCGTGAGCTTCTAATAAATCTTGCATTGAAGGTCTCTTAGCAAAGTCATAAGACATTCCATAATTACCAACAGGTTTGATTTCGTGGTAAGGTTTAATAACTTCTCCAGTTTTACTGTCATAGTTTGGTTTACCACTTACCAATGAACCATCTGCATTTGAATGCATTTCAAATCCATCTTTAGAAATAATATTTCTTTTTTCTGGATTAATTAAATTATCTTTTTCTGAATAAACAATTGGTGCTGAACCAGTAATTGTATTATTAGAACTTGGTGCTTCATGAGCACCTAATTGTGATTGGAAGAATTCAGTTCCTAGTTCAAGAACCGATAATGCATCAGCATCTTGCGCTGGAGGTAATTCTCCTTGAATGTTATTTAATTGGTTAAATTCATCTCTTGACATATTTTCATTTGCAACATATCCAGTATTTGATAAATTTTGTGAATTATTGTTAATAGTTGCTGATGCAGATGGTGTTGCAGTTGATGCAGCTGGTGCTGCAACTTTTGTATCATTTACAAAATCCAATAAGTTTGGATCTGGTTTAACTTCTTTAGTCATTATTTCAGTTTCTTCATCGATTAAATCCATGTTTACTACTGAGTTTCCAACAGCAGTTCCAAATCCATTTTGTAAAATACTTTCAGGAGTTGTCATCCCTTTTTCTTCAGCAATATTTAACAAGTTTTCAATTTCGTGTAAATTTTGACCAGTTTTTGGAGTTGCAGTAAAGTTAAATTGTTCAACTTTTACTTGGTTTTGGTATCCAGCTCTGTTTAAAATTTCTTCTTTTGAATTTCTTCCTGCAGCATTTGAACCAGGTGATAATCTTGACATTAAGTCTTTTCTTTTTTCATCTGGTGATGTTGCAGCTGGTTTAACATCTAATCTGTCTTTTCATCCACCAACACCTTGATCTTTTTTTCTTGCACTTGATGAGTAATTTTCTCAGAAGTGTTTGAATAATCTATTGAATTCTGCTTCTCATAATTCAACTAGGTTTGGTTTTCTTGGATCTTCTTTTGGTAATGATTCAATTCTTTCGAATGAAGAGATTAGTTTTTTGTAACTTTCATCAGTTTGCAAATTGTATTTATTAATTAACGCTAAAGATTTAGGACTAAAAGGTTGTCATATATATTCTGTACCTGGTTTTCCCATTTCTCCTTTTGCTTTTGATGATGTGTTTTGTTTTGTTGCAGCCATATTTATATTCCTCCAATAATTCACCTATAAGATAATAATATTATACACTATTTTTCCCCATTTTTGTAGTCTAAAAGCACATAGGGTGAAAACACTTAACTAAATTGTTATTGCCGTAAAATTTAGTTTGATTATTACTATTATATCTTTTTTTGCTATAAAAATAAAGACCCAAATTTAACAGATAAAAAAAATATAACTTTAAGTTATATTTTTTTCTTTCATAATTCTTTCAATATTTTCCAATGACAATTTAGAAATATTGTCAAATTGAATATCTGCTTGGCTAATTTCTTGTAAATCCCCAACTCCTATTGAAAGCATACCTGCTGAATTAATTGCTTGAACACCAACTTTTGCATCTTCAACCCCTCAACATTCTTGACTGGTTAAATTAAAGTGATCTCTTGCATCCAAGAAAATATCAGGTGCAGGTTTTGAATTTTTGATATTATGAGGGTCTGCAATATAATCGAATAAATCAACTATTTCATTAACCTCTAATAATTGTCTTGCATTTTTACTAATTGAAGCTAAAGCTATTAAAATCCCTTTTTCTTTTAATTGATGAATCATTTCAATAGTTGTTTCAAAAGCTTTTACTTTATTTTTATCAGTTATTAAATTTTTATAGATAGCATTTTTTTTCAAGATGATTTCTTCTCTTTTGTCATCTTCTAAATAATTAATTTCTCCAACCTTTAAAATCAAATCTAAACTTTTATCTCTAGATAATCCTCTAAATCTATTTAGGAATTTTTCATCTAAAATTAAATCAAAATAGTCTTTTGAAACTTGTTTTCAAGCCTCATAATGAAGTTCTGCAGTTTCTGTTATAATTCCGTCACAATCAAATATCACTAATTTAGGATATTGCATTATAATTTAATTTCCAATCTATCTTGCAGATTAAATTCTTGACCTTCAAAAACTATCTTAATATTTGAATCATCTTGTTTTGAAATATATAGAACTTTGTTTTTAACTTCAAAACAAATTTCACTATTTTGATAAATAACATTTACTTTATATTCTTCAATAATTTCATTATATCTTGGAGATAATTCAAGATGTTCTAATTCAATATTGATTCCTAATAATCCATAAATAACAAACATTCTAGCTCCACCCATGTTTGCCATGTGTAGACCTCTATCTGTATTTTTGTGTGTATCATATAGATCTAAATTTATAGAATCTTTAAAGTATTCAAAACCATAATCACCTATTTTTAATCTTGCAGCCATTATTGCATAAATACATTTTGATAAACTACTGTCAGCTGTGTCTGTCGCATCATAAAAATGTCAATTATTTTTCATAGTTTCACTATCATTTTTGTTATAGAAAAATAAGTTTGATAACACAACATCTGCTTGTTTTGTAACTCTTAATGTATTTATTGCTAATGGGTGAAGTTTTCTCAAAAATGGTTTATGTTCTTCTATAAATTCTTTAGTAACTGGTTTTCTTTTTAAGAAATTATCATGTTGAGGATTTAATTTTAAATCTTTATCAAAATTATGATAAATAATTTTTGATAATTTTTCTCATTCTGAAATTTCAAGATCAGAAATATTTAATTGTTTAATTTTTTTATCATACAATGAACTATCTTTCTCTTTTAATAATTTAAGAGTTTCTCCAACTCATTGTAAATTAAATTCTGCAACACTATTAGTTCAATAATCATCATTTACAATAATTTGATATTCATCTGGACCTGTTACAGAATTTATATGTCCTACCCCATTTGAAACTACAATTTTATCTTCTCAAAGTCTTGAAGTTTCGACTAAAATATCTAAACCATAGTTAAATAAAAATTCAAAATCTTTTGTAGCTTTAAAGTAATTCACAATTGCAAAAGCAATATCTCCATTTATATGGTATTGTGCTGTTCCTGCAGGATAGTAAGTACTAGTCTCTTCACCATTAATTGTTCTTCAAGGATAAAGAGCACCTTTAGAATGAGTCATTATTTTTGCTCTTTCTTTGGCTTGTTCTAAAGTGTTGTATCTAAACATTAACATTAATCTTGCTAACTCTGGGTCAAATAAAGTTAAAGCATTTACTATATAAATTTCAGAGTCTCAAAAATAATGACCTGCATATCCTTCTCCACTCAATCCTTTTGCAGCAACGTTTGTTCAAGGAAGTTTTCCTACATGTGTATACAATTGAAACATGTTGAAGTTATTTGGTGCTAAAAGATTTGAGTTTTTATCTCCAAAGTTAGAGTCTGCTTTTCTTCAAAAATCTTTAAAGAACTCACTGTTTCTTTCTAAATAGAATTCAAAATCTTTTTTTGAATATTCAACTAATTTTTCATTAGCAGTTTTTATATTTACTTGTCCAAAATTATTTTCATAGATAACATTTACTTTATCTATTTTTATCTCTTCTTTTAAAAGTTTCTTAGTAAATTCAATTCCTTCTTTGTAATTTGAAAGATCAAAACTTTCTAACCCTTTTATAAATGTACCGTAAACAAAACTTTGTTCTGAACGAAGAGTTTTGTAAACAATTAATTGTTTATTTTCTTCTTTTGATTGTTCAATTAATTCAAAGGGCTCATAATTTTCAATTAAAGCTCTGGGATCATTTGGAACACCTTTATCTACGGAATTCTCTTTAAATATTAAAGGAAATTTTAAAGAAACTTCTCTTTCGGTTTTAAAATTTGTTTTTAAAACTATATCTTGTAAAAATAATTCATAATTTTGTTGGTCTAATAACTTGTTAAATTCTAATTCTAAATATTCTTCACTATTAAAGTTAAAAACATAGTTTCTTTTTAACAAACCACTTGTCATATCCAACTCTAAATTATAATTAGATATTTTTTGTTCATCAAACAAAATTCTTTCACCATCAATATAGATTTCTATATTTTGAGCATTAACAACAGGAACCATTCTTTGGTAAATATCTGGATATCCTGTGTACTTTGCAGCATATTGAATGTCAAAATAATCATAAAATGCATTTATATAAGTTCCCTCAATTGAAAGATTTTGGTCTAACATTCCTTCTTCAAAAGAACCTCTCATACCTAAATAACCATTTGCAATTGAAAGGTTTGACTCCTCAACTTTTCTATCCGTTGATGAGTATTTATCATAATTTATTTTTAAGCTCATTTTTATTTCTCCTTAATATAATTTTAAACGTAATTTTTTTTATAAAAATTTTTGTAAATATAAGTTGTATATACAAAAAACTAATCTCTATGAGATTAGTTTTTTTACTAGAGAGTGTAAAATGCCCTCTTATAAAACATAACCCCTATTAAGCTATAACAAAATACTGGTATGTTTAGAAATAATATTTGGAATATAGACAGAATTTGCAACAACTTTATATTTTGTTCAGTATCTATGTTATCTAAAATTTTCTTTGTAATAATTACATACATTACAAATAAAGCTGTACTAACAATTGATAAAATTATCAACAACCACCAGTATGGAAATTGCTGAGTAGTTCCAGCCAAAACTGTACCAATTATAATACACCCCGACCAAATCCCGCCTAGTGCTCATCCACCTTTTGTTACTTGATCTGATTTATCAACTGCTCTTGCCATATTTACTCTCCTATTTTATTAAATACTTGCTGCACTTTTTTCAACTTTAGTTTTAGCAGCTTTTTTATTTTCTTTTGCTAATTTTTTAGCTTCCAATTTTTTAACATCTTCAGCTGTTGGTATGTAGTCTGGATCAAATTTCTTAAATACAGACATCTTACCAAATATCATTGCCAGAGTAACCGATAATGAAGCATTTAGAACGTTGGCTATTGCAAATCACAAGTAACCTGTTCCCCCTCATGTAGTAACTCCTTCCATTTTTGAATTTACTTGAACACTTAAGATTCCCAATCAACTACCATTACCAATTGCTTGTGCAGAAACCCCTGCCATAACACAAATAAATAGTGATATTGAAGAACCTATTGAACCTGCTATGAATGGGAATAAGTATTTTATATTTACCCCATATAGTGCAGGTTCTGTAACTCCAAGATAGGCTGCAACAACTGCTGATGAACCTACTTCTTTTGCTTTTGGATCTTTTCTATTTAAAATCATTCATCCAAGAACTGCACTTCCTTGTCCGATTGCTTGTGCACAAACAGACATAAATACAAAGTCCCCACCGTATTGAGCTACGTTTTGAATCATAACCGCATTTAATAAGTGATGCATTCCCGTAATTACAAGGCCTGCATGGAATAAACCAATTAATGGTGCAAATATATATTTTGCCACATCATTTGTTAATGCTCATTGGAATGCAAGTCCAATTGCACTACCCATAATATATCCAACTGGACCAATAATGAATAACGCTAAAGTATAACTTGCAAGAACTGTAACTGTTGGTATTAAAATTTGATTAATAACATTTGGACAAACTCTTGTAATTCATAGACAAATATATGAACCAGTTATTCCTACTCCAATTGCTGGAATAACTTGAGATGTATATGCTATTTTTCATGGATATTGCATAAATCCTCAGTCAAATGCAACATCTTTTCCTTGTTTTTCTAGTTGATCTACAATATCTCAAATTCATAGACTTCCAAGTCCATCTGAGTTAAATACTTCATAAACGTTTAACATTGGAGAAATTAATAATGTAAGTCCTACAATAATTCCCAATATTTCGTTTGCACCCATTTTTTTGAATATACTTCAACAAATATGTACTGGTAACCACCAGAAACATGCTTGTGCAGGTATCCACAAGAATGCATTTAATCCATTAATAAATTGTGAGGCTCCAACCATACTTCAACCCAATATTGGGTCTCCATTTGCGTCAAATCCCATAAAATAATTTTCATTGAAATTAGCTTCAAATATATTTCTAATCCCTAAAATAATCCCCCCAGATACCAACACTGGAACAATTGGAATAAATATATCTGACATGTAGTTCAAGAATTTTTTAAATCAATTTTCTTTTTTTAATACTTCTCTTTTAATATCTTGTTTTGAAAGCTGCGATAAACCAAATTTTTTAGCAAATTTAGTGTAAATTTTTGCAACATCAGTTCCATAAACTATTTGAAATTGACCAGATGCTGTAAAAGTACCTTTTACACCATCCATTTTTTTAATTTCAGCCTCATTTAGTTTTTCAGGATCTGCTAAAACTATTCTAAGTCTTGTCAAACAGTGAGTAGAATATTGAATATTTTCTTTTCCACCCAATGCCGCCATTAACTTATCTAAATAAGAATCATCTACTATATCAAGTAATTTTTGTTTTGCCATAAATTAATCTCTATTGATAATTGCAAAACTTGCAATATCACTTTCTACAGTTTCAATAACTGAAAATTTATCTGATTCTTTTCTATTTAGAGTTTTAGAGTAGTTTACTACAATAAACATTCTTTCTCCTGTTTTACCAAAATCCTCATCTTTTCTAGTACTAATTGTTGCGCCCGTTTTATCTTTTAAAGTGATTGAATATTGAGTTTTTTCATATAGATCTGATTCACCAATTTGTTTGGTTTCATCTAAATCTTTAACTTTTACTTCAATTGCATCATAAAGAGCTTTTGCTGTTTTTATGTCATTTAGACTCTCTTTTGTGATGCTTAATAATTTACTTAAATGGCTATCATTTCCATTTTGATAATTTAATTCAACTATAGGTCCGTTGGCACATGCCACCACAACACTAGAGGTGAAAGAAACTACTGAGATGGATGCCATCATTGTTATTAGTTTTTTCATTTCATCATCCTTTCTTATATCTTAATTTAAAACCTTTATTAAATCTATTACAAATGCAATTTTTTTCCAAAAAAAGGATTATTTTTAAAAATAATCCCATAAATATTGAATTTTTTAGTATTTTAGTCAAAAAACCCTAAAAAATCAGTTTTAAAATGTTGTATATACAACTTATCAAGTTTTCATAAACTGTAATTTAAAGTGTTCTAGTCTATATCTTCTCTCAAAAATTTCTACTATATTTTCTTTTTTTGAAACCAATATTCCAAAAACCACTGGAGTTAATTTTTGTTCACTTCCAAACAAATGAATATCAAATTCATTTGCGTTTAATACTTCTACTAAATTAACTTGATTGTCCACTTCAACATCATTTGCATGCATAAAAGATATTAATGATTGTTTTATGAAATCTAGATCTATTTCTTCAAATTCTGATTTTAAAATAAATGAATTTATGTATAAAGAAGCTTCACCTTTTTCATCAAAAAATATCTTTCTATAACCTATATAGTCATCAAGATTTTTATCAATTTGAAAAGCTGTTGATTCTAAAATCTTTCCTAAATAAGAATTATCAATTGTTTCAATAACTTTCTTTGAAAATTTATATTCTTCTCCAATTGCTCTACCCTTCATAGCATTAATATGAGGATTTACATAATAACCACTGCCTTTTTTAACTTTAAGAAAGCCTTTGTTTAAAAGTTTTGTCAATTCAGTTCTAGCAGTTAAGCGAGATACTTTAAATTTAGTTGCCAAGAAATTTTCACTTGGAAGAGCTTTGCTTTTATCAACTTTTTCATCAAAAATAATATTTAATAAATATTCTTCTATGACTTTGTTTGCATAAACCTGTGTCACTTTTTTTCCACCTTTACATTATTTGTTACTCTATATCGTTATTTTGATTTTAACATTTAAGAGTGCAAAAAAATAACCTAAATAAATAGAAAAAAAATACACCTACGTGTATTTAAATGTTATTTTGTACAAAAGTTAATAGATCATTTAAAACTAATCCTTCTGTATTTTCAAATAAAATTTCATGTCTTAATTCTGGATATAATTTCATTTCAACATTCAATTTGTGTTTTTTAAATGCTTTATATGTCTTTTTAACACCTTTTCCAAAAGAACCTACTGGATCATTTTTACCTGAAACTAAAATTATAGGCATTTGTTTATCCATTTTCTTTAAATTCTTTTTCTTTTGGTTAAATTCAATTCCCATAAACATATCCAAAAATGCTGAAGAAGTAAATATTTGTCCGCAAAGTGGGTCGTTAATAAATTTTTGATTGCTTTCTTTATTTTGGCTTAATCACTCTGTTCCTGTTTTTCCTTCTTTTTTAAACTTTTTACCATAAGCTGTGTAACTTAAGTTGTATATAAATTTATCAATATATTTTGGTCCATGTTTTTTAATATGTTTTTTAGCAACACTTTTTCCAACGTTTAATACAATTTGTGGTTGTCAAGCTGTTCCGCTTATAACCGCTCCATCAACTGTTGGTCCATATTTGATTAAATATGTTCTTGCCATAAAACTTCCCATTGAGTGACCAAATAAGATAACTTTCTTATTTGGTCAATTTTGTTTAATAAAATCATTTACAAGTTTTAAATCATCGATAATTAACTCTCAACCATTAGAATCTGCAAAATAACCAAGTTCATTATTTTCTAAATCGGCTGTTTTACCGTGCCCTCTATGGTCGTTTGAAACTACAACTACACCAATTTTGTTAAGTTCTTTTGCAACTTCATCATATCTTTGTGAATGTTCACAACTACCATGAACTAATTGCATTACGCCCTTAACTTCTTTTACATCATCTCAAATGTATAAATGTAATTCTTTTTTATCATTTGCTACAAGTTTTTGTTCTCTCATAATAAAAGTTCCTCCATTTAATAATTTTAGCAAAATTAGACAAATAAAAAACCATTTCTTTTATAGAAATGGTTAATTAAAAATTAAGCTTTAATATAGGCAAATGCTATATTTTTTGGACGAATTAGTAATGTTTTTTCCATAGAATTAATAATAATAGTATTAATCTTTGTTTCATCTACACTTAATTCATCTCTATTTTTTACAAACATTTTAACTAAGATAAATAGAGTATTTTCGTGATGTAAACTAACAACAGCTTCTGTTTTTTCAATTCCTTTTGAATTGTTTTGAACATCAAATTCTATAATCTTATTTAAAATTTTCTCTTCGATTTCAAGATTTCCTCTTGAGTTTCTCTCCATTGAAATATACATATAATTTCCCCAATCTTAATTATTATTTTACACTAGTTTGAAGCTCTACCAGCATATTTTCCATCATTAGTATTGATAATAACTTTTTCTCCTTCTTTAATAAATAAAGGAACAGTTATTTCTAATCCTGTTTCAACTTTGGCTTTTTTCTGAGCACCACTTGTTGTGTCACCTTTTACAGCAGGTTCTGCTTCTACTATTGTTAATTCCATTTTTTCAGGAATTGTAATTCCTAGGATTTCTCCTTCGTATTCAGTCATTTTTACCATTGTTCCATCAGTTAAGAATTTTAATTCTCATTCTAATTTAGAAGATTCAATTTCAACTTGATCATAAGTTTCAGTATCCATTAACATACAGTTATTTCCATCATTGTAAAGATATTGCATATCTTTTTTCTCAATCATAGCTTTATCAACTTTATCTCCACCTGTAAAAGTCATTTCAACTCTTGCACCAGATCTTAAGTTTTTTACTTTAACTGTAACTTTCCCTTGTTGTCTTCCTGATTTTGAAAATGAGTTTTCTAAAACAACAAAAATATTTCCTTCATATAAAAATGTACTTCCCGGTCTTAAATCATTTACTAACATAATGTCTCCTTTTTGTTTGATTTCATATTGATTATATATAATTTTCCTGTTTTTTAATACCCAAAATGAAAAACTCACCATAAATAGTGGGTGAGTTTTTTAAAAATAATAATTACATTAAGTCACATCTTCAATTCTATAGATATTTTCTTCTTTTATTGTTTTAAATGCACTTTTCAAATCTTTTTCATCAACATAAACGACTTCTTTTTGAGCCTGTGATAAAAACATTGCATTTATGAGATCAACTTGTCTATCACTAACCAACAAATGCTTATCAAAAATATATTGATCTTCATTAGAATTTTTGCGAGTATAAGGTGAATTATTTTTATCTTTTGGTATAAAACGATTTTTTGCATCAAAAATTTTGGGTAGTTCAAGGTCTCAAAAAGTTTCCTTTGCAAATACACTTTTATCATTATTGAAAGGAATATCTTTTATTACATACACTATAGCATTTTTGGGATTAATAATTTTAGCCCATAATATCGGAGTTCTTGAAACTTCAGAAATTTTAGTGCCATAAAACTCCACCAATTGTGCATCCGAGTATAAGAAATTTTTATCTAAATCATCACTAATCCTTATAAATACGGTTCTTGCTGTATAAAGGTTGTATATAGAATTTGTTGCTTGTTCAATTTCATTCTTTAAACTTAAACTTTCTTGTAATTCACTATAAGATGTATTACCAAGAAAGAACTCATATGTTTTATGAAAATCTTTAGAAATAAATCCCTTACCTTTTTCATCTAGCATATCCGCTTCTTTTTTCATATAATCGTATACATCAAAACTAAGATACTTAATTCTTTCAATAAAGTTTTTCTTTATTTCTAAATTAGTTAATTTAGAATTTCTTTCATTAAATATTTTTCCACCTTTTTTATTTTCTCTAACTAAAATAGAAGCAAAAGCCCTAGAACTATCTAATAAAGCATTTAATCTTAATAACTTTGTATGCCATCTATTCAAGTGTATTTCGTCTTTTTTTAAAATTTTTTTTATATAAATATCTGCTATCTGACTCTCAATTAGGGATAGTCTGTCTTCTAATAAATTTGTTTCATAATCCTCATCTTCATATAAATTTTTAATTCAAAATTCACCAGCTTTAGAATTGTTTATTTGTATCGTTTTTTCTGTATTTTCTAAAACATAATGTACTTTAACACTTATTCCATCATCAGAAAAACCCCTTAATACAAATCTAGGAATATAATGTTGTTTCTTTGTTTTTTTCTTTTTTTTCTTACTCATAATAATCCCCTAAATAAACTTTAATATTTCTTCTTCATTTGTTTTACTTATATTAAAGGTATTAGCGTGCGACATTTTTTTACCACTACGTTGAAGTTCAACAATTCTTAAAAAACCATCAACAGTTTTTACTAACATTCCCTTTTTATCAACTAAAACAATTTGACCATTTTCAAAATCACTAGAATTAAAATGTGCCAATTGTTCCAAATCAACTAATTCACTTTTTTTGATTTTAATTCTTTCTTCTCCCAATAGAGAAAAGGCTATTGGTTTAGGACTTAAAGCTCTAATAAAGTTGTGAATGTTTTCAGAAGGTAATTGTCAATCAATTTTTTCTTGTTCATTTGGAAGATTATAAGCAAAAGTAACTTTTGTTTCATCTTGTTCTACTCCAACTAATTTGTTTTCAAAAATATCCATTAAATATTTTTGAATCATGTTTTTTCCCAATACACCCATTTTTTCAAATAAACTACCATTATCATCAGTGTTTAAAATTTCTAAACTTTCTTGAGCGTAAACTTCTCCAGCATCCATTTTTTTAATCATTTTCATCAATGAAATTCCAGTTTCTTTTTCACCGTTCATAATAGCATAATGAATTGGACTTCCACCCCTGTATTTTGGAAGTAAAGATGCGTGTACATTTATAGAATTTTTAAATAAATCCAACACTTTTTGAGGAATAAATTGACCAAAAGCACAAGTTATCATAAAGTCAGCTTCTAATGATTTTATCTCTTCAAAAGCTTCACCTACTTTTTGAGGTTGAAGTACTTTATAACCTTTTTCAAGAGCATATTGCTTTACTGGAGGATAAGTAATTTCTTTTTTTCTTCCAACCATACGGTCAGGTTGAGAAATAACCCCCACTATTTCAACTTCTAAACTTTCTAATCCTTTTAAAATTTCTACAGCAATTGGTGGAGTTCCACAAAATATTACTTTATATTTCACAATTAATCACCTTTAAGTTTTCTATTTATTTTAGTTAAATAATCTTTATCAAATTTTTCAACATACTCTACAACTTTTTGCAATACAACAATCATAGCTAAAGTGTCTCTATCACAATATGCAAGCATATCTGATTTTATTAAGTTATCTCATATATTTTTATCAATTGCTTTGTCTATAAACTGTCTAAAAGTTTGACTTGCTTTATCACCTTTATTAATTCTTAAATCTTTATAAGTTAAAGAATTATCTAAAGTTGGTTGTGTAATTTTGATAGAAGCCGAACCTCTAAACTCTGGGTGATAAATTAGTCAATTGTTTTGAGGTTTAGCAAAGAAGTCCATTAAATCAATTGTATTTTGATAAATATATCTTAATGGTGCTTCATATTCTGGGAAAAACTTAATTAAATCTTTTAAAACCATTCTTTCAAATGATTTATTATAAGCTACATAATATCCAGGACCATAAGCAAAACAATCTTTAATAAATTTCTCTATAAATTTTGGTCTTGGGTCTTCAATTTCTTCTCCAATAAAATTAAAGTGTTTCATTGTTTCTTCAGGTCTTTTAAAATCATACTTATCATCTAAAATAACATGAATTGAATATTGGAATGGTACTTGAGTATAACTTTTAGTTCTATTAAAGTTTGGAATAGCTCATTTTGCAGTTTCAAAATCATACATATAAATTGGATATTTATAATAATCTTTTAAAACTTCAATTAACATTGGATATCTATCACTGTCAATTGCTGTTCTTACATCAAATTGTCTGTTTTTATTAATGTAATCTTGACTAGTTTTTATGATTTTTTTAGCAGCTTCATTAAATAAAGGTTTTCCTTTATCATCTACTCACTTTTCTTGATCATCTAAATCTACATCATTCATATAAACTGCACTTTTTTGAAATCATATTTTTGCAGCTTTTGGTTTTGAACGAGGTAAATTGAATAAGTTTAATTCTGTTTTATCAAAATATTGAACCACGTGGTGACAATATTTTGATTCTGGAATAATTGTTAGATCTTTATATTTAAATTTATATTTTCCACAACTTAGTTTTGATAAACAACTTTCATCTCCAAGAGTTGATGAAATATCATATAAAATAGAGTTCATATCATAATCATTTAAAACTTGTAAAAACATATTAAGGTAGTTTTCTTCTGGTTTTGCTTTTTCTTTAACTTTATTTGAAACAATAAATAAACTTGAAAGTTCAATATCATCAGGTTCTCCAGTAGATTCCACTTTAAATTCTTTATCTAAAAATGGTACTTTAATTTCAGTTTCATAATTTATAGTTCTAGGTTCTGGGTCAAATTCAATTTCAACTTCACCCAATCCTCTATAATAATTTGGATTCAAATAACAAAGTTTTATATCATCAACAAAGTAACCAGCATTAGTTAAAACTAAGTATTGGTAAAATAAATCATAAAAATGTTCTTTTTTTGGTTTTGTAACACCTTTAACCTCAATTATTTCAACACGTCTGTTACCTTTGTTTATTAAAATATCACATCTTGTTCTAAGTTTTGAACCAAAACCTACAAATGAAGGTTCGAATAACATTTTATAGTTTTCATCTTGTAGTATTTCTGTTGTTTTTGAAATAGCTTCTTTATATCCAAATTGTTGAAAGTCAAAATATTTATAATTCTTTTTTTCTGCATGATTTGTTTGATATAACTTTTCAATAAAATATTGACGAGCATAATCTCCAACTAAATTTCCATCCACAATAGTTTCTGCACTAACTGGTGTCATTTCAAAACCATCAAATTCCTCAAATTTCTCTAAAATTAATTTTTTTTGTTCTTCTTCATCTTCTGTTAAATTTTCTTTTTCTAATAAAGCACTATATAAAGAAAGTGGATCAAATCCTTTTCCAGTATCGAAGTTTTCTTCATCATCTAATTCAACTTTTGTAAAGAAAGAATATTCTGCTCTTTTATTTAATTCAATAGCTTTTAGAAAGTTTTCTTTACTATGAAAAATTCAAGCTAATTTATTACATTCGGCAAAATACTTTTTAAAATCTTCTTTTGATATATTATTTACAAGTTCCATTACAATTACCTCTTTAACTAAATTTTATATAAAAAAAACATATTTTTACAAAATATGTTATTTGTTTCTTCTTGGAACAAATTTGACAGCTGTCATTTTTACAGCTTCATCAATTCTGTTTGATTTATCTTTTTTGGCTTCAACTTTTTTGGCCTTAATTTCTTTAATTTCTTCTTTTTGTTGAATCTTCAATTCTTTTTCTCTTGAAGATTCTTCCACTTTCATAAGTCTTCTTTCTTCTTTTGAAAGTTTAATTTTTTTCTCAGCTACAGCAATTCGTTTTTTTGTTTCTTCTAAATCTAATTCTTTATTAACTTGTCATGCAGTTGTGTAATTCTTTTTATCAACTCTAGTTGTGATACCTTCAACTTCATAAGCTTTAACTTCTTTAACTTGTGCTGTTTTTGGTTCAATTATTTGTACAACAACATCAAATACATCTCTATATTTGTATTCTGCACCTTTTCTTGCATAAACTTTTTCATAATCTATTGTGATATTTTTTTGGTTTTGAGTTTTTGCTAAAAATAATTTAATTTCATCTCTAACAACCTTTTTACGTTTTGCTTGTTCTTTTTTCTGAGCTTTTTTACTTGTAATTGAAGATACTACTACAAATACTAATAATATTAAAACTACTATTCCAATAACTATATATGTAGTTGACCCACTATTTCCAAACATAGAATCACTCCTTTTATCAACTTGATTTTAACCTATATTTTTAAAATTTACTAATTAACTTATAACTTTATCAATAACTCCCCCACCTAAACAAACTTCATTTAAGTAAAGAACTGCTTCTTGTCCTTCAGTAACTGCTCTAACTTCTTGTAAATAAGTGATCTCTATTTCGTTTTCGCTCAATAACTTTACTCTAACTGGTACATCAGGTTGTCTGTATCTAAATTTTGCACTACATTCAAATTCATTTTCTTTAAAATATTTTGAAATGTTTCCTATAAAATTAAAATCACTTACAATACATTTTTTTGATTTTAAATAACTTTCATCACTAAATTTAGAAACATAAAGTATTTTGTTTTCTATGTCTTTTTTTGCAACATAATAAGGTTCTTTTTGTCCACCTAAATTCAAACCTTTTCTTTGTCCAATTGTGTAGTACATAACTCCAATATGTTCTCCAAGAACTTTGTTGTCTGCTATGTCTATAATTTTTCCAGGTTGGTTTGGAATGTAATTTTGTAAGAATTTAGTAAAATCTCTTTCACCAATAAAACAAATTCCTGTTGAATCTTTTTTTTCAGCTGTAATTAGGTCATATTTTTTTGCAATTTCTCTAATTTCAGATTTTTGAAAATTTTGAAGTGGAAACATTGTTTTTGAAAGCATTTCTTGTGTTAATTGACACAAGAAATAAGTTTGATCTTTATTATTATCAACTCCACGAATCATTTCGTATAAGTTTAAATCATTATTAAATCTAACTCCCGCATAATGTCCCATTGCAATAAAATCACCTTTAAGTTCATTTATTGCATAGTTTAAAAATTTATCAAACTTAATATATTTATTACATAAAATATCGGGATTTGGAGTTCTTCCTTTTTTGTATTCATCTACAAAATATTCAAAAACATAATCTCAATATTCTTTAATAAAATCTACTCTATGTAATTTTATGTTTAATTTTTCTGCAACTTTTTGTGCGTCTATATAATCTAACTCTTGAGGACATACTTCGCTATCAAGTCTATTTCCTAAAATGTCATTATTAAGATTGCTGTCTCAGTTTCTCATAAATAAACCTTCAACTTCATAACCTTGTTCTATTAATAGTGCAGCACAAACTGATGAGTCAACTCCTCCACTCATCCCTACTATTACTTTTTTATTTTTCATGTCTATTTTCCTTTTGAAGTTTTTAACATTCTTCTTTTTTCTTTTTTTGCAAGTTTTGCAAGTTTAGTTACATCCTTAGAACTATTAAATCAACTTTCAAAATCATCAAACTTTGAAGCACTTAAATTAAGTTTTTTAATTTCTTTTGCTCCAACAGCTAATTTATTAACCAACATTGTAGTTTCACCAGAAACTTTATCAAAATATGAACTTTGTTCTTTGATTTTTGTACTTCCAAATTCTAAATCATTAATTACTCTTTCTAGATCATCAGTTTGACCATCTAATGTATAATCATAATTTTCAACAATTGGTGTTGAGTACATACTTTCTTCAAATTTTGAAATTTCACTGTTCTTTTTAATAACAGATTTATTCATTGAATCAAATTCACTACCAAAAGCACTACTTTGCGCTCTATTTGAGCTTGATGAGGGCGAAAGAAAATTAACTCCCTTGTTTTCAGAATAAATACCTTTTAATTCGTGTTTTTCATACTTAGAAGGTGCATAAAATTCCTCTTCAACATCAACCATTTCTGGTGCAAAAAAACTTCTCTCATAAGTTTTAGGCACAATTTCATGTTTTTTATGATTCATTGTTTCCAATTCCTGCAATAAGGCTTTACTTTCCTCTACTGCTATTGAATCAGGTGAAAAAGGTTTAGCTGTTGGAACCAATTTTTGTAATTCATCTGGTTCTTTTGTTCTAAATACCTCGTTTGTAACTGTTGGTTCATCCATAACTTTTAAACGTTCTCTTGGAACAATTGGTTCATTAACTTTTGAACTATTTAAAGGGCTTTCGCGCAATTCATCAGCTCTTTTTTTATAAGCTTCACTATTATAGATTTCCTTATTTAGATAATCTTTTTCTAAAGTTACAGAACTTGTTGGTTTTGTTGGTTTTTGTCCATCACTTGAAGTTAAATTGTAATTTTTAAAGTTATTTTTTAACTTTAAATCAACATTTAACTTATCTAATAACTCTTCTTTACTTGCTTGTTCTTTTCTATAAGACATTTCTCTTAATTTTATAATTTCATCAGGTAATTGACTTTTTCTTCTCTCGATTCTTCTGTCAACTATGTTTATTCCTTCAAAATCATTATTTTCAAGATCTGACTTATCAAAAGCTATTTCATCATTGTTTTTTTGTTTAAAAAAATGGGAGTTTGCATTTTGAACTAATGTAATTTTTGAATTACCAGTTGGTTTAACTGCTATGGTTTTGTCAAATTCTAAAGTATTTGTTAAAGTGGTTGTATCATCATATCAAAGATCTTCAACTGGTTTAAATGATTTTTTACCATCTTTAGACTCAACTTCTTTTCTTCTAGATTTATCTATTTCTAAAATTCTAATTTTGTCTGCCATTAGTCTTTACCCCCATTATTAAATTATACAACATTCTAGGCGATAACAAATAACCTAAATGCCTTAATTTTCATTCTTAAATAAAAAAAGTAAACTTTTAATAAAGTTTACTTTCTAAAATCATTTTCTGGTTTAAAGTCTGTACCTTTTTCGATTAATTCAAATGCCGCTTTTTCAGCATCTGTAATTTTGTCAGGTATTACTATATTAACTTTTAATAACAGATCTCCACGTTTGTGAGCTTTAACCCCACTGTATAGACCGTGGTTTTTTACCACAATGTTATCTCCGTTTTTTAAATGTTTTGGTAATTTAACTGTAATTTGTCCATCTAAAGTGTCAACTTGTATATCATTTTTTAGTAATGCATCTAAATAACTTATATTAAATTGAGCTTTAATATCATATTGATTTACAATTTCAACTTGACCTGTTTTTTTGTAGTAAACATTTGCATATATATGACCACGTTCACCACCATTTTTACTGTGGTTTCCTGCATTTCTTAAAAGAATTTGTTGTTCAGGACTCAATCCTTTTGGAATTGGTAATACAACTTTTTCCTTTTTAGTTTTAAATCCTTCTCCTTTACATTTATGACAAGGATTTGTAATAACTTTTCCTTTTCCTTTACATTTAGGACAAGTTTGTTGAGATTGGAATTTTGCAAATCCAGCATCTTGAAGTACTGTTACAACTCCATGACCTTTACATACGTCACAAGTTACAACATCTTTTGGATCACTTGCTCCTACTCCATCACAACCATCACATTTTGAAACAATATTTAATTCAACTTCTTTATCTACACCATTTAAAAATTCTTCAAGTGTTAAATCAAGATCAATTATAATATCTTTTCCACGTGATGGTCCTGACGATTTAGAACCCCCAAATCCAGAACTTCTTCTTCCTCCAAAAATGTTTGAGAAAATGTCTGAGAAGAAATCTCCTCCTCCACCGCTTCCCATTCCAGAGAAGAAGTCTTCGAATCCGCTAAATCCACCAAATCCTTGACCCATTCCAGAAAGCCCTTCATGACCAAATTGATCATATTGTTTTCTTTTTTGTGCGTCTAAAAGAACTTCTGCAGCTTCTGTTGCTTCTTTAAATTTTTCTTCTGCATCAGGTTCCTTGCTAACGTCTGGGTGATATTTTTTAGCTAATTTACGATACGCTTTCTTTATTTCATCTTCAGTTGCATTTTTATCAACTTCAAGAATTTCGTAATAATCTCTCTTATTAGCCATAAATTCACCTCGCTTTCTATTTAGTCTAGAAAAAACAACTAATTTTTAGTTGTTTTTTAAATTATTTGTTTTCTTCTGAAGATTCTTCTTTGTTTTCTTCAGTTTTTTCTTCTTTTGGTGCATTAGCTTGTGCTGCTGCCATTTCTGAAGCCATTTTCATAGCTTGTTCTAATTCGTTCATTTTTTTCTCTAGTTCATCATATTTTTCACCAGCGATTAATTCACGAATTTCTTTTGCAAGTTCTTCAGTTTGTTTTTTTTGTTCATCAGTAACTTGTGCATTTTCTTCTTTTAATGAATCTTCGATTACATTTAAGTAAGTTTCTGCTTTATTTTTTAATTCAATATTTTTACGTTTTTTGTTATCAGTTTCTGCATTTTCTTCAGCTTCTTTAACCATTCTTTCAATTTCAGCATCGCTTAAGCTTCCTGAGTTTGAAATTGTAATAGTTTTTTCTTCATTTGTTTCTTTATCTTTTGCAGTTACAGATACAATACCGTTTACGTCAATTTTAAATGTAACTTCAATTTGAGGTACTCCTTTTGGAGCTGGTTTAATTCCTGATAATTGGAATTGACCTAGAGACTTGTTATCTGAAGCCATTGGTCTTTCACCTTGTAAAACATTAATATCAACTGCTGGTTGGTTATCTGCAGCTGTTGAAAATACTTGTGATTTTTCTGTAGGAATTGTTGTGTTTCTTGTAATTAATGGTGTCATAACTCCACCCATTGTTTCAATCCCTAAAGTTAGAGGAGTAACGTCAAGTAATAAAACATCAGTTACATCTCCTGCAAGAACTCCTCCTTGAATTGCAGCTCCCATAGCAACAACTTCATCTGGGTTAATAGTTCTGTTTGGTTCTTTACCTAATAATGATTTTACTAAAGTTTGAACTGCAGGAATTCTTGTAGATCCCCCAACCAATAATACTTGGTCAATATCAATTGCTTTTAATTTTGCTTCACTTAAAGCATCTTCAACTGGTTTTCTAGTTCTTTCAACTAAATCTTTAGTCATTTTTTCAAATTCACTTCTAGTTAATTTAGCACTGAAGTTAACTGGTCCATTTTCATTCATTGCGATAAATGGTAAGTTGATTTCAACTTCAACTTGACTTGATAAGTTGATTTTTGCTTTTTCAGCTTCATCTTTAAATCTTTGTAAAGCCATTTTATCTTTTGAAAGATCGATGTTAAATTCTTTTTTAATTTGTTCTCCGATTCAGTCCATGATTTTTTCGTCAAAATCATCTCCTCCAAGTTTGTTATCTCCTGAAGTTGAAAGAACATCATAAGTACCATCAGCAAGTTCTAATATTGAAACGTCAAATGTTCCTCCTCCCAAGTCGTAAACTAATACTTTCATTTCTTTATCTTGTTTGTCAATTCCATAAGCTAATGCTGCAGCTGTTGGTTCGTTAATAATACGTTCAATTTCTAAACCAGCAATTTTACCAGCATCTTTTGTAGCTTTACGTTGAGCATCATTAAAGTATGCAGGAACAGTAACAACAGCTTTTGTAACTTTTGTTCCTAATTTATCTTCTGCATATTTTTTCATATATCTTAAAATTTCTGCAGAAATTTGTTCTGGTGTATAATCTTTACCTTCTAAATTAACTTTGTAAGCATTTCCCATTTCACGTTTAATAGAAATTGCTGTGTTTGGGTTTGTTACTGCTTGTCTTTTTGCAGCTCCCCCAACAATAATATCTCCATTTTTGAATGCAACAACTGATGCAGTTGTTCTTTGTCCTTCTGGATTTTCTAAAACTAAAGGTTGTCCACCTTCCATAATAGCTACAACTGAGTTAGTTGTACCTAAGTCTATTCCTATGATTTTTTCTTTTGCCATAATAAATACCTCTTTCTAATATTTCTAAAATTTATTATTTCGCAACTTTAACAGCTGCATGTTTGATTACTCTATCGTGTAATTTGTAACCATTTGATATAATTGAAACAATTTTTCCTGTTCCAAATTCTTCTGAATCAACTTGCTCAATAGCATTGTGAATTTCTGGATTTAAATCATCACCAATTTTTGTAACGATCATATTTACTCCAGAATTTGCAAGTGCTTGGTCTATTTGGTTAATTATCATTTCAAATCCCATTAAATAATTTTTAATTTCTGGATTTTCTGAACCATTTTTTAATACTCCTCTAAACATATCAATAGCTGGTATTAAATCAGTTGCCAATCTTTCTCCACCATATTTTCTAACTAACATTGATTCGTTTTGGAATCTTTTTACAGTGTTTTGATTATCTGCAACAGCTATCAATCTTGCTTCTTCTAATTTTGAAACCTGATCAACTAGATTTGCAAATTCTAATTCTAATTTTTCTACTGGTTTTAATTCAGAAGTATCATCTTCTTTTCTTGGTTCAACATTTAATTCCTTTTTTACCTCATCGAAGAGATTTAATATTTCTTTATTTCTATCATTGTTCATTTTTATTCTCCTCCGTTAAATTTGTCTTCAATTTTTTGACTTATTCATTCCAATAAATCTGAAACTTTATCATATTGAATCCTTTTAGGACCAACTAACGCTAAAGTTCCCTTTCCCCCACCTTCTGTGGGGAAGTTAGTTCCCACAACTGCAATGTCATCATTTCCAATACCTGTTTCAAATCCAATTGCAACAGCTGCTTTATTGTTACTGTTTGATTGAGATTTGAATCAAGCAAATGGTGATGCAGTTTCCATAAACTCAATAATCTTTTTGATTTTTTCAGGATCATTGAATTCAGGGTTTTGTAATAAATATTTAACACCACTAGTTTTTGCTTGAGGAGAACCAGTATGAAGTAAAGCATTCACAAATGTTTGTAAGACAAACTCGTATTTTTTTACTTGTTGTTTTAATACTGGTACTATTGCTTGAGATTTGAATTCAATTTCTGAAAGTTTTGAATCCTTAAGCCTATCATTGAATAAGTCAATTGAAATTTTTAATTCTTCTAATGTGACTGTATCTAAATTCATTGCTTTGTTTTCTATTTGACCATTTGATAAAACAAATAGAACCACAGCACTTTCACTTGATAATGGAATCAATTCTACTCTTGATAATTTAACCTCTTCATTTGAGTTTTCTCTAGAAACAACCGCTGCCAAATTGGTCATTTCACTTAGAATTCTTGATGTTTCTTCCAAAACTTGATCAATTGTAGATCCCCTTTTTTTAAAGATTTCATCAATTTGTTTTTTTGCCTCTTCCATGTCATTTGACTTCATTAGGTTATCAACATAATATCTATAACCTTTGGTAGAGGGAGCTCTTCCTGAAGAAGTGTGAGCTTTTTCTAGAAATCCTGTTTCTTCTAAAAAAGCTGATTCATTTCTAATTGTTGCAGAAGAAACATCCATAGATATTACTTCTTGAATTCTTTTTGAACCCACAGGAGATGCTGTTTTAATGTATTCTTCAATAATAGCTTGAAGAATCATTTCTTGTCTTTTGCTTAGCATATTTTCCTCCTAAACAATTCATTTTTAGTTTATCAATAGCACTCTAATTAATCAAGTGCTAATTTAATTTATTTGAAGTTGATAATACAAAATTTTTACCATCAACATCTAAAACATAATTTCTTTTTGGTTCGATTTCATTTGCAACAATGCTTCTGGCAATTATAGTTTCAATATTTTTCTCAATATAACGTTTTATAGGTCTTGCTCCAAATTCTCTATCATAACCTTCTTTGACAATTTTATCAATTGTTTGATTTGAGAAGTTTATGATATATTCACCGTTTTCTTCAATTCTTTGTTTTAATTCACCTAATGTTTTTTCAACAACTTCTCTTACAACCTCTTTTGAAAGTGGGTTAAAGATAATTGTGTTATCAATTCTGTTGATAAACTCTGGTCTAAAGAATTTTTTCAATTGATCTTCAATGTATTTTTCATCAATCATTTCAGGTTCAGTTGTCATCAAGTAATCTGCTGCAATATTTGAAGTCATGATAATAATTGTGTTTTTAAAGTCAATTGTTTTTCCTAGTGAATCTGTAATTCTTCCATCATCTAGAATTTGTAACAATACGTTAAATACATCTGGGTGAGCTTTTTCAACTTCATCAAATAGAACTATTGAGTAAGGCGCTCTTCTTACAGCTTCTGTAAGTCTTCCACCTTCTTCATAACCAACATATCCTGGAGGAGAACCTATCAATTTAGATACTGATTGTTTTTCCATAAATTCACTCATATCTAATCTGATCATTTTTTTCTCACTATTGAATAAAGTTTTTGCTAAACTTCTTGCAACTTCAGTTTTACCAACCCCAGTTGGTCCTAAGAACAAGAAACTTCCAATTGGTTTTGAAGGATCTTTAATTCCACTTCTGCTTCTTAAAATAGCATCACTAACTGCACTTATGGCATTATTTTGACCTTTAACCATTTTTTTCAAGCTAGTTGGAAGACCTAATAGTTTTTGTTTTTCTGATTCCATTAGGTTTTCAACTGGAATTCCAGTTCATCTTCCAATAATTGAAGCAATTTCTTTTTCAGTTACTTCTTCTGACATTAATTTATTTTCATCTTTTTTCTCTTGTTGTTCTAATTGTTTTTCAATTACTGGTAATAATGAATATTGAATTTCTCCAGCTCTTTCATATTTACCTTCTGATTGAGCTTGGTCAAGTTCAGTTTTTAATTGGTCCATTGTTGAACGTAATTGATTTATTTTTTCATGATCTTTTTTCTCTGCTTCTCATTTTTCATTGAATTCTCTTTGTTTTTCTTTTAAATTAAATAATTCTTTTTCGTTTGCTTGGAATCTTTCTTGAGATTTTTCATCAGTTTCTTTTGATAAAGCAGCTCTTTCAATTTCAAGTTGCATAACTTTTCTATTAATTTGATACAGTTCAGTTGGAACTGAAGCAAGTTCTGTTTTAATAGTTGCACTTGCTTCATCAACTAAATCAATTGCTTTATCAGGTAAGAATCTATCTGCTATGTATCGATCACTCAGCTCAGCTGCAGCCACTAATGCGTTATCATGAATTCTAACTCCATGATAAGTTTCAAACTTATCTTTCAACCCTCTTAAAATTGATATTGTTTCATCAACTGTAGGTTCTGAAACATAAACTTTTTGAAATCTTCTTTCTAAAGCTGCATCTTTTTCAATATATTCTCTATATTCTTTTAAAGTTGTAGCACCAATAGCTTTTAATCCCCCTCTAGCAAGAGCTGGTTTTAATAGGTTAGAAACGTCCATTCCTCCCCCGTTACCAGTTTTTCCTGCTCCAACAATTAGATGTAATTCATCAATAAATAGAATTACTTCTCCATTTTCTTTTTGAATAGCATTTACTATTCCTTTAATTCTAGCTTCATAATCTCCTAAAAAGCTTGCTCCAGCCATTACGCTTCCCATGTCTAATTCTAAAATTCTTTTGTTTTTTAGAACACTTGGAACATCTCCTTTGTTGATTCTTTGAGCTAATCCTTCTGCGATAGCTGTTTTACCTACCCCAGGTTCCCCGATTAATACTGGGTTGTTTTTTGTTTTTCTACTTAAAATCCTTATAACTCTCATAATTTCATCATCTCTACCAATGATTGGGTCTATTTTACCTTCTTTGGCATCTTGAGTTAAATCTCTTGTGTATTTTGAAAGTATTTCTGGATCGTTTAGTGGATCTGGTTTTTGTGTAAAGTCCATAATATATTCCTCCTGATTAGCACTCTATACTCTTAATTGCTAATCTTTAATATAATACAACTTGTTTTAGCAATGTCAAGTGGTAAGTGCTAAAAAATTTAAAATTTTTTACTTTTTTTACTTGCATTAGCCTTACTCTAAGCAACTATAATAAGAGTGTATTTAAACAATACTTGAAAGGAATTTATATGAAAAAAAGAATATTAGGAAAAGACTTAGAAGTTTCAGAACTAGGTCTTGGATGTATGGGTTTGAGCTTTTCTCTACCCCCATTTCCAACAAAACAAGAAGCTATAGAATTTATAAGAGAAGCTTATAAGAGAGGCGTTACTTTCTTTGATACAGCAGAAATTTATGGACCTTTTAATAACGAAGAAATCTTAGGAGAAGCTGTAAAAGACTTTAGAGATAAAGTAATTATTGCTACAAAATTTGGTTTCAAATATGATGGAAACCAAGTAATTGGAGTTGACAGCAGTGTTGAAAATATGCAAAGAGCATTAGAAGGAAGTTTAAAAAGACTTCAAACAGATTATATTGATCTTTACTATCAACATAGAGTTGATAAAGAAACACCAATAGAAAATGTTGCACAAGAAATGAAAAAAATGATAGAACAAGGTAAAGTTAGATATTGAGGTTTAAGTGAAGCTTCTGCTAAAACCATAAGAAAAGCACATGCAATTTGTCCATTAACTGCTCTTCAAAGTGAATACTCTATGTTTTTTAGAGAAGTTGAAAAAGAAATTTTGCCTACTTTAGAAGAGTTAAACATTGGTTTTGTTCCCTTCAGTCCTTTAGGTAGAGGTTTTTTAACAGGGACTATTACAAAAGACACTGTCTTTGAAAAAAATGACTTTAGATTAACTTCTCCAAGATTTAATAATCCAGAGTATTTTGAAGCCAATCTTAAACTTGTAGATTTAGTTAAAGAAATAGCTGCTGAAAAACAAACTAGTCCAGCTGCAATTGCTTTAGCTTGATTAATGGCTCAAAAACCTTGAATAGTTCCAATTCCAGGAACAAAAAAATTACATCGTTTAGAAGAAAATTTATCTGCAACTCA
Source organism: Spiroplasma chinense (assembly GCF_008086545.1). Taxonomy (NCBI): domain Bacteria; kingdom Bacillati; phylum Mycoplasmatota; class Mollicutes; order Entomoplasmatales; family Spiroplasmataceae; genus Spiroplasma; species Spiroplasma chinense. Next base: position 540,710 of record NZ_CP043026.1, on the reverse strand, counting down.
AGTTACTTTTACAAAAGAAGAATTATCAAAAATACAAGAAAAACTTGATAGCATTGAAATTTTAGGAAACAGATATAGCGAAGCTAACGAAAAACAAATAGATAAATAAAAAATAGACCAATTGGTCTATTTTTTAATGCAATGTATTTAACCTTATATTTTGTCTAACAAATATTGCTATCATTTGCATAACTGTTGCAAAAATAAGATTTTCAAATTCTTTATTTAATTTTTTGTCATTACCATTTAAACCTTCTCTTTCAAGCATAAATATTCTTAAAGCTAAAAAAGAGTTTCTTATCTTAAATAATTTAGATTTAATCATTTCAAAAGAATCAGAAATTCTTATAGATAATATTTGTTTTAAAATATCTCTTTGATACTCTGTTAAAGCATAAGGTAAATTGTTAAAAACTCTAAAATCCATCAACATAAAAACTAGATTTCAATTTAATTGTTCTTTAGTTTTTATTTGCTTTCTTTGTTTTTTATTTAACCTTAATCAAATATTTGCATCATATCTTATTTGGTTTAAAAATAGCTGAATAAGGTTTTTTATTTTTAAAACACCTTCAAATATTTGATTTGAATAATAGTTCTTTTTAAAAACCTTGTAGGTAAGTAATCTTATTTCATTTGCAATATGAGCTAAAGTTTCATATTCTAAAAAGTCTTCTTTCATGTTTTTATATAATGAATTAAAGTTTAAACTTGAAATAGATTGATTTAATAAAGTATAGTACTTTTTACAAATAAAAGTATTTGCAACTATATCAAAATTAAATAAGTTTTCATTTTGTTTTGGATTAATTTCATTGATATTTTCCAAAAAGACTTTTTGATTATAATGACATTTTTGATTTTCTATATTTTTTATTACCATTTTTTTATACTCCTCCAATATAACTATCGTCATAAAATACAAAAAAATGTACAAAAAAATACTTATTAATCTAAAAAATCAATAAGTATTTCATTCATAATATCAAAACCTCTTTTTGAACATTTTAATCTATCGTTTTCAATTACTAAAAAGCCTTTTTCTACGTTTTGTTCAATAACAGGTTTAAAGTGATCAAATACATTTCTGTTTATATAATCAGTTAAATCTATTCCTTCAACCATTCTTAATCCCATCATTATTATTTGAAAATAATAATCTTTAAGTGATAGTTTTTCATATTCTTTTGTATATTCTAAAGCACTACCCTTATTTACAGTTAAAAAATAACTTCCATCAATTGTTTCAAAACCAGTAGCACCTACTCCCACTCCAACAAATAATGAGTTATCTCAATAACTGATGTTGTGTTTTGAAGCTTTTCCATTGATTTGATAATTAGATATTTCATATCTAATGTAACCAAGTTTAGTTAATCCTTCGTTTACAACTTCATCAAATAGTTCATCATTTTCTGGTAATTGTAACTTGCGTCTTCCTCATACTGAGTTTTCTTTCATAATAAGTGAATATCAAGAAATATGGTCTGGTTTTAATTTTTCTATCATTTTTAAATCATTTTCAACGTTTTCTTTTGTTTGATTAAAAAGATTATACATAAGGTCAATACTTATGTTATCAAAACCAACTTCTCTTGCTAAAAGATATTTTTCTATTGCTTGTGAATTATCATGTATTCTACCTATTTTTTTTAAAAGATCATTATCAAATGTTTGTACTCCAATACTTAGTCTATTGATATTATATTTTTTATAAATTTCTAAGTTTTCTTTTGTAATTGATTCTGGGTTTAATTCAATAGTGTATTCAACTAAATCCTTTTTACAATATCTTTGTAGAATTTTACACATTTTTTCCGTTTGTTTTGCATTTAAACAACTTGGTGTTCCCCCACCAATATAAATTGTTTGTAAATTATCAAGTTTATCGTTATAACTTTTTAATTCTTCATCTAATAAATTTAAATATTTATCAATTGTTTTTGGATCTTTTGGTTTTATTGTTTTTACAAAGTCACAATAAAAGCAAATATGTTCACAAAAAGGAATGTGAACATATAAACTCTTAACTTTTCTTTCGTCTAATTTGATTTTCATGGTTTAAGTGATTGACCTTTTTTCTTTCTTACAATCATTCAAGGAATTACTATAGCAAATAATATAATTCCTAATGTTACTAAAAAGATTATTAAACATCTTCTGTTTGCTTTTTTTCGTATATCGTTTATTTGTTGTTGAGGAATTATTTCAAAACCATAGTAACCAATAATATTATTTTTACGGCTTCTTGTTGTAATAATGTTAATAATATGAGCACCTAACATTGAAAATAAAACAATAATATTTACAATAATATCTGATTTAAATGATTTTAATGGTGGTCAAGATCAGAATAAGAATCCAATTGGTTTATCTTTATTTGCTTCGTGTAATGCTTCAAGACCATATAATATACCTAAACTTATTGCTCCAACAATATAAGTTGAAAAAGCAATTCAGTTAATATAAACACTTCTCGAAATGAATGAACAGTAGTTTCTTGTTATAAAGAAAGGAATTGTTTCTTTTCCCATATACAATTCATTTTCATATTTTCTAACACTTGATATTAACAGACCATAATCTGCACAACCAATTCCAAAGAATGCAACTGAAATTAATAGGAAGAAGATTGAAAAGAACGGATACATTACTTCACTCTTTTTAATTCCCATATATTTTGGAGAAGCTTCAGTTGTATTATAATAAACAGCTAACATTACTGACATAATTATAATTCCAACTACTCCAAGCATTATTAAAAATGCATTTCTTAATTTTTCACTTTTAATTTCTTTAGATATTTGGCCAGGAATAATACTTGCTTGCTTCATACGTTTTTTGTATGATTCCCTTTCATATTGTTGGTAATGATTTGAAGGTGTTAAATGACCTTGTTCATAATTCCCTCCATAATATGATTCACTATATCCAGCATATTGTGCTTGGTTATATTGAGGATTTACATTATATTGATCATATGCTTGGTATTGTTCGTAATTTGGCATTCCCATGTTTACATTATTGTTGTAGGGATTTGAATATTGACTTTGATATTGTTGTGAATAACCATTTACAGGTGTATAACTTGGTTCATAGTTTCCATAATATCCATAATCTATAGGTTTTGGACTTTCAAAATCTAAATATTCTTGTTCATAGTATTGATCTTGGTAATAATTATTTGGACCTCTTTTACCTCTTGGGTGTTGTCCATACATTTGATTGTTTCCATAAGCTGGATTCATTGGTCGTTGCATACGCATTGCAGCAGGATTGTTCATTTGTTGGTTTACATGCATTGGTGCATTACTTTGATACATTTGTTGGTTTTGATAATGATTATTAATATTATCTTGTCCTAGTTGAGAAGGTGTTTGGTTATAGTTTCTTTGGATAGGGTTGTTTTCTTGGGCAAAAACTTCATTCTTGTAAACATTAATATTATTTTGTATTCCTTCATATCCTGAATCTTGATAGTTCATAGCAGGATTATAATTAGGTTCAGATAGATTTTTATTTTCTAATAATTGTTTTTGATATGTTGCAGTTTCATTGAAAACGTTTTGTTGTGGCATAACGCTCGCATTTGGGTAACCAGATATTTGTTGTTGAGGTTGTGGATTAACGTTAAAATTATCAGCATTTTGTTGCTGATTATTATTTTCTGAAGATTTATTGTATAAATTAATTCAACCCATAAAAAAATGCCCCTCTTTTTTATAGGATAAATACAAAAATTATTTAGCCTGTTTTCTTAATTTTTTAATTTTGGCAATTTCTAACTCCAAATCGTCCCTTTGTTGTTCGAATTTTTCCAAACGTTTAAAATCTTTTGCATTTACTTGTTCTTTATCAAAAACATAAGTTCTGTTTTTTCTAAAGAGAATAACAAAAAATAAAACAAGCGCAATAATCCCTATTATTGCAAAAGTAATCAAAATGGCAAGTAATGGTATATCTAAGTCTAAAACAGTAAATTTTGTTCCATTGTTTTGCTTCATATGTATCACCTTTTTTTGTATTTAAGCCCATAATTGTAAATTACCCTATCTACAATTCACTAACATAATATCATATTTTGAGTAAAAATTTTGCTAAAAAATGAAAAAAATAACCCTAAAAGGATTATTCTCAACTAGCAACTAATGCTTCAACGATATCTGTTTTTCATTCTTCAACATCTAAATCATTTACAAAGAAATCAATAAATTGATCTTTGAAAGTAACTATTAAGTTAGCTGAAAAATCAGCTTCTTCAATTTCTAATTCCCCTAATTTAGCAATAATTTCTGCTGGATATTCTGGGTTAAATGCGATTGATTGAACACAATCTTCTGCAAAATCTTCTGCATTGTTTTCTTCTTTTAAAGCTCCCATCAATGCAGCATAAATTTCTTCTTCACCAATTGGTGCAGCTTTAACTAAATCTGCAAGTTCTTGGAAAGATTTACCTTTGTTATCTGGGTTTTCATATACATTATCTATTTCTTCTCCGAAAATAACTACAGCAAAGTATAAACTCATACCTGCAATTAATTCTTCAAACATTTTGTCAGCTATTTCATCATTTAATTGATCAATAAACTCACTAATACCATTTGCTTGTTGTTCTGTCATGTTTTTTTACTCCTTATTTTTCTAATTATCTATTAAAAACAAAGATTAGTCAAAGAAAATAGCAATAAAAGAATAAAAAAAATGATTAAGTAAAGCCAATAACTTGGTTATTAGTTAATCATTTTAATAGTTTTTTAATTAATTTCTTTAATTACTTACCATAGAAAAAGTTGCTCTTAAAGAGTTACTTTGTAACTAAATAAATTGCTAAATTTAACAGTTCCTTCGTATACATCATTTTTACCTTCAACCTCTTTAAGGTCGGTAGTATCCATTTTAAATAAATAAAGAGTAAATGATTTATCACCCTTATTTCCTTTAGCTGAAAATCCGTGAAATTCCGGTAAACCTTCTCGACCTTCTTCGTTGTCATCCATCATTTTTTTACTTTCGACAAATAATGATGCGAGATCTTTAGTATTTATATCTAAAACTAAACCATAAATTTTACCCTTGTATTTTAATTCACTTTCTCCTCCAAAAACTTCATTTAAATTAGTCTCCTTATAATCTTTATCTAGCTTTCCATCTTTTACTACAACTCCTGAGGCTTCTATAATTTTTTCTTTTGTTGCGCCTTCTACTAAAGTAAATTTTGATATTTTTTCATTACTACATGCCACAACTGTTGTAGTTGTAGAAGCTACCAATCCAGTAGCTGCAAATATACTTAGTAATTTTTTCATTTGTTTTTTTCCTTCTACATTATTCTCATAAGTAACAATATTTTATCAAACCAATAATAGGAAACAAGTTTCAAATGTTGCTTTAAAAGGTATATTGCTTTAAATATTGAGTTTTTTGATAAAAAAAATTTAAAAAAAATCACACCTAAGTGTGACTATCTTTCAAATTTTTTTGGAGCAGGAGCACCTTGTCTTTTGTGTTCAGAAATGTTGTGTAATTGTTCAATTCTTTCTTTTACTTCGCTTGAAACTTCTTTTCCAGCTAAGTAATCATCAATTAAATCATAACCAAAACCAATTTCTGATTCATCTGTTTGATCTTCTCATAAACTTGCAGTTGGAGCTCTGTTTATTATAGAATCTGGAACTCCCAAAAGTTTTGCAGCTTCTCTAACTTCTCTTTTTAATAAACTTACAATTGGAAGAAGATCAACTCCTCCATCACCAAATTTTGTAAAGTAACCAATATGTCATTCATCAGCATTATCAGTTCCTAAAACTAAATAATTGTGAGTTTGAGCCATTGAGTATAAAGTTGACATTCTTAATCTTGCTTTTGTATTTGCAATTGCAAGTTTAGATTGTTCAATTCCTGAATTATTTAAACTATCTCTTAAAGTTTCAAAAGGTTGTTTTAAATCAACAGAAACGTAATTTAAATCTAAATCTCTTGTTAACTCTTCTTTACAAGTTTCATCTAATTGACTTGAATAACAAGGCATTCAAACTGCTAAATAATTGTCTGGAAATGCTTTTTTTGCAAGTGCAACAACCACAGCAGAATCAATTCCTCCACTAATCCCAACAATTACTCCTTTTTGGTTTGCTTTTTTAACCTCTTGTTGAATTCACTCAACAAGATAATCTAAGTATTCTTTTAATTCCATATTAATCCATCCATTCTAGTTCCATATCAAATATTTTTACAATATCTCCTCTTTGAGCACCTTTTTCTCTTAAAATATCATATGCTCCAAGAGCTTTGATTTTTTCATTGAATAGTAATAAGTTGTCGTGAGTTGAAATTGGAGTTTTTTGATATACTTTGTAAACATCTTCTCCTTCAATACTTCATCTTCCATTACCAAGATTTCTTACTATTACATCTTTTATATCACTTTCAAATGTATATAGTTTAAATCCAGGTATCTCATCACCTTTAATTAATCAAAGTGGTTCATCTTTAACGTTCTCTAATTGAGAACCAATTTCCAATAATAATTGGTCTATATTGATTTTACTTAATCCTGAAACTTCAATTATATTTTTATCTTTAAAATGTTCTTTAAAATATAAAATATTAATTTGCGCTTCTTCAATATCCATTTTATTTGCAACTATAATTTCAACTCTTTTATCTAAGTTTAAGTTATAGTCTAATAATTCTTTTCTTATTAAGTTATAGTTTGCAACAACATCTTCTGTTGCATAGTTTCCTGACATATCAATAACGTGACAAATTATTTTACACCTTTCAATATGTCTTAAAAATTCATGTCCTAAACCCTTTCCTAAACTAGCACCTTCAATTAAACCAGGTAAATCTGCAACTGTAAAAGTTCTTCCTTGTTTATCTCTTGATACTCCAAGTTGGGGATTTAAAGTTGTAAAAGGATAATCTGCAACTTGAGGTTTTGAATTGGAAATAGCTCTTAATAATGTTGATTTACCAGCATTTGGTAAACCAACAAAACCAACATCTGCCAATACTTTTAATTCAGCTTTAATGTTTATTTCTTGTCCAGGATCTCCTGCTTCAAAAATGGTTGGTGCTTTATTTCTAGAGTTTGCAAATCTTGCATTCCCTCTTCCACCTTTTCCACCAAGAGCAAGTACTTTTTCTTCATCATTTTTTGTAAAATCAGCTAGCATTTCCCCACTATCTGCATCAAACAATACTGTACCTACCGGAACTTTAATTACTATGTCTTTTCCGTTTTTACCGTGCATATTTTTTATATCACCTTTAAAACCATCTTGAGCTGTATAGAATCTTTGAAGTTTTAAATCTAGTAGAGAAGATTTACCTTCGTCTGCTACAAAGATAACATCTCCTCCTTTTCCACCATCTCCACCGTTTGGTCCACCATTGGCTACATAAAGTTCATGCCTAAAAGAAACAGCACCATCTCCACCGTTTCCTGATTTTATATTAAATTGTGCAACATCTACGAATTTCATGTTTTATATTAATCCTCAATTTCCATTGCATCAGATATATTTATTTCACCATCAATTAATTGTTGGTAACAATTATCACATGCAAATGTTGGCATACCAATTGAAGCATTGTAGTCATCTACTTCTTGTCAAGCTTCAATTGGTCCTGTCATCATATCATCCAATTCATCATCACTGATTTCTGGATTTTCATCAATAGCTTCTTGAGCTATTTGACCTATGGTTTTTGGTGCATTTTCTGCAACATAACCGATTTCATCGATTCCACAAACAGAACAAGTAATTCCAAATAATTCCATCATTACATTTCTATTATCTTCAAATTTTTTAAAGTCCTCAGGACTGAACACTGTTTTTTTCATAATAATCTCCTAAATTAATTTATCAAACTTATTTAATAATAACATTGCTTTTGAATAATTAAAATCTAATTTTTCTTTTAATGTTTCATCAAAATCTAGTCCTAAAGATTTATGAGCAAACATTATTATTGCAGCAACTATTTCATTGTTACCATAACCTTCCATTCTAAAATCTGGGAAAATGTTATAGTAATAGGTATTTGCAATATGCTTGCAAATAGTAAATAAACTTGGGTTTTGATCAGCTACTAAATCTTCAAGTTTTTCTTCAATTTCTGTTAAAAAATTCTTAGCTTCACTTAAATCAAAAGTTGCTGGATTTAACCTTATTGTAAGTTCTTGTTTTTTTATTTCAATTATCTCATCAACTTTTTGTTCTATTAAAACCATTAATAAAAAAGTCTTATATTCATTTTTTACATTTTGGTTTAATAAGTAGTTTTTAATATCTGGCATAATTTTACGAGCATTTAAACTTCTTAGAGCATCAAATGCTACTATGTGCATTTCTTGGTCTAAAGTTTGTCCCATAATGTCACTTATTTTATCAAAATTTCAATTCAAATAACTATTGTCTTTATTTTGAGCAAAACTCTCATTTATTTGAATTGAAAGTTTTTCTAATTCTTCTTCAAAATCAAAAGGAACATATGGAGCTTTAAGTTCTTCATTAATTTGTTCCATGGCTTGTTGAAATTCACCTTTATCAATAAGATCTTTTACTTTTTCTGCAATTTCATCATAGTAATTCTTTTCCATATTTCCTCCTATACCTCGTCTATTATTTTATCAAAATAATAGAATTAAAATTCTTTTATATTTTTAACAAACAAAAAAGAACATAAATTTTGTTCTTTTTGACTATATTCAACTCTCTAAAATTAAGGTTTATTTTAATTAACACGTTTCTTACTGGTATGTTATTTTATTAAATGAACCTATAAATACAACACATAGAGAATAAAAAGAAATCTTTTGAGTTTCTCTAAAGAAATTTGAATCAAATTCAAATTTATATTAAATTTATTTATTTTATTTATTTTATTTATTTTGTTAAAAATTAAAGTAATATGTAAAATAAGATAGTTAACTCAGTATTTTTGAGTCTTATATAGTTAAAAGCCAATAAAGAATGATTGATAAATAGCGTAAATAAATGTTGTGGCAAATAGCATTATGATATTTTCTTTAAAATATGCCTTATTATTCCTAACTGGCTTATTTTTACTTTACACATTCCCTATAAAGCCTTTACATACCAAACTATAATAACAGTTGCTCAAAAATATACACCATAACCCCTGTTTACTACAGATATAATATGACCCACTACAAACAAATAATCCGCTATTTGACTCAGAATTGCAGATACTAACACACCTGCAGCTCCGGCTATTGCAAAACGTAGGATTAAATACGATGCCAAAGAAGCAGAAGTGGAAATCAAATTTAAAATATTTAGTAATTCTATAGTTGCCTGATTGTTAAGTGTTAACTTATATGTACCGAATCAATATCATTTTGTATACAGTTTGTAATAGGCTTTTTGAGATCTCTGTAATATGGAGTTGTCAATGTCCGTTAACCCTGTTTCTGTATCAAAAAAATATTCATCTTCTAAATATGGTTTATATTGTATTAATTCATCTTGGTAAATAAATATATCATCTTCAAAAGCTTTATTTAGTTCTTCCTTAAATGCCTCAGTTTCAAATAATACTATCAAGTCCATTGATTCACCTTTTATCAACATTTTTTCTATATCTACATAGATGCTATCAGAAAGAGCATTATAAGCAAAATATTCTAATACTATATCATAACTGTCAAATATCGCATTTCTTTTAACATTTTGTTTTTCGAAATGATCCGAAAGTTTTTCAATTATTTCCTCCTTATGATAATTGTTGGTATAATTTATTTTATTTTCATTATTCTTACTGTCAAAAGATGATATTGATAGACTTAAGGTTGATAAACCTATTGCTAAAATTCAAAATATGGATATAATTTTTTTCATTTTTTTTCCTTTCTTGATTGCTAGACTAAAAGAAATTATAAATAAAATATGTTTTATTGTGTTGAGGTTATCGCTAAACCTTTAAAATTTTTTCACTATAATTAAAATACTTCAAAAGAATTCTAAGATAAAGTTTTGCTTTTTTTATATTTTTTCAATAAGAAAAATCAATAAATAAAAACAAAAGGTGTAAATCATCTAGTTTTTAACATTTTTTTATATACAGTAGAACTTTTAGTTAATTCATATTTCCTTTCAATTCTCCCTATAATTTCAAAAGGTAATAAATATATAAGTATAAAAAATGTTAAGGCTTGAAAAATAGTATAAGCCGTTTTTGAAGGTTGATCTAATTGTGATAAAACAGTTATACCAGCTATTAATAATATCAATAATATCCTCAATAAAAGAAATCACTTCACAATATTTCTCTCCTTTTTTGTAAATAAAATAATTGTTAAATAAAACACAAATGTCAATTTGTGTTTTATATTTTTAATTCACTTCGATTTCTTCGTTTTTTTCTTTTGTATTTATTTCCTTTTTATATTTTTTTTAACTGTATATGTCAATAAATAAATATGAAGGGTGAAAAATAACGTGTTCTATTTAGTTTATGATAAACTTTTGAGTTTTTGTCTAAATACATATTTTCTTGAATAGATTCTATAAAATAAAGCGGCATAAAATACGATAACAATAGAAAAAATACGCCCACGATTAAGGATGAAATTTGTATAAAACTAATTCCTTTAGTAAAAAATATGGATATAGAATGAAAAGAAAATAATATAAAAACAAATAATAAACCAATTATATAAAATATGTGTTTTTTTAGCATAATAGATTCCCCCTTAGGATATATAAAAAGATTTTTGTTAAACTTTTTGAATTAATTTAGTATTTCTATAGGTCCTTTTTCTGTTGATTCTTTTCTTTCTTGGAATTCTTTTTTCAATAACTTGTCTCAATAAAAGAAAATAAATACTGTGTAAAATCTTGTAGCACGCATTTTTTTATATATCTCAGCTTCTTTTTCTAAGTTGTGTATTTTTTTTATTTCTCTCAACTCAAGCATAGGTAAAAAACAAAGTGATAATATACTTAGAATCAATACTGTTCAGCTAAGAATTATTCAATAACCCCCTAGAACTTCTGGATAAATAATAGAATAAATAGAAGATATCAAAAAACTAATTCAGAAAAAAACTTCTAACATTATTTGAACTATTGTGTGTTTTTTCATAAAAAATTTCCTTTCTTAATTAAAAGTTGTTTTTTTCTACAGTGCTTTTACATATCAAACAATTACAACTGTTGTTCAAATATAAACACCTCTTCCATTGTTGGTATAACTAACTCTATTTGCGACACTTTTTAAATAAAATGAGATTATTTTAATTACCGCAGAAACTATGGTTCCTATTTTAGGAATATATTTAGCAAAAAAAGCAATTACACTCCCTACAGTTCCTGAGATTCATAGTATTCTTACAAGTTCTATAGTTGCTGCATTATTTAGTGTTACCTTATAAGTTCCAAATCAATATCACTTTGTTAAGAACTCTACCTTGTAACCATTAGATCTAAAATTATTGACTGAAGTTAGGTTACTTACACTATTATTTGAACTTATGTGGTGAGTATTTTCTAAGTATGGGGTAAATTGAACTAAGTTATCCTTGTAAACAAATAATTCATTTTTAAAAGCCTCGTTTACTCCAACCTTAAACTCATCAGTTTTTAATAATTTTATTAAATCACTATCTTCTTTTTTTAATAACATTTCTTCATAGTCAACATAAATTTCTTTCAATTCACTATCATAATTAAAATAATTTAAAACTATTTCATAGTTATCTGTAAGTTTATGATTTACTTTTTTAGAGTTATAGTTGTAAACATTTAAATCCAAATTTTTCATTGAATCATTAACTTTTTCATTTTCAAGATCATTTAATTCAAAATAATCTGTTAACTCTTCAGATATACCTCTCTCATACTCTTTTGCAAATGTATCTACACTTGCAATATCTCTGTTTTTAACAGAAGATAAGGTTAGAGTGGTGCTTGAAGCACCAATTGCCAATACACTAAAAAATGATAATATTTTTTTCATTGCTATTACTCCTTTCAAATTAATAGATTATATAGAATAAAATATTTTAAAATTTATATTATAGGTCTATTTAAAATTCAAATAATTTTAAATAATGTCGCAGATTTAAACATTGTAAATTTAATTTAAATAAACAAAAAAGCAATTAACTAATTAATAATTATTGTTAATTGCTTTTAATTTATTAAATGTATGACATCACTTTTTTGTTAATAATATTTAAATCTTTTAATCACTTTCTTATTCCCTTATAATCACAATAATTTTAACACCCTAAAAAACAAAGTCAATCCACAATTATTCCCACAGCAACATGCAAGATAAAGAGAAAAAAACACAAATAGTCAATTTGTGTTTTATATTTTTAATTCACTTCGATTTCTTTGTTTTTTTCTTTTGCATTTATTTCCTTTTTATATTTATTCAATTGTATATGTCAATAAATAAATACAATAGGAGTTAAATAACGTGTCTTATGCAGTTTATTATAAACTGTAGAATTTTTGTCTAAATCCATTTGTTCTTGAATAGATTCTAAAAAATAAAGCGGCATAAAATATAAAAATAATATAGAAAATATTAAATTTATTATAAGTATAACCATTAGAAGTGTATCAGGCTTATCGAAAAGTATTAGAGATGGAAAAATAGCAAAAAACAAAAAGAAAAACAACCAACCAATTATAAAAAATATTTGTTTACCCGACATAAGTAAACCCCTTTCTTAGAAAATTAAATACAATTTTTTAATTTACACATTAACATCTTCTGCTAAGTTATTTTTAAATTCTTTTCTCAGTCATATATCTCAAAAAATTAAAATAATAGGACTTAAGAACATAGTTCCTATAATTTTTTTAGATAGTTTCGAACCATTTACTATTGGATATTTTGTTAAATAAGTGAAATATACAATAATTGGCATACAATATATAACAATAGACCCTAATATGACATACCCTCATGTTATTCAATCATATTGGGAGTTAAATGTTCCATCAACAATAAACATTATTGAAGTTAAAACCAAAAGAATATCACTGCCTAGAATAAACAATATAGTAAATTTATCTTTAATTTTCATTTAATCAATCTCCCTTTTGCATTTTATAAAGACCTAACATACCATACAACAATAAATGTATGTCAAAAATAAACTCCTCTACCTTTATTTGCATCTAAAAAAATTATAGTTAAATACTTCAAATAACTCGCAATTACTCGAATTATCGTTTTGATTACACTGCCAACTAATGGCATCACAAAAGACAATAAACTGACCAGACCCGCGACACTAACACCCATTTTTAATAGCTCAATAACTTTTAATGTCAAAGCATTATTAAATGTACTTTTATATGTTCCAAATCAGTACCATTTTGTATATGATGTCATTTTATAACCATTAGATCTAAAATTATTAGTAGAAGCAAGATTTTTTAAACTATCTTCAGAACTAATGTAATAAACATTTTCTAAATACGGTGTATATTGAACTAAACCATCTTGGTAAATAAATATTTCATTTTTAAATGCTTCATTTACCCCATATTTAAATTCTTCTGTTTTTAATAATTTTATTAGATTATTATCTTCATTATTAGAATACATTTTTTCAAAATCCACATAAATTTCTTCCAACTTGCTATCATAGTTAAAATAATTTAAAACTATTTCATAGTTATCTATAAGCTTATGTTTTGTCATTTTAGAGCTGTAATTATAAATATTTAAATCAAAATTTTTCTTTGAATCATTAACTTTTTCATTTTCAAGATTATTTAATTCAAAATAATCTGTTAACTCTTCTGATATACCTCTCTCATACTCTTTTGTAAATGTATCTACACTTGCAATATCTCTGTTTTTAACAGAAGATAAGGCTAGAGAGGTGCTTGAAGCACCAATTGCCAATACACTAAAAAATGATAATATTTTTTTCATTACTATTACTCCTTTTAAATTAATAGATTATATAGAATAAAATATTTTAAAATTTATATTATAGGTCTATTTAAAATTCAAATAATTTTAAATAATGTCTCAGATTTAAACATTGTAAATTTAATTTAAATAAACAAAAAAGCAATTAACTAATTAATAATTATTGTTAATTATTTTTGATTTATTAAATGTATGTCATAACTTTTTTGTTAATAATATTTAAATCTTTTAATCACTTTCTTATTCCCTTATAATCACAATAATTTTAACACCCTAAAAGACAAAGTCAATCCACAATTATCCCCACAGCAACATGTAAGATAAAGAAAAATAAAAAACAACACAATAATTGAGAATTCTCAGTTATTGTGTTGCATATATAATTATTTATTTAAAAATTATTTAGCTTTTTTTAAATCTTTTGCTTTTGAGGTAACAATTTCTTTAATACGAGCAGCTTTTCCAGATAATTTTCTAATGTAATAAATTCTAGCTCTTCTTACACGTCCACGTTTGATTACTTCGATTGAATCAATAATTGGTGAATGTAATGGGAAAGTTCTTTCAACAAATACACCGTTAGAGTTTTTTCTTACAACAACTGAGAATGAAATTCCACTCCCTTGAGTTTTAATAACAACTCCTTCAAATGCTTGAATACGGAATTTGTCTCCTTCTTTAATTTTTACATTAACTTTAATTGTATCTCCAGAAGTAAATTCTGGTAAATTATTGTTTAATTGTTCATCAATTAAAGATTTAGTATCTTTTGTTAACATATTCATAATTCTTATTCTCCTTTCGTATTTTTTAATACTTCTAGATAATCCAAATCACTTACTGATAGATTATCAATTTTTAATAAATCAGGTCTTTTGTTGTATGTATTTTTAAGTCTACCCTCTTGCCTAAACTTATCGATATTTGCGTGATGTCCACTAGTTAAAACTTCAGGTACTTTTTTTCCTCTGAAATCTATTGGCTTAGTATAAACTGGGTGGTCTAAAAGATCATTTTCAAAACTATCGTTTTGATGTGATTCTTTTGCAATAACTCCATCGATTAATCTTGTGATTGAATCTACAAAGATTAAACTTGCAAGTTCACCACCAGTTAATACATAATCTCCAATCGAAACTTCAAGATCAACATAATCTAAAATTCTTTCATCAAATCCTTCATAATGTCCACATATTATTATAATATGTTCTTCATTTTTAGCAAACTCTCTTGCAAGATTTTGCTTTCAAGTTTTACCTTGAGGACTTGTTAAAATTACTTTTGAATTTTTGGTCTTACAACTTTCAATTGCATTTACCACAGGTTCTACCATAAGAACCATACCTTTACCTCCACCAAATTGATAATCATCAACTTGATTATGAGAGTAATTTGTAAAGTTTCTTAAGTCTAAAACCTCAATTTCAATTTTGTTTTTTTCAATAGCTCTTTTGATGATTGATTCTGAAATGTAAGAATTAATTAAATTTGGAAATAATGTAATTATTGAAAACTTCATTACATCAACCCTTCAATGTTTTTTACTTTTAAAATCATGTTTTCATCATCATACTCTTGAACGTATTCATCAACACAAGGAATTCAAAATTCTTTGTTATCTGTTGATTTGACTTTAACCAAGTCATATACCCCATTATTCATAAGTTCTATAACTTTACCAAAGTTTTTTTCTTCAAAAAGAATTTTGTAATCCAGTAAAGAAATTTCTTTTTCTACTAAATTGTCATCATTTTTGAATAAAACAATTTGTTGCACATACTTTTGTGCATCATTTACATTGTCAATTCCCTCAAGTTTAACAATTAACTTATTTTTTAATGTATAAAATCTTTCAATTGTATAAACATCAAAATTGTTTTTATTATCCTTTAGGAATAATTGTTTTCCAACCAATTCATCCACTAAATAAAATTCAGTATTAAGTCAAAACTTAAATTCTCCTTTTATTCCGTGAGTTGATGCAAGTTTTCCAACCTCTGTTAGTTGTTTATTCAGATCCATCATAAACCTCCACCTCAATGTTAGCTTTTTTTGTAAACACTGATTGTTCATCATTTATGATTGAAGTTAACAATTCAGCTATTGTTGTTTTTTTGTAAGAAAAGTTATTTTCTAACTTCTCATCAATAACAAGAATGAACTTTATTTCTTCATCTGTTTCTCTAATTTGTTTAAAAACGTAATTAGAATCAGCTGGTAGCAAATCCTTTAACAAGGAACTTAAAACCTCATACATGCTTGACATAATTATTCAGCAGCTTCTGCTTTAACTTCTGCTTCTTTTTTAGGTGCAGCAGCTTTTTTAGGTGCAGCTTTTTTAGCAACTGGTTTTTTTACTTTTTCTTTTTTAGGTGCGTTTTTTTTATTTTCTAATTTAACATTGTGTAAATCAGTCATAACACCTTCTTTTGATAAGATATTTCTTACAGTATCTGTTGGTTGTGCTCCTTGTTGTAATCATTTTAAAGCAACTTCTTTTTCGATTTTTACTTCTCCATTAATTGGGTTGTAAGTACCAACTAATTCGATGTATTCTCCATCACGTTTAACACGTGCATCTGAAGCAACGATTCTGTAAAAAGCAGCTCTTTTTTTACCAGCTCTTTTTAATCTTAGTTTAACCATATTTTCCTCCTATAAATCTATTTAAGAACATTATTAATATTATATTAAAAAAATACTTTGTCAAGTAATTTTACTTAACAAAGTATTTTTTTGTAAATAAAGTAAATAAAAAAACAGCATAAATGCTGTTTGTATTCTTTTAATGGCGCCCACGAGAAGATTCGAACTTCTGACCCTACGCTTAGAAGGCGCATGCTCTATCCTACTGAGCTACGTGGGCAAATAAGAACAAAGTAATAATAACAAAAATATTAAAACTTTGCTATATTTTTTTAATTTTTTTAAAACTTTTATCAATTTAATAGTTTTAAAGGTAATTCTAAGTAAACTTGCAATTCATTTGCAAATTCTTTTTTAGTAGTTTTTTCTTTTACCTCTTCATATAACTTACAAAATTTAACCAATTTTGCATGAATGTTATCAACTGACTCTTGAGTTTGAATAGTATGATCTAATGGGTGTGGTCCAAATATTACTAGCAAGTACATTAAAAGTTCTTTTAAAGAATAATTTGAAATTCTAGCTGTTTTTGGTTCTAAAGCAAGACAAACCGTCATAGCTCTACCTATTTTTTTAAATGCAGGTTTAACTAAGAAATCTTCTAACTCTTTAAACTCATAATTTACTATTTCTAAATACTCTTCTTCAGTAATAAATAATGTTTCTTCAGAGAAGTTTTTAAAATCTAAATTTCTTTTAAATTTACCATCTTTTATTTCAACAAATAATTCTAAAATTTCACAAAACATTTTCTTTTTGACATTTATTACTGAATCTATAACCTTTGGTAAATATTCATGAGTTAAAAGTAAAGTTTTTATTTTGGTTGTGGCTTTTAAAACTATTTGACAGTAATCATCTATTTTTTGTGATTCAACAACACAATGTCTTTCACCTTTTGATTCAATATAAGGTTTTAATATAAATCTATTTATATTTTTTAAAGCAAATGGAGCCAAAATAGATTTATTGCACTTATCAAATGGTTTTATTTGTTTACCGTTTTCATCAATATATCTATCAATATCAATATAAAGTGGTAAGTTGTTTTCTAACATTTCAAAAATTTCTTCACCATCAGACAACATGGTAACTGCAGTTATTTCATCTTTCATTAAGATTGTTGTAACTTTTGTTAATTGTAATAAAGCTTTGAAACGTTCTTTAATATCAAAAAGATCTCATTTAGAAACTGAAAAGTTACTTAAAAACATACTTCACTCTTCATCGTTTTCCAACAATTCAATAGTTTCTTGTAAATATTCAATTTCCTTTTGTTTTCATTCTCTACCATTTTTATATTTTCTTACTAAATCATCTTTTTGATAATATTTTAAAACTCTGTGATATAAACCTTGTTTATCAAAAACTTTAATTAAGTTTAAAGTAAACAAGAAAGGATATAACATACTTGTTTTTAATTTACCATCATCTGATTTATGGTTTATATCGTACTCATAATTAATGATAGATTCACCAATAAAAGCTTCACTCATATTTGCAATAGTATCTAATTTATGGAAACAATATTTATTAATATAAGGAATTAGTAAGCCTGAAATAATGTCTTGAATTAACTCAATTTCTTCTTCATCTTTTAATTGGATTTTTTTAGGTTTATTTGAAACAAATCTATATTTAACTCTGTAAATATCATCCATATTTTCAATAATATAGTTAACATAGTCATTTGTTTCTTCTAAAGGAATTTCTTCAATTTTAATACCTCTATAAAGTTTATATTGAATAACTCCACAAAAAACCAAAGGATATAGACGAGATATTAGTTCTTTTTGGGTTGTTATTTGATATTTTAAGTGGGGCTCGTCCACTGCAATTAAGTGTAATCCATACCAGAAAACACTTTCTTTTTCAAAAATATTCATAAGCACCTCTTTAACTTTTAAATTGTAGTCCAATTTAAAAAAATTTACAACTATTATTTGAATTAGTTTTTTATAAAAACCCCATAAACACTAAGTGCAAAATAAAAACTAAGATTTATAAATCTTAGTTTTTATTTAACAATAAGTGACTCTTTTAAATTAAACTTTTCAGCCAATTTTCTGTGTGTTACATTTGAAAGAGCATTAAACCCAATACAAAATCCTCACATAGTTACAAATAATCCTAAACATCAAAAGAAATAACCAACTCATCCGATTTTTCCTGGAATCATTTGTGCATATGGAAACATTGTATTTGCTCCACCAATAGCATTACCTTGATCATCAAAAATTGTTGGATAGTAAGCGTTTAACATAATATATCTAACAGTTACATAAAGAAAGTAAACTGTTGGCATAATTAGACTAAATCAACTTCATTTTACAATATATTCTTTATTGTTTTCTCTTGGTTTAACTCTTAAAAAATAATAAACAACCATAACAACTGGAACTATCATGTGTTCTAAAACTGATTTAAGAATTTTATATCAAGTATTGAAACCCACAATATTATTTACTGATGAAAATACAGAAATCAATAAAGTTCCATTATATAAAATAAATGAAAATACATTGTAACTCAACATTCTTGTATCATTATTCTTTGAAATAACTCATTTAGGAATTGCATTTGGTCAATCCATAGCAATTCAATTTGCCAATCCATAAAGTGATGTTGCAAAAGCAATTCAAACTGACAAATACATTGATTGATTTATAATTGAAACATCAAAATTAATAGCTCCTCTAATATTTTCTTTGTTTGCAGCTGTAGTTGAAAGGAACAAATCTAGCATAATACAAAGAAATGGGATAAAAGTTAAAAATATATAATAAGATTTATCTATTTTTCTTACCATAAAATCACCTTTCTTGTTATTTAAATATGATTATATATATAAATCTTAAATATAACAAACTGGAATAATAACTCCATGAACAAAAAAAGGGTTTAAAACCCTTAAATTGTTGATCCAACAAGACCTAAAATAGATTAATTTATAAATTTCTACTCTAGCTTTTTTTCTAATTAAAGAAGTTTAAACGTATCTTGAACATTTACGCTTTCTACTATATCTTTTGGTATTTGTTTAAACTCTTTTAAATATTTTTTTAAGACTGATTTGTTATTTAAATCACCAATTATCAGTTCTGAAATTTTTTCAATAAATAAAAATCTAGCTTTTTGATTTTTAAAAAGTGTTATTAAAAAATTATATCTTTTATATAAATCTGTTCAGCCTAAACCTAAGTTTTTTAAATTAATATATGTTAGTTTTGTTTCTTTTACACTTTTCTTTTCTAAGCTATCAAACTTATTTTTTATTAGAAAGTTGTTACCATCAACCAAATCGAACATACTATCAAGAAACTGTAAAATCTCTTCTGAAGGCGTATTTGATACTTTTATATTTCTTACTTTTAATAAGTTATTATATTTATTCATTAAATTTATCAGTTCTACAATTATAAAATTACTAATTACTTTTTCTTCTATATTTTCTAATTTATTTACAATAACTTCAATTTTATTAAATTCCATTAATTTTTACCTCTTTTTTCTTAATAAGAATTTTAATCATTTTTTTAATAAGGTTTATAAATTAGAAATTAACAGTTTCTAATTACTATAATATTATCAAATATCAAGGAAATTAAAAATACAGGAAATCCTGTATTTTTAATTATAAAGCTTTAATAATTTCTGTTACTTTGTCTTTTAATTCTTGACTATGATCATTTTCAAAATCAAAAATTATTTGCAAATCATACATTTTTGCTAATTCTTTAGCATCTTGAATATAATCATCACCATAACTAAGTTCCCCGATACCAATAAGTCCTTTACATCTTGATTTATTATCTTCAAAATCTAAGAAATCTGCAACAACATCAACTATTCCAGATCCATAAGAAGGAATCATAACCACAAAGTCATCATTTTCTTTTTGTGGTGTTGTATATGGGTCTAATTCTATTAAATCAAAGGGTAAATCTTCAGCAAAAAACTTTGTATTTCCCATTATTGTGTAATAAGCTACTTTCATAATTAACCTCCTATTATTCAAGTTTTCTTTGACATAACAAAATTATACCAATTATTTAATAAATCTATACAAAATAAAAGACATACTAGTGTATGTCTTTAAAAAGGTTATTTTGCACAACCACAGTTTTCACAAGTGCAGTTTGCATTTTCTTGACATCCACAATTGCAGTTATTTTCACAGCTCATATTTTTGCCCCCTTATAGATTAAATAAATTAACCTATAAATATTATAATGTTTTTATAAAAGTTTTCATAGTGTCCAGAGCCTTATTTGAATAAAGCTCTTTTTTCTCTTCTTTTTTTACTTTTTTTGCAATTTCAAGTTCTTTTACAATACCTCAATTTGCTTTCATTGGTTGAAAGTTTTTTGAATCTGTTGAAATAATGTAATTTTGTAAACTTCCCATAACAGTTTCTGTTGGGAACTTTACCATTTCTTTTTCTTCAAGCATTTTTGCCATGTTAATGGCAGCAATTATACCACTACTACAAGATTCTACATAACCCTCAACACCAGTTATTTGTCCTGCAAAGAATATATTCTTATTTGTTTTTAACTGATTATATTCATTAAGTAATAATGGAGAGTTTATAAAGTTATTTAAATGCATAACTCCATAGCGAATAAACTCAGCTTTTCCTAAACCTGGAATTAATCTAAAAACTCTTTTTTGTTCTGATCAAGTTAAATTTGTTTGAAAACCAACTAAATTATATAAGTTGTCTGCTGCATTATCTTGTCTTAATTGAACTACTGCAAAATTGTTTGTACCATCTAAATTTCTTAATCCTGCAGGTTTTAAAGGTCCATAAGTTAATGTATCAAAACCTCGTTTTGCCATTACTTCAACAGGCATACAACCTTCAAAAACCTTTAATTCTTTTTCCTTATCCAAATGTTTTTCTGCAGTTTGTGCATTTACAAGTTCTTGGTGAAACAATGTATATTGTTCTTTATTCATAGGACAATTTATATAATCTTGAGTTTCACCTTTTTCATATCTATTTTTTCTAAATGCAATATTCATGTCAATTGATTCTTTTGTAACAATTGGAGCTACTGCATCATAAAAGTAGAAATAATCTTTTCCAACAATTTTACCAATTGAGTTTTGTAGATTTTGACTTGTTAAAGGTCCTGAACAAATAATTGTTGGAATAGATTCATCTATTTCTTTCACTTCTTGTTCTATAACTTCTATAAATTCATTTTCATAAAGTTTTTCTGTTACATATTGAGAAAATTTTTCTCTATCAACTGCTAAACTACCTCCAGCAGGTATTTGAGCGTATTCTGCAGCTTTAATGATAAGAGAATCTAACATTCTCATCTCTTCTTTTAAAACCCCTACTGCATTTTTAATATCATTTGATCTTAAAGAATTTGAACAAACCAATTCTGCTAAAGTGTTTAATTTTTGAACTGGGTTTCTTTCAATAGTTTTCTTTTCGTATAACCTTACATTAATTTTTCTTTTTGCTAATTGTCAAGCAGCTTCACTTCCAGCAAGTCCTGCTCCAATTATGTTTACCGTATTTTTCATACATTCATTATAACAAAAAAAGAGAAGTAAACTTCTCTTTGCTTTTTGTTATTCCATCAATCCAGCTTCATATAGTTCTTTGAATTGACCAGGTTTATTTTTTAATTCATCAAAAGTTCCAATTTGAGCAACCCCTTTGTCTCTTGCAAGAACAATAATTTGGTCACAATTTTTAATTGTACTTAATCTGTGAGCGATAGAAACAGTAGTTCTACCTTTCATTAATTTATCCAATTCACCTTGGATTTCTTTTTCAACAATGTTGTCTAAAGCACTTGTAGCTTCATCTAAGATTAATAATTCTGGGTCTTTTAGAATCATTCTTGCAATTACAAGACGTTGTTTTTGACCTCCAGAAAGCATAAATCCACGTTCACCTAAAATTGTGTCATAACCGTCAGGTCATGTCATTACCAATTCATGTAGTTCAGCTTTTTTAGCAGCTTCGATTGCCTCTTCATCAGTTGCATCAAATCTCCCATATTTTATGTTATCAAGAACTGTACCAAATAGAATTTGAGGTTCTTGTTCAACATAACCAACTTTGTCTAGGTAACTTGATAATTGAACATCTTTTAAGTCAACACTTCCATTAATTAAAACTTGTCCTTCACTTGGATCGTAAAATCTTAATAATAATTTTGAAATTGTTGATTTTCCAGCTCCAGTTTCACCAACAAAGGCATAACTTTTACCGTGTTCAAAAGTAAATGAGAATTTAGGTAAGATAACTTTTTCAGGTTTTTCAGGATATCTAAATTCAACATCTTTCAATACGATGTTTCCATCGATTTTTTCAATTTTAACACCTTCATTAACATCGTAATGAGGGTTTAATCTTGATTTAGATCTAATAATTGAATCAATTCTTTTTGAAGCAGTTGATGCTTGAACAAGTCCTGCAGTAACTCTTGCCATTTGCATTAAAGGTCCTACCATTGTTCCAACACCACTAATAAATGATGACAATGTAATTGCCAATACATCTGGTTGACCGTTATATAATAGTGCAGCTGAAATTACAATTACCATTTGAATTGAACTTACTCCCGCTACCATAACAGTAATCACACTTGATTGCATAAATATTAGACGATATGATTTTTTGTAATAATCTTTGTGGATATCTTTAAATCTTTCAGTTTCATAATTTTCAGTACCACTTGCTTTAATAAGTCTTACAGTAGCAATTCTGTCAGTTACATCTCCATTAATGTTTGTGATTGAATCTCTAACTTTAAACATAAGTTTTTTAACAATTCCAAATGTTCCAAACATAATAAAGATAATTGTAAACATTAAAGCAACTAAAATTCCAGTTAATTTCATATCAATTGTTAATAACATTCCAAGTGATCCAAAGAATGTACATACAGCAGATAACATTGTAACTGGCACTTGTTGTGCTTGTTCTCCAATGATTTGAGTATCAGAAACAATTTTTGTTAAAATTTCTCCGATTTTTTTATCTGAATAATAACTCATATCTTGTTTTACTAAACGTTCTAAAGCTTTATTTCTTAATTCTATTTCAATATTTTTCCCCATAATTCCCGCTAGGAAGTTTGAAGAATATGCAGTAATT
This sequence comes from Spiroplasma chinense, assembly GCF_008086545.1. NCBI lineage: Bacteria > Bacillati > Mycoplasmatota > Mollicutes > Entomoplasmatales > Spiroplasmataceae > Spiroplasma > Spiroplasma chinense. The sequence goes on along the minus strand of NZ_CP043026.1, from coordinate 517,003 downwards.
GCAAGTGCTCCAAATAAACCTAATTGAACATAGATTCATTCTTGTCACCCTAAGTGCAATCCTCATAATACTGTATAGTAGTTTCTTGAGTTAGATAATAATGCTTCAGCACTCGTTGGATCTAATCCAGCGATTTCGCTTCCTCTATAGAAAACTCCATTTGCTCCTAAAATATGGTTTAGAGCTTCGTTTGATAAACTTTGTCCTTCTAGTGCAGCTGCTTTTAAGGCTGCAGTCGCTCCTTGCGGAGCCATTAAGTTAGTCATCATATTTTGAATAATTTTAGGTCCTACAACACTAGTTGCAGAAGATAAAGCAGTAATCAATAATATTCCAATTGCCAATCAAATATGGCGTTTTAGATAGTGTGTTACAATTCCAAAAAATGTGCTTCCACGACCTTTAATTTTTAAATCAATTTCATCTTGTTTTGGTTCAGAATCCATTGGTTTTTTGATCAAGGTTTCGTTTTGACTAACATTTTCACTGTTTGTCATAAATTTCCTCCTTTTATTTATGATTTCTAAGATATCTAACCAATTATAGCACTTTAAAAAAATTAAAGTAAGTATAAAAAAAATCATTTTTTATAAAAAATGAACAAAAAAAATAACTGGCTTACGCCAGTTACCATACTCATCATTCATGTGTCGGGAATAAAATGATTAGTTAAAAATTATTAGGTATTAACCTTACAAGTGTGATATCTCTACCACAAAATTATTATAGCACTTTAAATCTCATTTAACACATCTTTTGCATTTTCTGTTAATTTTGCACCCATTTTTATCAATTTATTAGTTTGATTTAATACTTTGGATGTACAAGGTACTGCAAATAGCTCTTTTCCTTCATTAATTGCAAAATTTATAAGATCTTTAAAGTTATCTTCTTGACTGTAGGGACAAAATATTACCCCTTTTACAAGTCCACATAGCATTCTGTTTGTGTAAGTGTCATAATTTTCTTGATATTTAGTATTCTTTTCATAAGATTCTGTAATATATAAAGTTTTGTCATTAACTTTTGTTTCTTGTAATTTCATTAAAGTTGATTTCATATCATCTTGTAACACAATTATATTTTCTACTAAATTTTCTTTACAGTAATCAATTACTTTTTCATTAATACCTTCTTTTTGATAAGTTACAAGAATTCTATTCTCTTCACTTAACTCTTTTGATAATTTTTCTGCCATAAACAAACCATATTCGTCATATTCTTTACCCCCTACAATCCCGATTGCTTTGTGGTATTTAACAAGCAGTTCATTATCACCTTTGAAATAAATTACAAATGGTGGTTTATGGCAATTTTTTAGATAATTTGGATAAAGTGGACTTAGAATTGTAATATAGTTACAATCTATTTTACTTTCCACTTTTTCTAAATCTACGTGTGATATTTTTTCCTTTGTGTCTAGAGCATTGTAGATTTCATCTCAATTTCCAAAGTATTTTAAAGAAAAATATAGTAATACTTTGTCCATATTAACCTAGCTGCACAACTTTGCTTGCTACAAGTTCATTTCCATAACTTGTAGCATCACTCATTCCAAATGAGACCAGTTTTCCTTCTACTCCGACATAAGATTGGTCAAAGTACTCGTATTCATCACCCAATACGTTACCTCAAGCCTTTACATTGATAAAATCATCAACTTGAGACCCATCTTTCTGTTTGTATGTTCTTGGTACTTTTAATATAAATTTATATAGTTTTTTATCCCCCGTTTTAGAGTTATAAATCATTTGAGGCATTCCCTCAATTTGTCCGATAATAGTTACATTGTTCATTTTTTTTCCTCCCAATATATCTATCGTCATATTTTTGGAAAAAATGTACACTTTTTTTGAAAAAGTTTAAATTTTTTTAATTAAAAATGAAACTTAGCAAGATAAGAAACAAAATGATTAATTTAAAATGATACCATAATAAAGTAGGAGGAAAGAAATGAGAATTTTACATATTGGATATGACATAAGACCTGATGAGAATTTATCAGGTATGCTTGCAAATGTTAACGTTGATGTTTTGAATTTTGGAGATTTTATGCTGAATGGCACAATTTCATTAAACGAGAGTAAAAAATTCATCATGACAACTCAAAAGAGTTGTAAAAACAGCCTTAATATCATTGCAAGTATTGCAAACAATATTACAAAAATAGCAACCACAAAAAAAGCTAGAGCTATTTGATCGGACAAATCCGATTCTCTTTTTCAAAAATACAAATTAAACAAATATAATTTGTATCGCGATAAATATCCTACAGAATTGAGTGACTGAATTTTTGCTTTTTGCAAAAAGACAAAATTATTTAACTTGTTAGTAGGTAATGCTTTTTATAAGTCAGAGAAAGATGAATTATCAGGTTTAAACAACGATAATTTACTTTCTATTGATAAAAAAAGACAAACTTTAAATGATTTAAAAAATATTAATCAAGCAAGTTTTTTTAGAGGTGCAAAAATTTTATCACAGAAAATGATATACCAAGAATTTTCAAAAACGCGTTTTACAAGAAATTAGTGATTGTAAAAAATGAAAAAAATTTCAACTATTGAATACAATAAAATAAAAAATAAAGAAGATTTGAATGCTGAAACGTTTTACTTTGGAAATACAAATACCGAAATATTTTGTATGTCTACTTGCGATTTAAGACTACCACAAGAAAAAAATTTTGTGTTATTCGATTCAAAAGAGGATGCTCTAGCAGAGAAGTATAAACCATGTAAAAAATGTCAACTTACCAAAATAGGAAACAGCTATACTAAACAATGAAGAGAAGAGTTAAAAGTATATATAGATAAATATTATTACTATGACATCAACTTAGAGGATTTAAGCAAACAAATAGGTGTGAGCAAATTCCATTTAGTTAGAAGTTTCAAATCTAAATTTAGTATTTCGCCAATCAACTATCTTATAAAGGTACGTTTGGTTAAAGCAAATGAGATCTTAATGAGTGGAGATAAATCAATTTCTGAAATAGCATATGAAGTTGGTTTTAAATCTTATCATCATTTCTTAAAAAGTTATAAAAAACGCTTTAACGAAATACCAACCGCTACCAGAAAGATAAAAGATCCGAAAGATTAAAAAAAATCACTTTCCACATAATTTGTGGTTAGTGATTTTTTTTATATTTTATCTAAGCTTTAGATTTACGTAAAGGTTCTTTTAAAGTTGCCAATTCTTGTTTTGCACTTAATAATGCAGCTTTTTTATCAGCTTTTAAAGTTTTAACCTCTTCACTATATTTAGATTTTAGATTTGCCTTTTCACTTGCTTCAATACCCTTAACATTTACAGATTTGTTGTATGTTCTAGTAGTATTTTCAATTTTAACTGCAAATTCTTCTTTAATATTTATTTTATTTAAAATTGCTTTTTGTCTTAGAATTCCCTTTTCAGATAGCAATGGCGATCCTTCTTCAATTTGCCCCTCGGACTTGGCGACAATTGGCGCGACAGCCACAGCTGCCAGAACGTTATTTCCTGTTCTTCCCATATCAAATAGTCCATCTAGTGGTGCAATAATTGCAAGAACTGAGTCTGCAAATCCGATAAATCCTAATCCTCCAAGAACCCCAACAGTAACAACTGTTGCAGTTCCAGGAACTCCTGCGATTCCAAGAGAAGCTATTAAAGTAATAACTAATGATAATAATGTGAAACTAAAGAATCCCATATCATGAACAACTGAACCAGTTCCAGTTCCTGTTCATAAAATGCTTGTTGCAAGTCCAGCTTGTACACCAGCACAAGCCATTAATCCCATAGTTGTTGAGATTGGAGCAATTGTTCCAGTAACGTTTTCGCTAACTTTTAAATCCTCTTTTAGTGTTCCCATTGTGATTGGTAGTGATGCATTTGAAGACTGTGTTGCAAATCCTTGCACCAATGGTTTTCAAGCATGTTTTCATCATCCAGAAACTTTCATTCCTGATAAGAAAATTAATAATGTTAATCATCCTATTGAAATTGCAATACCTACATATCCAATTCCAATAACTTTTCCAATAACTGCCAACATTCCTATTGGTCTTGATGTAATTGAAACTGTAATCATTGACATAACAGCTAATGGCATTATTTTCATAAATGTCATTAACATAGACATGATAATATCTCAACCTGTATCCATAGCTTTTCTAATAGCTTCCATTTCAACAGCTTTTCTTCTTGATAATAATTTAACTGACCCACCAGCTAATGCTCCAAGAACCATAACTGGAATAATTGATGTTCCAGTTAAAGTTAAGAAGAAGTTATTTGGTAAGTAACCTCAGATTAATGATGGTAAAGGTACGTTATCTCTTCCTGATGAAGCTCCCCCATCAGTTGAAACCAAACTATAACCTTTAACTACTCCAACATTTAATCAGATTCCCAATGCATAAGTAACTGCAAAAGCAAAAGCAACGTTACTTAATAATAATGCAGCACCTTTTAAAGTAATTCTAGCAACACCTCTTGATGAAGGTTTTGCAGTAATTTTAAAGATTGCAATAAATACAATTGGAATAGTAAGTAAAGTAACCCCATTGATAAAGATTCTTTTAAAGAATTCTGCTCAAACGTTTAATTCGCTTACTCAATAAAAATTATGTTCTGGGTCTTTGTAACCTTCTAGTTGGTCTTTGTCTGGGAATCCAATGATTCCTTGAATAACAAGCCCATAAACTAGTCCGATTGCAAATCCAGCTAAAATTCTGTACATGAACTTAATTTTAAATTTTTTTAATAAAATTCAAAATCCTATTTCAATTCCAACAAACAATAATACTGCTACAAGTGACTGTCATGTACTTATAGAGACAAAGTCTCTCAAAATACTAGTATTTTCTGTTGCAAAAAACATATTTTCCTCCTATTTTAATAGTTTTGATAATGCTATATGTAATATATCAGTTGTTCTAGCAAATGGAGGGGCATAAACTAAGTCTATTTGTTCCATAATGCTGTCAACTGGCATTTTAGCTCAAATTAAAGCAGCTATTGCATTAATTCTTAATGTTGATTTATTTGCACCAAACATTTGAGCTCCAATTAATTGGTTTGATTTTACATCCATTATCAGTTTTAAGTGTAGATCACTTTGACCAGGAACATATCCTGTTTGATCTTTATCCACTATGTATGCTGTTTTAATTGAAAGTCCCGCTTCAACAGCTTCACTTTCTGTTAATCCTGTTCTTGCAGCTTCATTGTCAAAAACTCTAACAATAGCACTTTTAACAGAACCTGCAAATTCAGCTTCTTTTCCTGCAATATTATCTGCAATAACTCTTGCAAATTTTGAAGCTACAGTTGCTAAAGGTGAATAGATATCTTCACCTGTAATGTAATCTTTTGAAGTAGCACAATCTCCTCCAGAATACACACTTTCAATATTTGTTTTCCCTTTTTTATCAACAATAATTGCTCCGTTTTTAGCTAAGTTTAAATTTGTTTCTTTAAACATAGTTGTATTTGGCATAAATCCTACAGCCAATACAACAGCGTCAACTTCAATTGAAGTACCATCAGAAAGAAAAACAGATTTTGCTTTTCCTTCGTTTCCTTCAAATTTTACAACTTGTTTATTTAAAAGTAATTCAATCTTATTTCTACTCAAATTATCTTCGATTAAATTTGAAATTTGTTCATCAAAAACTTTAGAGCTTACATGATCTTTCATTTCAATTATGCACACTTCTTTGTTTAAATCTTTTAGTGCTTCAGCTGTTTCTAAACCAATAAAACCAGCACCGATTATAGCTATTTTTTTAACGTCTGTTCTTGAAGCATATTTTTTTAAGTTCACTCCATCTTCAAGTGAAGTCAAAGTAAATATATTTTCAAAATCTATTCCTTCAATAGCTGGTTTAATAGGTTTTGCTCCTGTTGCAATAACAAGTTCATCATAACTATCTTCTCCACCTTCAAAGTAAATTTTTTTATTGTCAAAATCTACACTTGAAACAAATGTATTTGAAACTATTTTTACACCTGATTTTTCAAAGTCTTCTATTGATCTTGCCAATAATTTTGTTTCATCTTGAAAATTATCTGCCACAAAATATGGCAGACCACAAGCTCCCAAAGATACATAAGATTTATTTTGATAAACTATAATTTCATTTTCGGGATCGTTACGTTTCAGTCTAGCTGCAACTCCCATCCCAGTGGCACTTCCTCCAATAATAATAGTTTTCATAAAAATTCTCCTGAATGGTATTTAAACCATTTTTATTTTAATACTTTTTTAATGAAAATAACAACTATTTTTAAAAAGCTATCATTTCTATTTCTACTTTTGCATCCTTTGGAAGGTTTGCAACTTCAAAAGCACTTCTAGCTGGTTTAACATTTCCAAAAAATTCTGAATACACTTCATTCATTGCGACAAAATCTTTTATGTCTGATAAGAACACAGTTGTTTTACAAACATTTTCAATATCCATTCCAGCTTCTTGTAAAATAGCTTGAGCATTTTTTAGAGATTGTAATGTTTGTTCTTTTACATCATTACTTATAAACTCTCCAGTTTCTGGATTAATTGGTAATTGTCCAGAAATATATAATGTTCCGTTATTTGCCATAATAGCTTGTGAATAAGGACCAATTGCTTTTGGAGCTTTTTCACTATTTATAATTTTGTTCTTCATAATTATTTTTCCATTCCTTTATATTCGTTAATTACATTGCAAATTCGTTTTGCAGCTTCTTGTATAATTTTAAAATCTGTTGCAACATTTATTCTAAAATATGTGCAACCACCATCTACAAAGTCATCGTTGAATTGAACTATAACTTTTGCTTTATTTCATAAAACATCTTTCATTTCTTCTAAAGATATTCCAGTTCTTTTAAAACAGATATAAGGCAAAAATGTTGAATCCATTTCCATAACTGTTAATTCATTGGCGTTTTCATTTAAATAATTTTTAAGTCAATCATAGTTTGTTTTATAAAGGTTCATAGATTCTTTAATAAAATCATCTCCCTCTTTAAAACAACCTTCCATTAAAGCTTGTGCAAAAATATTTGGCACACACTTAATATGTGATTGGTCTAATTTTATATTTATAAGTTCTAAAATTTCTTTGTTCTTAACTATTCCTCACCCTACTTGTACACCTGCTATATTAAAAGTTTTATTTACAGATGTAAGCACGATAAATCTATTGTAAGTTTTTTCAAATTCAAGCATTGAAGTAAATGCTTTTCCTTCATAAACAAGATCACAATGTATTTCATCAGAAATAATATAAACGTTGTATTTTTTACAAATTTCAACTAATTTTTCTAATTCACTTCGTTCTCAAACTCTTCCACTTGGGTTTAATGGGTTTACGATTACAAAAATTTTAATATCCTTTTGTTTTATAGTCTCTTCAATTTTTTCAAAATCTAAATAAAATCTTTCATTTTTATTTAATAGTGGTATTTTTTCAACTCTTCTTTGTAATGCTTCAGATACCTGAAACAAAGGTCCATAAATTGGAGTACACATTGCAATTCCATCCTGTTTTTTAGATATAGCTCTAACTACATGAGAAAAAGAAACTACAGTTCCTGGAGTGAAAAACACTTCTTCCATTTTAATTGTTTGATTTCTATGTTTTTTATGATAATCTAAAAAACTTTCTTCAAATTTTTTATCTAAAGTTGTATAACCATAATAAGGATATTTAATTCTATTTTCTAAGTATTTATTAATTTTTTCATCTAAAGGTAGATCAGAATCTGCAATTCACAAACAAATGTGATCCTCTTTTTCAATTCCAAATTTCTTTCTACATTCACCTTTATCCCATCTTACTTGAGAACACTCAATTCTTTTTTGAATGTTTTCCATATTGACCTCTCTTTGTATAAATTATATTTATTCTTTTTACTCTATTCATTCATAAATTATTCTTGCACACCAACCTCGGTTCTACGAGCAAAAACTCTTCCACGGTTATATTTTACAATAAAAAAAAATCCATTACTAGCAAATATAGGAAATGTCAAAAAAAATACCAATAATATTGGTATTTATATTACTATATTAAATTAGATTTCTAAAAGTTCTTTTAAACCTTCAAATAAGATATTGCATTTTTCTTTTGCATTTTGTTCATCAGTTCCAACTGTAACAAAGTAAATTTTAATTTTTGGTTCAGTTCCACTTGGTCTAACTGCAAATCAACTTCCATCTTCAAAATAGAATTTCATTAAGTTTTGACCTGGCATTCCATAAAGTCCATTTATGTAATCTTCTGCATAATCAATTCTCATTGAACCAATTTTTTCAAAATTATCTTCTCTTAGTTTTTTCATGATTGGTTCAACTTTAGATTTGATCTCTTCAGGTTTGAAGTTCAAGTTTTCTGTAAAAGTATAGTAGTATCCGTATTTTACAAATAACTCTTCTAAAACATCAATTAATGTTTTACCTTGTTTTTTGTAGTATCAAGCAGCTTCAACAAGCATTGTTGTTGCTTGAATACCATCTTTATCTCTAGTTGATGAGTCAAGAACGTAACCATAACTTTCTTCATAAGCAAAAACAAAGTTTAAACCTCTTTGAGGTTCTTTTAAAATTTCTGAACCCATTCATTTAAATCCTGTTAATGTTTTAATAACTTTTACCCCATAAGTTTCACTAGCAATTCTATCTCCTAAATCACTAGTTACAAAACTTGAATACATTGCAGGGTTTTCAGGCATTAAACCTTTTTCTTTTAATTGACTCAATTTTCATTCAATTAATAATGGTCCTGTTTGGTTTCCATCAATTCTGATTCATTCACCTTTATGGTTAATTGCACATCCAATTCTGTCAGCATCTGGATCTTGAATAATCATAATTGATGCATCAGGATTTTTTTCTCCATATTCCATTGGAATTTTTCAAGCTGGTTCAAATTCAGGGTTTGGATTACCAACATTTTTAAAAGTTTCATCTTCAAAAGCGTGTTCTGCAACTTCAACTACATCATAACCAAAACTTCTTAGTAATGGTGGTGTAAATTCAGTTCCAGTTCCATTAACTGCTGAATAAATCATTTTAAAGTCTTCTCTAGATTCCCCTTTAAAGAATTGTAGGTTTTCTATCATTTTTTTATAGTTATCTAAAGTTTTTTCAGGCACTATTTCCATTAGTGACTCATCAGTTTTGTAAGTTCAACTTAAAATATCATCAATTGATTCCATTTTTTCAGCAATAACAGCTGTATCTTCATCAATTAATTGACAACCAAATTCATCATAAATTTTGTATCCATTGTAAATTGCAGGGTTATGACTTGCAGTTATAACAATTCCTCCAATTGCATTCAAATCTTTAGTTGCAAATGAAACTACTGGTGTTGGTTTCATTTTATTTCCTTCAAATAAATATGCTTTAATACCGAAACTTGTTAAAATCTCTGCTGCTAATTGAGAGAATTTTGCTGAGTTGTGTCTATTGTCATGTCCAATAACAACTCCTCTTTCAAGCTCTTCAGGATATTTAGAAATTAATAATTTAGCATAACTTGTTGTTACTTTTTTAATTGTGTAAACATTAAATCTTCCAGGTCCTGCTCCAAGCACTCCTCTAATTCCAGCTGTACCAAATTCTAATTTTAATCCAAAAGCTGCTGCAAGTTCTTCATCACTTGCTTGTGCTAATAAATCTTTAAGTTCTTCATCTAATTTTTTTGATTCAGATCATTCTAAATATTCTTTATTTGTTCTATCGAAAGTCATTTTACTTCTCCTTTAACTTGGCAATAGGGCTATAAGTAACTCTATGAATATCTAATACGCCAAGCTCTTCCACTCTTTTTATGTGATCAAAAGTACAATATCCTTTGTGTTTAGCAAAGTTGTACCCTGTGTATGTTATATCATAATTTTTCATAATATTATCTCTAAAAACTTTTGCAATAATACTTGCAGCAGCAATAGATTGACTTAGATTATCACCTTTTATTAATTTTAAGGTTTCATAACCTTCTAACTCAACTTTTTCTCCATCAATTAAACATAATTCAGGTTTAATTGATAAAGACTTTATTGATTCTTTCATTCCCAAAACACTTGTAGCTTTAGGGTTAAGTTGGTCAACGATTTTTGAGTCATAAACTTTAATGTCATAAGAAATACAATTTTGAATTATTTCATCATAAAGTGCTTCTCTTTTTTTCTCAACTATTTTTTTAGAATCTTTGATTTCTGGATTGAAATAATCTTCTTTTAAAATTACACTAGCAACAACAATAGGGCCTGCCATAGCACCTCTCCCTACTTCGTCACTTCCAGAAATTAAAGAAACATTTCTTTCTTGTTTTATTTGTTTATCAAATAAAAAACGACTATTATCTATCATTCTATAGTTAAGTCGCTTTCTACAGTTAAATCTAAATCATTTTCATCAACAGAGAGCATACTTGTTTTTTCAACCTCTATTGGTTTTTCAAAAGATATCTTTCCAAAATTATTGTTGATTAAATCATGAACGAATAATTCAATAGCTCTTTCAACATCTGCAATATCATCTAAAATAATAAATTTACTTCTTTTAGCAACTTCTTCAAATATTTTAAAAGTATCATCGTAATTGATTGGTCTTAAAATATTTGTAGTTATTTTATAATTCTCTTCAATTAATGAAGGGTATGAATTATAAATGTATCGCATTATTTTAGTTGCAAATCTCTCTTTTGGTACAACATCAATTCTGATTGAGTTTGTAGCAGCACAGTTACAAGCAATAGTTTCATTTTCAAACTTAGCTGGTAAAATTCCTGGTGTATCAATTAAAGTAATGTTATCTGTCATAACAATTCTTTGTAACCCTCTTGTAACTCCAGGTTTATTTCCTATTTTTATAATTTTACCTCTTGTTAATTTAGAGATAACTGTTGATTTACCTACGTTTGGAATACCAACAACCAAAACATTAAGTTGAGGTTTTTCAATTCCCCTTGATTTTTGTTTTGCTTGTGATTCTGCTGTCATTAAGTTGATTAACTTTAAAACATCTCCATAAATATTTTGTTGTTTATCTTTAATCAAATATGGTTTATCACCATTTTGATTAAAGTAATCTATTCATAATTTAGTTACTTGATCATCTGCCAAATCCCCTTTTGACATAATAACAAGTCTTGGCCTTTTACTTAGAATTTTTCTAAATAAAGGATTTTGTGTCGAAAAAGGCGCTCTAGCATCCACAATTTCAATAACTAGGTCAACAATTGGAATTTTAGTCTCAATTTCTTTGATACTTTTATTCATGTGACCAGGAAATCAATTAAAACTTGATTTATCAGACATATACTCACCTCTAACTTTGTATATATAATTTACTTTAACTCTTTTTTTAAGTTTTTTTTATAAAGATTTCATTTCTTTATAAAACCCCCTATTTATGGTAAGGTTCTTTTCTCATTATTTTTATACTTCTAAAAATTTGTTCTAACAAAATAATTCTTATTAAACTATAAGGATAAGTCATATTACCAAAACTTAATTGGTTTTTACAACTTTTTCTAAACTCATAACTAAAACCATCACTTGGTCCAATTATAAAGGCTAGTTTTGCTCCCTTAAAATCTTTATTATCTTGAATTAATTTTGAAAAACTTTCAGATTCATATTGTTTTGCGTTAATTTCTAATAAAAAGACTTCTCAATCTTTTAAATCAACAAGTTTTTTATTTAAGTTTTCTTCATTTTTAGCTTGATTTGATTTAACATCTCCAGAATCGAATTCTGCAATTTCAACCACTTCAAGATCACTGTATTTTTTTACCTTTGTAAAATAGTAATTATAAATTTCTAAATATTCTTTACTTAATTTATTGAAACAAAAGAGCTTAATTTTCATAAACCAAATTCCCCAAATAATCATTCTATTTATTAATGATATACCATTTAATAGCAAAAAAATACCTAAATGTGTGGTAAAATATCTTTATCTAAAGATTTTGGAGGAATAACTTATGGCTGAAAAAAAACAATTTCAATCTGTTCTTGATTTTAGACCACAATTTGAAAACATTATCGATGCATTAGTACCAGATATTCAATTTTCATATTCTGCAATTATGAACAATTCAACTATTCAAACATATTTTAATATGATTTGTATGGAATATTACGGATATGAATATTATCAATTACTAAGACTAAACAAACTAGAGTTAAAATTAAATGAAAGAACTTTAAACTTAACTATTTTAGAAATCGTTTACAACATCGTAACTCAAATAGTTGCAAGAAAATGAAGATATTCAGAATATATTGCATATGACATGTACATTCTACCTTTACGTATTAAAAAATATATTAAAGCTATGAATTACAAATTTATTGAAGCAGAAATTGCTGATAAAAAAAGAGTTTTAAAATTAGTTAGTCAAGGAACAAGAGTAGTATCAGAAGAAATTATTGATCAATATCATGATGATAGAATCAATAACATTATCATTCAATTTAGATCTTCTGCAGAAAATGATGTAGAACATAAACTAAGTTTATTTAAAAACATCGCATTATTTTTACACGAAGGAGAAGCACTTCTATACCAAAAATTTGGTAAAGAATTTGCAGATCAATACTTTGCTGATGTTAAAGTTTTAGAGGGATACAAATCTGATTCATTAACTGAAAAAGAAAAAAAACACACTAAAAAAGTAGTTGATGACTTATTCAACATAGCTATGGTTATGATTTTACTTATGAGTGATGCTATGAAAACTGGAGTTTGATCAAAAATTAAAGCTGCAGAAAAACGTAGAATTGAATTAGAAACAACTCAAAAAACTATTGAAGAGGCAAACAGAAGATTATTAGCTATTAAATCACAAGAAAGTGAAACTGTAAAAAAATTAGCTGCTAAAAATAAATAATTCTAAAATGCAAAAATCACCAATTAATGGTGATTTTTTTTATTATATTGGTTGTTTTGTTGAAGTAATTACTATTTCTTTTAAAGCAATGTGTTGAGGTAAATTATAAGTATAGTACATAACTTGTGCAACTTCACTTGCAGACAAGCCAGCTTCTAAGCTATCTTTCCACTTATCATATCCCTCTATAACCTCTTTATTTACAGTTGTTGATATTAAATCTGTATCTACAAGCCCAGGGGCTATTGTAAGCACTCTCACGTTGAATGGAGCAACCTCTTTTCTGGTTTGCTCACTAATTGCGTGAACTGCGAATTTTGAGCCGTTATAAACTGCTCTATTGTCACTGGTTCAACGACCAGCAACACTACCAACATTTATAATTGTTCCTGATTTGTTATCTTTCATTTTATTGATAACAGCATTTATACCGTTTAAAACACCTTTTACATTTATATCAATCATGTCATATTGAGATTGTAAATCTAAATTGTAAATTTTATCTAAAGGCATTATACCTGCATTATTAATTAAACAATCCACTGGACCGTATTTGCTTTCTGCAAATTCTATTGCTTGTTTAAAATCATCAATATTTCTAACATCAACAGATTTACAAATAGCATTTTCTAATTTTAATTCTTCTATTAATTCTACACGTCTTGCTAACAATAATAATGGGTGATCATTAGATGAAAAGATCTTTGCAAGTTCTTTTCCTATTCCTGATGATGCACCAGTAATTACAACTAATTTTTTCAAAATTTAAATTCTCCTATCTGAATTTCATTCCACCTAAATTTGGCATTCTTCCAGATTTTAATTGTTTTGCCATCTCAAGTACTTGTTTTTTACCTTTATCAAATTGGTTTAATAAGTCATTAAATTCTTTTTCACTACGTCCAGAACCTTTAAGGATTCTTTGTTTTCTTGTAATAGCTTTAAGAATTCTTGGGTCTCTTCTTTCTTTTAAAGTCATAGAGTCCATTAATATGTTTGCAACAAATAAACGTTGTTGTGCTTGGGCAATTTGCTCTTCACTAACTTTTCCGTTCATTCCAGGAATCATTTTCATAACTCCTCCTAAGCTACCCATTTTTGCAAGTTGTCCCATTTGATTTCTTAAATCTTCTAAATCAAATTGACCTGCAAACATACGTTTCATAGTTTTTTCCATGGTTCTTTGATCAACAACAGCTGCTGCTTTTTCAAAAAGTGTATCAACATCTCCCATTCCAAGGATTCTGTCTGCCATACGTTTTGGGTGGAATTCTGCAAGTGCTCCAATTCCTTCCCCTTCCCCTATGAATTTAATAGGTAATTTAGTTATTTCTGTAATAGAAAGTGTTGCTCCCCCACGAGCATCACCATCAAGTTTAGTAACAATAACTCCTGATAATTTTAATAATTTATTAAATTCTTGACTTACATTTATTATGTCTTGTCCTGTCATACCATCAACTGTAAGAATTATTTCTTGAGGTGATACACCTTTACGTATATCATTTAATTCTTTCATTAATTCTTTGTCAATTTGTAAACGTCCTGCAGTATCGAGAATAATTACTTCATATCCATTTTCTTGAGCATAATCTACAGCTTGTTTGGCTGTTTTAACTGGACTTTGTTTTCCTTTTTCAAAAACATCTAATCCATTTTTTTCTCCCAACTCAACAAGTTGGTCAATAGCTCCTGGTCTATAAATATCTAATCCTACAAGTAATGTTTTTTTCTTGTGTTTTTTTGTTATTAAATGACCTAATTTACCTACAGTGGTTGTTTTACCAGCTCCCTGTAGACCAACCATCATGATAATTGAAGGTTTTTTATTTACTTCTAATGGGGAATTTACTTTTCCTAAAATTTCTACAAGTTCTTCATGAACAAGTTTAACCATTTGTTGGTCAGCTCTAACTCCTTGTTGGATGTATTGACCAACAGCTTTTTCTTCAACATTTTTAATAAATTTTTTTACAACGTCTACGTTGACGTCAGCTTCTAATAAAGCAAGTCTTATTTCTCTAAGAACTTCTTTTATATTTTCTTCACTTAAAGTACTTTTATTCAAATTCTTTTGAATAGACTTCTTCATTCTATTGGCTAAAAAATCTCCAAATCCCATAATTTCTCTCCTATCGTCGCACTAATTATAACATATAAAAAAATAGTCGCAAAAAAACACAAAAAATGCATTTTTTGGTTTATTTTCTAAAATGATAATATCAAAAATACTAATGTATTTTTAAAACAATTACTATATAACAACAGGAAAACTTCTAGAATGTCATACATCTCTTGATTTTATTTTTGTTGAAAATAACATGAGTGAAAAACCAATAATATATAAGATTACAAAAATTATAATTTGTAACTCATAAGCTTTTATTGAAACCTTATTATCTGAAAAAAATTGTTTATTATCTTGCAAGTCTAAGTTATTAATCAAAAGTTTACCATCAATTTTATTAATAAAATTGTCACTACCAATAGTATTACCTATTCTTATATATTTATTTTTATAATAGTTTAAAGCTGAGTGTGCAATATTATTAGGATAATTTGTAATACTAAATATTTGTTGGTTAATTTTTAAATCTCTAAATTTTTTTAGTTTTGCAAATTGTTCTAAATTAATTCCATTTAAATTTAATATATTTGCATAAATAATAGGATTGTAATAGTTTTTAAAATAAAGATCTAGGTTTTTTAAACTATACCCACTTTTAACTATTATTTCATTTTCTCCTTTAAACCTTGTTTCAGGTTTTAACCACAAAAATGAATTAAGGATATGATTAAAATATGTTGAATCAAATATTTTAGAATTCAAAAATCTTTTTATAACAAAACCAAAACTGTGTTTTGTTATTTCATCAATTTTTAATGGGTCTTCAATATAGTTTATTAAATAATAATAAAATATATTTTTAAGAAAAATAACTAGTGATTCATATTCACTAGAAGCATTTCCACTCTCAACTTTGATAATATTTTCTTTATCAAAATAAATATTTCTTAAAAGATTTCGTAAACCTTCAGTTACAAAATCAAATTCAAAATCTTCAAAGGCATTGTGTATCTTTTCAACCCCTATTTCATAATTGCTCGGTTCTTTAAATCATTCAATAATATCTCCATATTTTATATAACCATCTTCATTATTTAAAATATTCTTTCATATTAAGTTAACTCCCTTTTCAGCTTGATAATTTGCTTCAACAGCTTTTTGTTCTAACTTACAAATATAATGTATATATTCTTTTTCTATATAAATATTTGTTTCATCACTACTACAAATTTGATTTAATTTTAATTTTATTTCTTCTTTATTTTTTTCTAAATCATTATAATTAACATCAAAATGATTTAGAAAATCATTTATCATAATTACATCGTAATTTGAAAAACTTATTTCTGTATCATTTCCTTCGTTATCAGTATATTTATACTGATAACTTTCACCACTATTAAATGAACCATTTAGGTTAGATACAAAATTTATAACAGGTAATGCAAATAAAATTAAAACAGAACTTGAAATTACAAAAGTTTTTAAATTAGTAATTATATATATGGCATATATAATTACACTTAATATTAAGTATGTAATTATTAAACCTATAAATTGTGATAATGAATAATTTATAAACAAAATATAAGTTCCTGTAAAAAAACCAAAAAACACAAGATGAAAACTAATTATAAAAACTAAAATATAAAGAATATTTATTAATAAGTATAGACAGTAAAACTTTACAACCGACATTATTCCAAAATAATAATTATTACTTTTATTAATTAATTTATATGAGGTAAGCAATGGACTTATTATTAACAGTGGTGTTAATAATATTCACATAATTCAATTTATTCTTTCAAATTCATAGTTCATTAAGAAAGATGTATTTTCTAAATTAGAATTATTTGAAAAGTCATCACTAAACTTATAAATTAAAAACACCGTCAAAAAAGTAAATGAGAATATCAAAAATATAATCACAAAACTAATTTGAAGATATTTGTTTTTAATATTATTTATAAATATTTGTTTCAATTTTTTCCTCCTCTTTTTATTAGGGTGAAAAAATGTCAATAGTTAAAGTTTTTTTACATAGATTTTTTTGTAAAGTTAACTTTGTTATATGGAGAGATAAAATTATCTTTTACTCTCATATCTATTATTTATATGTAAGTATACTTCAAAAATATTCAAGAATTATTATTTTGTTGAGAATAAAATTTTATAAAATTATACAGTTTTTTTAGGTCCTGAAATAACGATATACATATTGTAATTAATATTTAAGCCTTTTTTTCTTGTTGCATTAATAAACAGACTTACACCGGTATAATTTGTATTATCACCATTACTAAGTTTAGAATAGTCTAATTTAAATAAATAATCCTCATAGTTAGGATTTAACTCTAAAATTTTTTCTCTTAAGTCATTAAAAAGTTTTTCGAAATAATCTTTATAATTTAATGCCATACTTACACCGTTAATTTCTTTAAAAAAATCAAAAGGTTCTGACGTTATAACCGCTAAATAGGCTGCTCCTTCAATTAAACTGAATTCCACATTCCCAAAAAAATCTTTATATTTTTCATCTCTTATAAAGTTTTCAAACATCTGTCTTCCATTAAATAAATAACTTGATATTAAATAGTCTTGAACAACTATAAAAACCGTCATCATCATAGTTCTGCCGTCCTTAGATTCAACTTCATAATTTTTTTTAATTACATTTTTTCTATAATGTATTGCAATTGATTGTCATTTGGTGCTTCTTAGTATTTCTGCATGTTTTCTATCATTAACTACAGTCCCTTCCTTTGATTTATCTCCTACTTTATCTCAAAACTTTGATCAATAACTTCCTTGACTCTCAATTTGTTCTGGGTTGAAAGTAATTAGACTAATAATTTCATTATCGTAAGGTTTTTCAATACTAGTTTCTAAATCTATATCAAAAGGTAAAATGAATATATCTTCCATTACCTCTCTTGATAAGTTTATTGAGTAAGCTTTTTCGGTTGAGGAATTTCAACCAAAAGCAGTTTTTTGTTCTTTAGAAGTTAGCGTTATACCTTCACCGTTTTGTTCAAAACTAAAAGTTCCAATAGCATTATCATACTCTTCGTCACTAAATCGAGTTTTAGCATATTTAGGTATTGGGTCTGGTGTGATATTTTTGTCAATATTTTCATTATTACAAGCAAGAACATTAACACTTGTTGTTGCGATTAAACTTGATATTGCTAAAATAGATAATAATTTTTTCATAACTTATTCTCCTCTTTTCTTAATTCTTTGTAAATCTTTATAAATTTGTTTTACTAAATCGTTTAAATTAGTTTCATTGGTAAAAGAATAAACATATTTCTTTTCACCAATAAACATTGAATATGTGAAATTTTTAATATTTTTTTCACTAATTCCTGCAATTAATGAAATTTGATTTTCAAAAATTGCTCTTGCACTTTTATAATCTTTAAAATACATTTGTCTTCCGTTACTAGCTTTAAATGTAAAAACATAATTTTCTTTTGTTGTAACTAAATCTGTTACATCAGTTTTTTTGATCAGCTAATTTTTTTAGTTCATCCTTATGGATAAATTTGCTTGATAAATTTATTTGTTTTTTTAAAGTTTCTACAACTTTGTTTTCATCAGATTCATTTATTATTGTTTCTTCTCCATTGATATCATACATATGATATCTTTTGACAAGAATCTTATTATCTCTTTCTGAAGCAATTTTTTTAGCTTGTCCAATTGACGAAGCTATATTGTTTCCAAAAATATCTGAAAACTTTGTAATATCATTTTTGTCATGAACATAGTACATTCTTTGTAAAGGTACTCCATTATTGTTTTCAAAAGCCATAGCATAAAAATTGTTAACTCAATTATCTAATTGAGTTGTAAAATTAACTCCATTATAAGAAAAGTTAAAATCATCTTTTAAAGAAATGTTTCCTGAAGCATTTTGCAATGCTTCTTGAAATTTACTATTTTGATTTACATAAGAATATGCATAATCCATATTTAAACTTCCAGTTCTTTCCCCATATAATCAATCATCTTTTATTATGTTGTCTTTTATTCTCATATCAGTTAATTTATTTGCAAGTATACTTCAAATATATTCAAAGATCATTGTTTTGTTAAGAATAAGTTTTTATAAAATTATAAAGTTTTTTCAGGACCTGACATACCTATACGCATACTATTATTAGTATTAACTCCTTTTTTTCTTTTTGTTTTAATATTCACACTCACTCCAGTTCAAGTTGTATCTTTACCATCACTAAGCTCGGTTTCATTTATTTCAAATAAATAGTCTTTTAAATCAGGATTAGAATTTAAAACTATTTCTCTTAAGTTATTAAATAGTTTTTCAAAATAATCTTTATAATTATCTGCCATACTAATACCGTTAATTTTTTCATAAAAGTCTAAAGGGTCTGATAATCTAACTCCTAAAAATATAGCTCCTTCAGTTAAACTATATTCGACATTTCCAAAAAAATCTTTATATTTTTCATCTCTTATAAAGTTTTCAAACATCTGTCTTCCATTAAATAAATAAGTCGATGTTAAATAATCTTGTACAACTATTAAGACTGTCATTGTAAGAGTAGTGCCTTCACTAGACTCAATGTCATAATCTCTTCTAACTACATTTTTTCTATTGTGTATTGCATTTGATTGCCATTGTGTCGCTCTTAAAATTTCTGCATGTCTTCTATCATTAACAGTCAAACCTTCTCTTGATTTATCTCCAGCTTCACTTCAAAATTTAGATCAATAACCTCCTTGTTCCTCAATTTGTTTTGGATTAAATGTAATTAAACTAATAATTTCATTATCAAAAGGTTTTTCAATACTAGTTTCTAATTCAATATCAAAAGGTAGAATGAATATATCATTCATTACTTCTTTTGATAAGTTAATTGAGTATGCTTTTTCAGTTGAGGAATTTCAACCAAAAGCAGTTTTTTGATTTTTTGAAGTTAATGTAATTCCTTCACCATTTTGTTCAAAACTAAAAGTTCCAAGCGCATCATCGTACTCTTTGTCACTAAATCGAGTTTTAACAACTTCTGGTATTGGGTCTGGTGTGATATTTTTCTCAATATTTTTATTATTACAAGCAACAACATTAACACTTGTTGTTGCAATTAAACTTGATACTGCTAAAATAGATAATAATTTTTTCATAACTTATTCTCCTCTTTTCTTGCTTCTTTGCAAATCACTATAAATTTGTTTTACTAAATCGTTTAAATTAGTTTCATTGGTAAAAGAATAAACATTTTTCTTTTCACCAATAAACATTGAATAAGTGAATTTTTTAATATTCTTTTCACTAATTCCTGCAATTAATGAGATTTGATTTTCAAAAATTGCTCTTGCACTTTTATAATCTTTAAAATACATTTGTCTTCCATTACTAGCTTTAAATGTAAAGACATAATTTTCTTTTGATGTTACTAAATTTGTTACATCAGTTTTTTGGTCAGCTAATTTTTTTAGTTCATCCTTATGGACGAATTTGCTTGATAAATTAATTTGTTTTTTTAAAGTCTCAACAACTTTATTTTCATCAGATTCGTTTATTATTGTTTCTTCCCCATTGATATCATACATATGATATCTTTTGACAAGAATCTTATTGTCTCTTTCTGAAGCTATTTTTTTAGCTTGTCCAATTGACGAAGCTATATTATTTCCAAAAATATCTGAAAATTTTGTAATATCATTTTTATCATGGACATAGTACATTCTTTGCAATGGTATTCCATTATTGTTTTCAAAAGCCATAGCATAAAAATTGTTAACTCAATTATCTAATTGAGTTGTAAAATTAACTCCATTATAAGAAAAGTTAAAATCATCTTTTAAAGAAATATTTCCTGAAGCATTTTGCAATGATTCTTGAAATTTACTATTTTGATTTACATAAGAATATGCGTAATCCATATTTAAACTTCCAGTTCTTTCCCCATATAATCAATCATCTTTTATTATGTTGTCTTTTATTCTCATATCAGTTAATTTATTTGCAAGTATACTTCAAATATATTCAAAGATCATTGTTTTGTTAAACATTGACATGTTTATAATGTTTTGTTTTCTTCCTAAATCTTCTAAAAAATCATTAGGACCGTAATCTTCAGTTCTTTGTTTAATTTGTTCTCCATAAATGTAGTCTATAAGTTTTTTTGAATTCAATTCACCAAGTTCGTAGATTTTTTTTATATCATTAAACATTTGGGCATCATTATTTCAACTAAATTTGAAGTCATCCTCTTCGTAAATGGGCTCTATTTCTATATTTTTATAATCAGTATCATTGAAACCAATAGGACATCCATTTTCGCCATCTTTGTGAGTATCTAACATTAACTTTAGTTCCACTGATCCTCCTTCGCCGTTATCAATAGAAAATTTGAATCTATTTACTCTTTTTGTGTCCGTTGTAATTGGTCAACAAGTGGCATGCTCAATTTCAGGAATTCAGTTGTCCTTATTTTTAAATTGTTTTTCAAAGTTTTTGAAATCAAATTGATCATTACCATTACCTACATTAATAATTAATTCTTTTTTATTTTTATCATTAATTGTTAAAGAATCAAAATCATTTTGTTCACTTACAAGTCACTGTTCTAAATGATCTGGTGATATTCCTGGTTTCAATTTTATTTTAAAGTTTCTTTTAAAATCAACTATTTTAGGTACTAAACCCGAGTTAAAATTGGCATCTGTGAAGTAATCCTTAAAATTTTGTTTAAAGTAGTCTATAAAGTAATAATCAGGATAATAAAAACCTTTTTTAAAGACATCTTTTATATCATCTTTATCAAAATATTCATCTCCAAACCCACCGAATCAATATCCTTTAGTCAGTTGTGATTTCATTCTTTTATTATCTTCTGCATTAAATGCATTAAAGTATTGTCCATTGTAATGGTAAAACAAAGATTCACTTACATCATAATTTGCTCTTGTAAAGTCAATGTCTGCTTCTTCAACAGAGTCAAATCAGTTTACATAATCATAAGAATATTTAGGTTTTAATAAACCTTTGTTTGTAAAACTATTTAAAGCTCTAGTTTTAGATTCTATACCAGTTTGAACGCAACCATCCAAGTTGTATTCATAACAACTTGGAAGAACAGCTTTTCCTAAGGCATTTTCATATACCTTTACCATGTCTTCTGCTTTTGTTCCATAAACTTGTGAACCATCCAACTCGTTAGTTGCATGGTTTGCAACTATTTTTAAAGGGTCACTTAAAGTTTTTTGAGCAGTAATTGGATTTTTTAAAAGTTCTTTTTGTACAATACTATCTCTATTACTAAATTCTTCATTATTGTAAAGATACTTTTTTTCATTACTAACTTGTATAGAGTTTCTTTCTATATCTTCTTTTATCATTCTTTTTACTAAGTCAGAACTATTTACAAAAGTAATACTGTTTGCAACAGTTGCATATCCAACTGTTAAACTCATTAACATTAAGGTTAATTTATTTTTAAACATATAAATCACCTCTCTTAGTTTCGGTAATTTTTTCTTCAAGATAAGATATGTATTCTAATATATTTTCAAAACTTAAATCGTTTAAGGTATAAGTTCTAAACTCTGTTAGTACTAAACTGTTTTTGTAATTTAATAATTTATAAATTGCAAAATAAGCATTTGTTTTATCTTTATAGTAATACTCCATTCCATATAAATTAAATGAGTATATTGTTTGATCAAAATTATCTAAATCATATAGAGAATCAAAGTTTGTATTTGAAATTAATTCAGTAATACTTACCGTTTTACTTTCAATATCTGTAATATCATCTACAAATTCTTTTATTTCTTGTTCAGTTTTGTAGTAAACAACATTGTCTATAGAACTTCCAAATCTATAAGAATAGAACTTACTTAAATTCTTTTCATCATTTATTTTTCTTTCCATAGATAAGAAGGCAGCTTCTTTTGTATCAAAAGTTTCTCCAAAATAATCTGTGTATCTATCTTGTACTTTATTATTTTTTATTGCATTTTGATAAAAGTCTTCTATTAGTTTTTCTTTGTCTTCTTGTTTATCATTTACTTGACCTTTAATAAAGTAATATCTTGGTCCCTTTTCAACAACTTTTACAACAATGTTTTTTAAAAGTTGTTGGTAAGCAGATTCATAATCTGGAAAGTATCTTCCATCTAATAAAAATACTTTTTAATCTTTTTTGGGTCCACTTAACAGAACAAGCATTTCCTTATTTAAATTAGTACCTTTTTTTCTTGAGGTTCTTATATCAAGTCTGAAAGATGTATAAGAGCTTTCATGACCATCATCTAAAGTATATTCATCTACACTAAATAAGTAATCAGCTAATTTTGAATTATAATCTAGAATTTGTTTTCTCAAATCATTAAACCCGTTCAAAATATAAGTTTTAAAATGCTCTATCATTTGTTTTCCTTCAATTTCTTTTGTAAAATCTAAAATATCTGGGTGATTAAATCATAAATATTCTGATAGTCTTAAACTAAATTCTACATTTCCAAAAAAATCAGAGTATTTTTCATTTCTTATAAAATTTTCTAACATATTTTTACCATTAAATAAATAACTTGATGTTAAATAATCTTGCACAACAATTAAGACCGTCATCGTAAGGGTTGTGCCATCTCTAGACTCAATATCATAATCTCTTCTAATTACATTTTCTTTATAATGACTAGGATTTGACTGCCATTCATTTGTCCTTAAAGTTTCTGCATATCTTCTATTATTAACAATTGTACCCTCTCTAGACTTTAATCCTGCCTCATATCAGAATTGAGACCAATAAGCATAGTCATTATAGATTCTGTCTGGGTCAAAAGTAATTAAACTAATCATTTCATTATCAAAAGGTTTTTCTAAACTAGTTTCTAGTTCTAAGTCGAAAGGTAAAATGAATATATCATCCATAACTTCTTGTGATAAATCTATTGAATAGGCTTTTTCTGTTGAAGAATTTCAACCAAAAGCTGTTTTTTGTTCGTTAGAAATTAATTTAATTCCATCAGCTTTTTGTTCAAAACTAAAAGTTCCTAGTGCATCATCATATTCTTTATCACTAAATCGAGTTTTAACAACTTCAGGTATTGGGTCTGGCATTGTTTTGTCTTTGTCGTTTTTTTCATTACAAGCGACAACATTTACACTTGTTGTTGCAACTAAACTTGATATTGCTAAAATAGATAATAATTTTTTCATAACTTATTCTCCTCTTTTCTTGATTTTTTGCAAATCGTTATAAATTTGTTTTACTAAATCGTTCAAATTAGTTTCATTGGTAAAAGAATACACATATTTCTTTTCGCCAATAAACATAGAATAAGTAAAATTTTTAATATTCTTTTCACTTATTCCCGCAATTAAAGATATTTGATTTTCAAATATTGCTCTTGCACTTTTATAATCTTTAAAATACATTTGTCTTCCATTACTAGCTTTAAATGTAAAAACATAATTTTCTTTTGTTGTAACTAAATCTGTTATATCAGTTTTTTGATCCACTAATTTTTTTAGTTCATCCTTATGGACGAATTTGCTTGATAAATTTATTTGTTTTTTTAAAATTTCTACAACTTTATTTTCATCAGACTCATTTATAATAGTTTCTTCTCCATTGATATCATACATATGATATCTTTTGACAAGAATCTTATTATCTCTTTCTGAAGCTATTTTTTTAGCTTGTCCAATTGACGAAGCTATATTGTTTCCAAAAATATCTGAAAACTTTGTAATATCATTTTTGTCATGGACATAGTACATTCTTTGCAATGGTATTCCATTATTGTTTTCAAAAGCCATAGCATAAAAATTGTTAACTCAATTTTCTAATTGAGTTGTAAAATTAACTCCATTATAAGAAAAGTTAAAATCATCTTTTAAAGAAATGTTTCCTGAAGCATTTTGTAATGATTCTTGAAATTTACTATTTTGATTTACATAAGAATATGCGTAATCCATATTTAAACTTCCAGTTCTTTCCCCATATAATCAATCATCTTTTATTATGTTGTCTTTTATTCTCATATCAGTTAATTTATTTGCAAGTATACATCAAATATATTCAAAGATCATTGTTTTGTTAAGAATAAGTTTTTATAAAATTATAAAGTTTTTTCAGGACCTGACATACCTATACGCATACTATTATTAGTATTAACTCCTTTTTTTCTTTTAGTTTTAATATCCACGCTTACACCAGTATAAATTGTATCTTCACCATCGCTAAGTTCGGTTTCATTTATTTCAAATAAATAGTCTTTTAAATCGGGATTAGAATTTAAAACTTCTTCTCTTAAGTCATTAAATAGTTTTTCAAAATATTCTTTATAATTATCTGCCATACTAATACCGTTAATTTTTTCATAAAAATCTAAAGGGTCTGATAATATAACTCCTAGAAAAATAGCTCCTTCAGTTAAACTGTATTCGACATTTCCAAAAAAATCTTTATATTTTTCATCTCTTATAAAGTTTTCAAACATCTGTCTTCCATTAAATAAAAAAGTTGATGTTAAATAATCTTGTACAACTATTAAGACTGTCATTGTAAGAGTAGTGCCATCGCTAGATTCAATAACATAATCTCTTTTAACTACATTTTTTTTATTTGAAATAGTATCGTATTGTCATTGTGTTGCTCTTAAAATTTCTGCATTTTTTCTATCATTAACAGTTAAACCTTCTCTTGATTTTTTTCCAACTTTATATCAAAAATCAGCTCAATACCCAAATTCTCCATCTATTTGATTCGAATTAAAAGTAATTAAACTAATAATTTCATTATCAAAAGGTTTTTCAATACTGGTTTCTAATTCAAGATCGAAAGGTAAAATGAATACATCGTCCATTTCTTCTTTTGATAAGTTTATTGAGTAAGCTTTTTCGGTTGGAGTATCCCAACGAAAAGCTGTTTTTTGCTCATTTGATGTTAATGTTATACCTTCACCTCTTTGTTCAAAACTAAAAGTTCCAAGCGCATCATCATATTCTTTGTCACTAAATCGAGTTTTAACAACTTCAGGTATTGGGTCTGGTGTGACTTTATTGTCATTACTTTCATTATTACAAGCAACAACATTAACACTTGTTGTTGCAATTAAACTTGATATTGCTAAAATAGATAATAATTTTTTCATAACTTATTCTCCTCTTTTCTTGCTTCTTTGCAAATCACTATAAATTTGTTTTACTAAATCATTTAAATTAGTCTCATTGGTAAAAGAATAAACATTTTTCTTTTCACCAATAAACATTGAATATGTGAAATTTTTAATATTCTTTTCACTAATTCCTGCAATTAATGAAATTTGATTTTCAAAAATTGCTCTTGCACTTTTATAATCTTTGAAATACATTTGTCTTCCATTACTAGCTTTAAATGTAAAAACATAATTTTCTTTTGTTGTAACTAAATCTGTTACATCAGTTTTTTGATCAGCTAATTTTTTTAGTTCATCCTTATGGACAAATTTGCTTGATAAATTTATTTGTTTTTTTAAAGTTTCTACAACTTTATTTTCATCAGATTCATTTATTATTGTTTCTTCTCCATTGATGTCATACATATGATATCTTTTGACAAGAATCTTATTATCTCTTTCTGAAGCAATTTTTTTAGCTTGTCCAATTGACGAAGCTATATTATTTCCAAAAACATCTGAAAACTTTGTAATATCATTTTTGTCATGGACATAGTACATTCTTTGCAATGGTATTCCATTATTATTTTCAAAAGCCATAGCATAAAAATTGTTAACTCAATTTTCTAATTGAGTTGTAAAATTAACTCCATTATATGAAAAATTAAAATCATCCTTTAAAGAAATGTTTCCTGAAGCATTTTGTAATGATTCTTGAAATTTACTATTTTGATTTACATAAGAATATGCATAATCCATATTTAAACTGCCAGTTCTTTCTCCATATAATCAATCATCTTTTATTATGTTGTCTTTTATTCTCATATCAGTTAATTTATTTGCAAGTATACTTCAAATATATTCAAAGATCATTGTTTTGTTAAACATTGACATGTTTATAATGTTTTGTTTTCTTCCTAAATCTTCTAAAAAATCATAGGTATACTTGGGTTTAAATAAACCAGAGTTTAAATATGAATTTACAACTCTTTTTTCAGAACTTAATTAACTATTTATGCAGTTTTGTATGTTAGTTTCAAAACAACTTGGTAGAACTATTTTCCCTCTTGAATTTACAAATACTTTTCTTAATTTACTTGCATCATAACTCAATAGCTTGGAACCATCTATTTCATTAGTTTAAAAATTACTTATTATTTTATCTGGATTGCTAAATGTTTTTTCGGTTAGTATAGGATTCTTAATTAGTATGGAATTAATAATTTCATTGATATTTTTATATTTTTTACCTTCATATATTAGTAAATCATAATTGTCTTTTATGATTGAGTTTGTTAATATATAGTTTTTCAATGTCTTTTCAACTTCTTTATCAAGAAATACCTTATCTGTCGGTAATATTGAATACATTGCCAAAGTAGGTGTTATCGCAATGTTTGATAACATAAAAATATTAAAAATTAATTTTTTCTTCATCCATTCCTTATCTATATGTATATATAATAATACCTTTTTTAGAAAAAAGATAATTTTTTTTAAATTTTTTGTGTAATTTAGTATTTTTTTCTATATAATCAATATAAAACACAAATTTTGCATTTCAATTAAAAATATTAGATAAAAAAACACTGACAATAAATGTCAGTGTTTTATATATTTAGTTTGTTTTATCCAACATATGGGATAAATGCAAAAGTATCAGTTCCTGTATGACAAACAATTACATTAGGTAATTCATCTATTTTTCCTAATTTTAATCCTTTTTCAGCCATTAATTGATTTACAAGATCTAAGTTTTCTTGATCTGTTCTTGAGTGAGCAACATCAACTACAAACTCTCCACTATTTTCTTTGGCAATTTTATCTAAAGCTTCTTCAACAGCTTTTTTAAAAGTTCTTGCTTTTCCTTCTTTATCTATAACTCCGTTATAGTTTAAGATTGGATTAATTTTTAAAATCTTTGCAAGACCCGCTGCAGCTTTTGTAATTCTTCCTCCACGAACTAATTGTTTTAAACTTTTTGGAATAATGTATCCTTTAAAGTCACTGTATTTTTCTTCTAAAAATCCAACAATTTCTTTTGGTGTTTTTCCTTGTTTAATTAATTCTAAAGCAAAAGCTACTTGTCTGTCATTTACAATACTTACTCCATTTGTATCTACAACAAATACTCTCTCTTTGTATTCATCTTCATTACTAAACATTTTGTAAGTATTGTATTGTCCTGATAAACCTTTTGAGATTAAAATACAAATTACATTGTCGTATTCTTTTAAAAGTTCATCTCATTTTCCTAACATGCTTCCCACGATTGATTGAGAAGTTTTTAAAACTTGTTCCTCATTCAATGAGTAAAAGTCATCTGGTGTAAATTCTAAATTGTCATCGATATTTTTTTGGTCTTCTGTAACTATAGTTAATGGAACAAGATGAACATCTTTTTCATCTTTTCAATTTCTAAAAGTACAAGAAGAGTCAATAATTATTGCAGTCTTCATTGCTACCCCCTAAGATAAAATAATTTTATAAGTTTTTTTAACTAAAATTTTTTTTAAATTTAAAAGTCGTTTTAATTTAATCTTAGGAAATCATATATTTCATTTTTATATTGCTCTTGATTGAAATGAAAAGAGCTAGAATGTTTTGCATTATCAAATAAAACTAGTTTAGAAACATTATCAACTTCTTTGTCAGTTTTTAGTTTATGCATAACTATACTATTTTGATATGGTATAAAGTCATCTTTTTTACCATGGATAAATAAAATTTTTAAATCTTTTACACTATCATATGGTTTTAAAAGATCTACATCTCTTATATTTACTTTAGTATAGTTTCTAAAGTTTGTATTAATTCCTAAAGACATTAATCATCAAGGAAGTTTTACATATTTTTTTAAGAAGTATCTGATTTGTGGTACAGCTCCACTGAAACCACAATCAGCTATTAATCAGTTAACTTCATTTTCTAAATAATGTTCTTTTGCAAAGTATAGTGAAGTTGTAGCACCCATACTTACACCAAAGACACCAATTTCATCAACTTGTTTTACACTTTTAAGTCATTCAACTAGAGAATTTAAAACTTCAGCATTACTTTTACCAAAGTCAGACTTTGTTCCATAAGTGTTACCGTGAGCATAAGAATCAAAAGTGATTATGTTGTAACCCTTCTCATAGAAATAAAATACGTTTCTTAAAGCCACGTATTTATTTCTTTTAAACCCATGTAATCCTACAATTCATTTATTAGATTTAAAATCTTTATGTTCAATAATTAATGCACTTATTTGTTTTGAACTTGGTCCAATATTTACTTCCTTTATCATCGATTTGTCAATGTTAAAGTTTTCAATTTTTTTAATTTTAATTTCATTTAATAGTTCTTCATAACTATTAAGTTCAATTCCTTTTCTGTTTTTACCTACTCTTTTATATTTAAATAAATATCCAATAAATATTTTAGAACATAAAAAACTTAAAAACAGAACTATGGGAAATAATAAAACCATCATAATAATTTTTCATCAATTATAGTGATATCTTTTTACCACTCTCAAACTTTTTTTATAATTCATAATAACATTCCTCTTAAATTTTAGCTGTTTCTCTTGACTCACGTATCAAAGTAATATTTACCTCTCCTGGAGTCTTATTAATTTGTTTAACTCTTTCAGTTATTTCTTTTAATAAATTTTTCATTTGATAATCATCAATAACTTCAGGGTTTATTAAGATTCTTATTTGTCTTCCAGATTGAATTGCATAAGTTTTAATAACTCCCTCAAACTTATTACATTCATCTTCTATTTCTTTCATTCTTGCAAAATAAATATCTGCTCCATTGCTTCGAGCACCTCTTCTTGCAGCACTTACTGCATCTGCAATTGAAACTATATGTGCATAAATAGATTTTTTTTCAACATCTTCATGATGAGATTCAACACTGTTAACAATAATATCGTTGAAACGATATTTTCTTAACAACTCTACACCAAGAGTAACGTGAGTTCCTTCTTGTTCAAAGTCTAATGCTTTACCAATATCGTGAAGTAATCCAGCTCTTAGAGCTAAATCTGTATCTAAGTTAAATTCTTCTGCAATGTTTTTTGAAAGTTTTGCAACTTCAATACTATGTTGCAAAACATTTTGACCGTAACTGTAACGATATTTTAATTTAGCAATGTTTAAAATAACCTCTTCAGGGAAATCATAAATATCTAAATCTTTTATAATTTCATATCCTTCAGTTTTAAATGTTTGTTCTAATTTTTCTTCTTCATACAACAAAGTTTCTTCGATTGAAACCTGGTTTAATTTACCAGTTCTAATTAAAGATTCTAATGTTCTAAAAGCTATCAATCTTCTGATTGGATTAAAAGAGGAGATTAAAACACTATTTGGTGTTTCGTCAATTACAATGTCAATTCCCCCAAATTGTTGAAAGGTTCTTAAATTACGTCCCTCTCTACCAATTATTTTCCCTTTTAGTTTGTCATCATCTAATTTGAAAAGTGTTGTATTTCTTTCATTTGTAATTTGAACATGACTTCTTTCCATAGCATTGATTAAAATGTCTGCTGCTACATTATCTGCAACAACTCTCATTTTATCTTCTCTATCTTTTAAGAGTTTTCCAAGTTCATTTACATATCTTTTTTCAACTATTTCAAACATTTTCTCTTTTGCTTCTTGTTGAGAAAGTTTTGCAACTTCACTTAAAGTATCATTAACTTCATCGATTTCTTTCATTAATTGTTTCTTTAAAAGTTTATTGTTTGCTTCTTGATCATTTATTTTATCTTCTCTTGCATGTAATTCTTCTAAACTTTTATAATACTTGGCTTTTTTTTCATCCAAAATTAACTCATCTTTTGAAAGTTGTTCTCTTTTAACTTCAATTTCTTTGTCAGTTGCATCTTTAAGTTTTTCCATTTCAAACTTAAGTTCTGCAATTGATTGCATTTTCAATTTCTTTATTTCATTTTTTGTCTTTTCTAATATAACTTTTCTTTTTCTACCCAATAATAAATATAAAACTACTCCTATTAAAATTGTTGTAACGATAGATAATAAAATGGTTATAATGACAAAAATGCTAGTACTTGTTTTCATTTTTGACCTACTTTCATAGTAGTTTTAACGTTGCTTTAGCAACTCTTTTATTATAACTTAATAGAGGCCCAAACAAAATGCTTATAGCAATAAAAAAGCAATTACTAGTTAAAGTAATTGCTTATATTGATATTTTTAAGCTTTTTCTTTTGGTTTAATAACTGATTTAGTTCAATCTCCACTAAATGCTCTACTAAAGTCATATTCATCAAGGTAAGCAAGACCGTGACTTGTAAGTGATTTACTTACAAGTTTATTTCCTTCTTTTCCTCTATCATCATTCATTGATCAAATTCCAATGTAAGAAAGACCAACTAATTGACTTCAGTTATATAAGTCTTTTGCATCTTCAAGAGTAAATACACCGTGAACAGTATCATTTACCCCAATCATAGGAGTTGCACCTAACAATTTATATAAACCACTATTTCCAACTGAAACACTTCCATAGTTTTTTTCAATTGAAGTTGCTAAGTTATTTTTTGTAGCATTCATAGCTCTTCTTGCTAATTCAAAGTTAGTGATTTTTTCTTGATCTCTAGCTTGAATATAGATTGGATCACCATAATCCATTAACATTAAGTTAATTACTGGTAAGTCTTTTTGACCTAATCCTGCTTTTTTAAATTCTTCAACAAATATATTCATTACGTTATAACCAACACTTGTTAAACCTGTTGGTAAAACTGGTAATGTAATTGAGAAATCTCAAGTTTTATCTGCTTTTTTCATTGTTGCTAAAGTTTTTGCCAATAATCTATTGTCTTCATTTAGATTTTGAGCATGTCCCTCAATATCAAAGTCTATTGATTTTGGCATTTTTACATTTGATACACCATTATCATTTGCAAGTTTTACTAATGAGTTTTGGTAGTCTTCAAATGCTTTTCTTAAATCCTGAATTTTTTGTGCTTCAGTTTTACTATAAGAATTTTCTAAAGTTCAAGGGTTTTTAAATGTATTTCCCCCTGTTGTAGCTCCTCCATATGCAACTTTAACATTTTGTAATTTGTTTGCAGTTGCTAAAGGTTTTAACATTTTATCTCATAATTGAGATTTCTCTCATCAAGAATAACCCTCACCACTTGAAGGTTGTCCTGCGATTGATAAATCTAAGTAATCACCGTGTGAGTTTACTTGTTGTACGAACGCTAATGTAATGCTATCAAAATTATTAACATTTTGTTTTACACCAGCAATATCATTTCCTGAATATAATCCAGCATCAACATATGGAGAGTAATATGTACTTCCATTTGCTTTTGATTTTTTATCAATATTTGTTTTTCTATTTGGGTTAGCTTCAGCTCAAGTTGTATATAAACTTGTACCTTTTCCTTCTTGAGGTTTTCCCCCTTCAGTTTGTCCAGCTCCCCCAGGACCTTCAAATCCAGGTCCATCTCAATTTTCATCAACTTCTAAGTCATCTAAATCTTCGTTTGAATCAATTACGTCAAAGTAATCAATTCCCCCGATTTTTTTAACATCTTCTTTTGTAATTGCTTCGTCTGGTATTGGTGTTTCACTAGTGATAGTTCCATTTAATGCTTTTGCATATGTAAATTGTTCAAATCCTGAACCAGATCTAACATTTTGGTTCAAGGCATTTAAATCTGCCTGTCCACTACTTGTTCCACCATTATCGATAAATAAACTTGGAACATCTCTAGAAATATAGAACATTCCAACTCCGCCCAGTCCTTGTTCAGCAGCTCAACTACGTAGTTTCACAGCTTCTTTAGGTGAGAAGTTTCAAGCAGCAACTTCTGCTCTTCTTCCAATTCATGAAGTTATTTTTACTCTTTTTTTAGTTTGATTTGCATTTAAACTAGTTTGTTTTCCAAAAATAACATCATACATTTTACGTCAATTTTCATGAGATTTTTCAACCCCACTTTGAATTAACTTAAGTTCTCATTCACTGTCACTTTGATCTTGACTTCAAACATCAGTATATCCTGCAACTAAGTTAAGTCTAAAGTTCATTCCTAAATATTTTGTAAAGTTATATAAAGGAAATGCTTCATCTCCAAGTAGGTATAAATCACCTTTAGTATGAGGTGAATAATTACCTAAAAATCCATCAGAAATTGAAATTCCATCAGCTGTAGACATTACAAGTGATAATTGAATATCAAATTCGTTATCTTGTTCTAATAATATTTTAAGAGCACTTGCCAATAATCTTTGAGAATCAGCATAATCTCCGTTTTTTGATAAATATGGTGCTGCAAAATAGAAATCAAATTTCTTAGTTTCATATCTTTCACCAATAGCTTTAATAGTTTCTGCTAACTCCAATGGAGTTTTGTTATTTTTTCAAGCTGTATGTCATAAAGAATTTGCAAAAGGTCCAAATGATATACGTAATTTTTTAGAATCTAGATTACCAGTTTTGTCGTTTCCAACTCATCTAGTATTTGTTTTATCTTTTCCTGTTCAATTTCTATATCTATCATTGAATCATTTTGCATATTCAGTTTCTTTACCTTCTTCATCTAAGATACCTTTTCCCATAACTCCAGTTACTTTGTCAACAGCTGGTGCTGCATTTCACATTGGTACAAGTTCTCCAGTATCTGATGCATTTTGCATAAATCCTAAAGTTATTTCAGAAGCATCAGTGATAACTTCTTTATTTCCTGAGATTTCACCCAGATCGTTATAAACAATATTTTCTGCACCATGTTTAATAATTGATGCTTCAGCTTCAGCTCTAACTCCAGAAGATTTTCCTCTTTCTTTCATTAAGTATTCTGCTGTATCTTCTACTATTCCCATATCTGCATATGGTGTAAATTCTAATTCATTGCTTAATTTATTTGTTAACAGATCTTTATCTGCTAATGTTGAAGTATTTCAAATATCAGATTCACTTCTAACACTTCTAGAAGTGTTAGAATAATTTGTACTTAAAACTTCTTGTCAATCTTGGTTTTTTATAGAGTTTGATTTTATTGCCCCTAATTCAGAATTTGCTGATGAGTCACCAGTTCATTCATCACCTGTTTTGTAAGTATTTTCATCATCACCTAACAGATTATATGGGTCCTTAATTCCTGCGCCACAAGCAACAACTGCGCTTGATGCCGAAGAAACTATGGTAGTAATTGCTAATAAATTTAGTAATTTCTTCATATATTTAGCCCTCCCTATATGGTTATAATTTTACCTTTTATAAATAATAAAGTCCAAGCACTACACTTATAAGTTCTTTAAATACTGCTCTTAAACCCTATGAACACTACCTTAAAAAAAGTTTCAAAAAAAATAAAAAAAGTTTTTTAAAACAGCATTAAAAAAACGCCTTAAAATGGGCGTTATATTGCTACTTTATCAATTCTATAATTTTGTCTTGAATTTCTTGGTATTTATCTGGATTTTGAACAAATCATTCTTTTACAGATTCTTTTCCTTGTCCAATTTTTTCATCATTATAAGAGTATCAAGCACCAGCTTTTGTAAGAACATTGTACAATGTTGCCATTTCAACTATTTCATTGTCTTTTTCTATTCCTTTATTATAAGCAATAGTAATAACACAATTTTTAAATGGTGGCGCTACTTTATTTTTTACAACTTTGATTTTTACCCTATTTGCAGTTACTTCACCATTAGTTGTAATACTTTCACCTTTTCTTACCTCTAATCTAACTGAAGAGTAGAATCTTAAAGCTCTTCCTCCAGGTGTAGTTTCGGGGTTACCAAAGATAATACCAACTTTTTCTCTTAATTGATTTATAAAGATAACAGTTGTATTTGTCTTTGAAATAATACCATTTAGTTTTCTTAAAGCTTTTGACATTAATCTAGCTTGTAAACCAATTTGTTGGTCAGACATTTCTCCATCCAATTCAGCTTTAGGTACTAAAGCTGCAACTGAATCAATTACAACAATATCTAAAGTACTTGATTTTACAAGCATCTCTAAAATGTCTAATGCCTGTTCTCCTGAATCTGGTTGAGCTACAATTAAGTTTTCAATGTCTACTCCTAAATTTTTAGCATATCTTGGATCTAAAGCATGTTCTGCATCAATGAATGCTGCTCTTCCTCCAAGTTTTTGCGATTCTGCAATTGCGTGTAAAGATAGTGTAGTTTTACCACTTGATTCTGGTCCATATATTTCTACAATTCTACCCTTTGGATAACCTCCAATTCCAATTGCTCTATCAATTAAGAAACTTCCACTTGGTAAAGCTTCAATGTATTGATTTGCTTTATCTCCAAGTCTCATAATTGATCCTTTTCCGAAGGTTTTTTCGATGTCTTTTAAAACAGCTTTAAAATTTGGATCATCATATATATCGTTTGCCATTCCTAACACCAACCCTTCGTTGTTTTCTATAATTTCTTTTCTCATTATTTTTTCCTCCACTATAACTATCGTCATGGTTTTGAAAAAAATGTACAAAATTATGAAACTTTTTTAAATTCTTTTAAAACAAATTTTATTGCTCTTTTTTTATATTTTTTTCTTGAAAAATTATGTTTGATTATAAATTCAAACATAAATATTTTATCCTTTAACAAAAAACCAACATAGCTTAAACCACTATTTTTGTTAGTTTTGTCAATTGGAGTTGCTCACCCAGTAAAAGCAAAACAAATATCTGTTTTTAGTGCTTCTTGAGTATTTTTTAACATTAACTGTAATGTTTCTTGTGAGACCTCACTATATTTTTTAATTACTTCTTGGTCAATATTTACTTGTTCTATTTTAAAATCATTTGAATAACAAACAAAAGAACCCGTAAAAAAGTTACTTGCTCCAGGAATGTTTGTAAATTGGTTTGCAAACATTCCCCCTGTAAATGATTCACAAGTTGATAATTTTAAATTGTGTTTTTTCAAATAATCAAATAAATATTTCATATAAGTAAGTCCTTAAAAAAGATGGTGAGATAGTTTGTCGTAACCCACGTTCTGTATCGCTTGCGCGCATCAATCATCTATCTATCGTGCATAAGCACAATCCAAGAAACAGGTTCAATTCCCTGTCTCTTAGCTCCTCTACCAAAATTTGAGTTTCTTGCTTGTGGAGTTTACCCGTTCCATTTCACTATTTCTAGCTAATCGTCTCTGTGGCACTTTAAGAGCTTTGCCATATGATAAATCACTTAGGCTAATCTCGGTCGTCATTGCAAAGCAATGCCTAAGGTTATTTTTTCCCTTAGCACAAACACTACATTCATCGCAGAATGTGCAAGCGTGGAGTTTCCTCTATATTATTTTTCAAATATAGCGATTGATTCAAAACTAATCTCACTTATTATTTTATACTAATCTTTTTCACTATTTGCTTTTTCTAGCATAGAAATTCTTTTTACTAACGCACTACTTGAAAGTCCTTGTTTTGCAAGCTCTTCTTGTTGTTGTTTTGTAAGTTTTAAAGCCGCTAAAACGTTAGTATGTTCTTCTTGAAGTTGATTATAAGCAATTTCAAGTTCTTGGATCTTTCTATCTTTTTTTGCTTCATTTTCTGCAAATAATTTATAGTCTTCAGATATCATATCTAAAAAAGCATCAACATCTTCAACTTTATAACCCTTGTATTCTACTTCGAAATCTTTTTCTAAAATTTCTTGTTTTGTTAATTTAATATAATTAGCCATTGTTTTTCTCCCCTTTACAATTGATTTTAATATATAAATTTAAACATTTTTTTATTTTTTGTACATAAATACAAAAAACATGACGATAGTAATAGTGAGGTGAAATAAAATGATAATAAAAAATAAAGGAATGTTTTTAGAAACAGTTTTAAATACAAATATAGAAGATTATGAGAAAGAAGGCTTATTAATTAGGAAAATGCCTGTTAATTCTTCAATAATAGAGGTAAACAAAAACATTATTACTTCAAAAGCTAAGAAAAATGATCTTTGTGATTATATTGGTTTATATAAAGGAATTTACATTGAGTTTGAAGCAAAAGAAACAGAGTTAGATTACTTTAATCTAAATAATTTGAAAGAAAATCAAAGAAGTAAATTAAATACTATTTTTCAACTTGGGGGTGCATCTTTTCTTATAGTTTACTTTCATAAAGAAAACAGTTTTTTTGGCTTGCCTATTCAAATGTTGACAAAAAATTTAAAGAAAAAAATACCCTATCAATGATTCATTGAAAATGGGTATTTATTAGAGTTTGATAATTTAAAACTAAACATTATAACTTTCATTAATCATTTAATCAGTTAAATCTAGTTATTTGTATTGCATTAGTTTTTAAGAACTTATCTAAAACTTTTTTAAGTTCTGCATAAGTTTTTATATTATTTTCATTTATTATTGACATTATTTTTGGTTTAGATAGACCTTTTTCTATGAAAGAATCGATTTCTTCAATATTTTCTGAAGATAATTTAATTCCAATCATATCTTCAATAAATACATAAGAGTTATCTGTATTCAATTTTGAGTTTTCTTCTTCTAAGATAACTATTAACTTACTAAAAAGTGGTGTAAAGTTTAAAACTGTTTTTTTACCTTTGCTTTCAAGTTTAATTAAGTTATTAACAAGAAGTTTACTTATCTCTTTATCAATTACTTCTTTGTCAATTGACATGTACTTTGCCAATTGAGATGGAGTGAAGTTTTTTTGATCTTCATCTGACAATTCCATAATTAATAAAAGAATTGCCAATTGGTTTTCACTAATGTCTAATTTTGCGTAATTCAAAATTAGTAATGTTCTTTTCTTTAGTAAACCCTTTTTTAAAAGTTCAAACATTAACAAGACCCCAATCTACATAAAAATAAAGGTTGCCAGGCAACCTTTTAATATAAGTGATTAAATTGAATTATTTAGCCACAGCTTCTTTAAGTTGTTTTGCAACTTTAAATTTTGCAACAGTAGTTGCAGCAATTTGGATTTTTGCTCCAGTTGATGGGTTTACCCCTTCACGTGCAGCTCTTTCGCTTGTCACGAATTTTCCAAATCCTGCGATAGCAACTTCTTCTCTACTTACTAAAGTTGATGAAATTGTATCAAAAATGAAGTTTACCATTTTTTCAGCTTCAACTTTTGAAGTTTCAAATTCAGCTGATAATTTTTCAGATAATTCTTTTTTAGTCATGGTTATCTACCCCTTATATCTATACTACCTTAGCGTACCTAAACAAATCTTGTATTAATACACTAGGCTTACCCTTATTGTATAGTATTTTGTACATTATTTCAAATAATGGTGAGGAAATTTTAAGTTTTTTCACTATTTTATAGGCTAATTCACAAGAAGCTACCCCTTCAACAGTGTTTTTATGTGATTTTAGAACCAATTCTGCATTATCTCTTTCAGCAATTTGAACTCCTAACGAAAAGTTACGAGATTTAGTAGATGAAGCAGTTAAAATAAGATCTCCAAGTGTTGCAAAGTTCATAAATGTTTCAAGTCTTGCTCCAAACATTTTTGCAATTTGATAAATTTCTGCATTTCCAATAGTAATTAATGAAGCTTTTGCATTATCTGCTCCTGCAAAACCGTGTAAAATACCACTTGCAATAGCAACTGTATTTTTAAGAGCTGCAGCTATTTCACAACCAATGATATCATCAGTACTTTGAACTATGAAATATTCATTTGAGAATAATTCTGCAATGTAATTTGCAATGCTTATATCCTCATTACAACTCATTACACAAGTAGGTTTTCTCATAATAACTTCAATAGCCACGGATGGTCCATAAATTGCCCCATAAGACTTCATAACACCTGTTCCTTTAAGTTTTTCTTTGATTTTTTTACTTAAAACATCAAGGTTATCACCATCAAGCCCTTTTGCAACATTTACAACATGCATTTCACGTTTACCATATTTTATTATGTTATCGATACTTGCATCCAACGCAAAAGTTGGTGTTGATAAAATAACAACTTCAGCTTTTTCCATAGCTACTGCAAAATCCATAGTTGCAGTTATATTTTGATTAATCAAAAGGTCTTGGAAAAATCTTGAATTTAGGTGGTTATTATTAATATCATTAACTTGCATTTCTTCAATACCAAACATTATTACATCATGACCATTATCTGCCAGTACATTCGCTAATACTGTACCATAGGCTCCCGTACCTATTATCGCTACTTTTGCTTTTTTCATAATTATTTCCTTTCCCTGAAAATTATAGTGATTGGAACTCCACTAAAATCAAATTGAGATCTTATTTGATTTTCTAAAAATCTTTTATAAGAAAAGTGAACATATTCAGGTTTATTCACAAATAAAATAAATGTAGGTAGATATGCTTCTACCTGAGATGCATAATAAATCTTTAATCTTCCACCATTATGATTTGGTGCTGGATTTATTAATTGCGCTTTGTTAAAAATTTCATT
The DNA here is from genome assembly GCF_008086545.1 of Spiroplasma chinense. Taxonomy (NCBI): domain Bacteria; kingdom Bacillati; phylum Mycoplasmatota; class Mollicutes; order Entomoplasmatales; family Spiroplasmataceae; genus Spiroplasma; species Spiroplasma chinense. The sequence goes on along the minus strand of NZ_CP043026.1, from coordinate 477,492 downwards.
CAGTAAACTTGTTCTAATTCTTTTTTTAATGTTGTTTTTTACAAGTTCTACTGCATCAAATATTTTGTGTACTCTCTGGTTTTCTTTTGCAGAAATAAACAACACACTTGCATAATTAAGGTACTTGAAATAAGCTTTTATTTCTTGTTCCTTTTTCTTCATTGTGTTGGTTTCTTTATCTTTAACCAAATCTCATTTGTTACCAATTATTATTATAGGTTTATTTTCTTCAAATGCAAACCCCCCGATATTTGTATCGTGGTCACTTATTGGTAAACTAGAATCTAACATTAACAAAACAATATCTGCTTTATTTATACTTGTCATTGATCTTAAGTAACTATATTTTTCAAGGTTTTCATAAATACGACCTTTTTTTCTCATACCAGCTGTATCTATGATTGTATATTCTATTCCATTAACTTTTATTTTTGAGTCAACTGCATCTCTTGTAGTTCCTGCTATATCAGATACTATCATTCTTTCTTCACCAACTAGTGAATTTACAAGACTTGATTTTCCAACATTAGGTTTACCTACAATAGCAAGTTTTGTTTCTCCTTCAAGACTTTCATTATTGAATTTAGGTAATTGTTCAACTATTTTGTCTAACAAGTCCCCTATTCCAATACCGTGGGTTGAAGAAATTAAATAAGGTTCTCCAAAACCAAAAGCCATGTATGAATAAGATTCATCAAAATTTTCTTTTTTATCATATTTATTTACTGCTAAAATAACAGGTTTTTTGGTTTTGTATAAAATTTTTGCAACAGCTTCATCTTCAAGAGTAATTCCTTCTCTAAAGTTAATTGCAAAAACTATTACATCAGCTTCTTTCATAGCAATTTCTGCTTGCATTTTAATTTCTTTAGCAAAAGCTGTATCTTGTAGTGTAATTCCTCCAGTGTCAACAACAATAAAAGGTCTTGTCAATCATTCTGCGTTTCCATACATTCTATCCCTAGTAACTCCAGGTTTATCTTCTACAATCGCTTTTTTTTCACGAATGATCCTGTTAAACAATGTTGATTTACCCACATTTGGCCTACCAACTATTGCTACAACTCCTTTTCTTGACATAATTACACCTCTTTTATAGATTTTCTATTTTATTTACAACAGCATCAACTGCTTGTTCGAAATTTAAATCACTTGTATCAAAAAATCAAGCATCTTTTGCTATCTTTAATGCTCCAACTTCTCTTTTTTTATCCCATTCATCTCTTTGTACTATTTGACGCAAGATGTCTTCATAATCATTTGGTAATATATTATTTTTTTCATTTTGTAAAAACCTTCTCTTTGCTCTCGCTTGTGCAGAGCAATCAAAGTAGATTTTTAAATCAGCATCAGGTAAAACTACGGTTGTAATATCTCTACCGACCATAATTTTACCACCATCACTTGCCATCTCTCTTTGCAATTCTACCATTTTTTCTCTTACTTTTGAAACAGAAGCTACATATTTGATATTTTCAGCAACATCATATTGAGCTACATAACTTGTAAAGTCTTTATCATTTACAAAAATTGAATTGTTTTCTCCATAATGACATTTAAAGTTTTTTAGCTGTTCAATAATTTCATTTTCATTTAAAAAATTAACATTATTATCTAAACAAAGTTTAGTGTAAGCTCTGTACATAAGACCTGTATCTATCATGTGAAGATCAAGTTTCTTTGCAACAACCTCCATTACAGAACTCTTTCCACTACTTGCAGTTCCATCAACTGCAATATTTATTTTCTTAATATCCATAAATGCTAATCTCCTTTAAAAGAAAAATGGAATAACTATACACATAGTCATTATTAATAAAAGAACAGTTAAAAATCAAATTGTTCATTTAAATTTTTGTTTTTTTGAGTAATCACTTCAAGCTTTACCCATAGTATTTCTACCAGCATCAGTTTTTCTAGAAACTTCATCAAGCATAACAATTATACTTCTATTATCTTCGCTTCTCTTTTTTTGAACTGAAGTCATTGAAATATCTTCAACTGTTATATAGCCTTTTCTTGTTTGTTTTGATCTAACTTTATTCAAGTTATTTAAAAATATTCCTTCGTTTTTATCTACAGAATTCATATAATCAATATATTTTTGGTCTCTAATTAATACTTTTTCTTCTTTATCCTCGTCAGTTTTTTCCTTATCAAGGATAACTGATTTAGATTTTATTTTTTTTAATTCTTCAATTTCTCTTCTAAGATCATATTTTATTTCTTCAGAAATTAACAAATTTGATCTATCCTTATCTAAATAAGGTTTTTCTATTTCATGTTTTTTATCAAATATTTCAAGTTTTTGTTGAAAAAATGCTCTATCTATTTTTTTAAGTCTTTCAAAAGTTGCGTTAATTATTGATTTTTCATCTTGGTTTTGTTTTTTATATGCAATTTCTTTTTGTACTCTGTTATGTAAAGCTTTATTTCTTTCCATTCTAGATAATTGTGACATTTTTCCACCTCTAATCAACTCATATATTATAAATTATTTATATAGAAATTGGAAACAATGTTTTGATAAATTGCAATAAGAATGACTAAAAAAATAAAAAAAGAACCTCGAAAGGTTCTTAAAAATTATAAATTAATTTCTTTTTTTTCCATCATTGATCTTAATTCATCAAAGATTGCATCTTCATATTTTTTAGTACCATTAATTACTGCCAATAGTGGTTGTTGACCTACTTTTGTTGGTAATTGTAATGTATCACCAAAGTATTTATCAATACCCTTAATTAATGCTGTACCACCACATAAAGTGATACCATTTCTAAAGATGTCTCCAGCCAATTCTGGTGGTGTTTCTTCAAGAACTCTAACTGTTAAGTCAATAATTTTTGACAATGGAATTTTTAGAACTTCTCTAATTTCAACTGGAGTTACTTCGATCTCTCTTGGTAATCCTGAAACTACGTCACGTCCGTAAACTTTCATTGATTTTTCATCTGCAAATTTAGCTAATGAACCCATTTGCATTTTAATCATTTCAGCTGTTTTAATCCCAATTTCCATTCCGTATTGAGCTCTAACAAATTTTAAGATTTCTTCATTTAAAGTGTTTCCGGCAATTTTAATTGATTTTGAGTGAACAATATCACCTGATGCAATAACTGCAACGTCAGTTGTTCCCCCACCCATATCAACGACTAATTGACCTGTTGGAGCTTGAATATTTACTCCTCCACCAAGCGCTGCCATTTTTACTTCTTCTTCAACAAATACATGTGCTGCTCCTAGGTTTAATGCGATTTTTTTAAGCGCAGTTTTTTCTAGTTCAGTAATAACTGATGGACATGCAAGTAACATAACACTACCCTTTAAAGTTTTGTCAAGTCTTAGTCTTGCAAAGATGTAATTTAATTGGGCTTGAGTTGCTTTAATGTCAGTAATAACACCATCAACCATAGGTCTAACAATTCTTAAAGTTTTGTTACCTTTTCCAATCATTTTATATGCTTCTTCTCCAACAGCTATAATTCTGTTTTCCTTAACTTTGTAAGCAACGATTGAAGGTTCATTATACACAATACCTTGTCCTGAAACATAAACTAATGTATACGCAGTTCCTAAATCCATTGAAACAAATACTGGTTTTTTTGCCATATGTATTCCTCCATTTCAACGTAATTAATAAAACATTTAACTACAATAAGATTTTAACAAAAAATGAGTTCAAAACATAGTGAATTTGAAATTTGAAAGTTGCCTATATTGTGTTTAAAAAAAAAGAGGTATTACCCCTTTTAACGATATCTATGGTTTATTTTTTTCATTTGTGGTTCAAATACCGCAAATAATGAGTAACAAACACTAAATCTTAAGGTTTCAAACCCAATTATTATAAAAGTATATACTAAATATTTCTCTTTAAAAGCTTCTCAATTTGTTTCTTCGTGACCTTCGTGATAACTAATTATGTTATTTAACAATTTAATTTCTGCATGATCGTGGTCATGATCATGACCCCCACTAACATATATTATTCATAGTGTTAAAGGTACATAAAACGCAACTACAACTATTACAAATATAGGCATTGGAACTCATCTTTTAATTAAGTCTTTTTTTCTATTTGGATCTTTATGAATGTATGAATTCTTAAAAATCATATAGTAAACTATTGTTAAAACTCAAACTACAGCTACATAACCAAATGAGTCTATTAAAGTTCCTCAAAGTCCATGTTCTGCATCATACAATAAATGTATTCAAGGTACTGTAAAAGCAATCACACTTGCAAAGATAGGTCCTATCACTGAAATTGATAGTGAAACTACTAAAATATCAAAGTATCTTATTGAAAGAATTAAGTCATCAATCGGTAATGTAAATACTCTTTCAAGTAATCAATCAAAAAGACTACCAAGACACGCTAAAGCTAAAAACATTCCCGAAGCAGATATTCTATAAATTAAGTTTCTTTTACTTAAATAGACCATATTTTTGAAATCAAAATCGTTTTCTTTTACATCATCATGTTGTCCTGAAGCATCAAAGTGATGCTCATCATGATAATGGTCTTTATTTGATTCGTCATTATGTTCTGGTACATTATGTTTATTTTCCATATTTTCTCCTTTTTCTTATTTATAATTTTTATAATTTAATTATAGCCTAATTTATAAAAATTATAAATAAAAAAATAAGTTTTTTACTTATTTTTTTGCAATTGACGTACATATCTTCTTCTTAAAAGCTCTGTATCATCAAAAATCTTAATATTTTTGTCTTTTTTACTTCTTACTATTGCTATTATTTTAAATATAAGTATCACAAGTGCTGTTGTACCAGCGACACAATTTGTTATTAAAAGTTGTATATTGTAATTAAATGGTTTTGATGAAGCCACAATTCATAAAATTGCAGATATCACTCAAAGAATATACATTATTAGAGAAATATCATTAACTGATCTGGTTTTAATGATTTTTATACATTGAGGAATTAATCTTATACAACTAAATGCAGTTGCAATGTATCCTACAATTTCAATTGGTGTTACTTGCATTTAGTTTCAACCAACTCTCTTAATTGTTCATTTGTTAGATTCATAACTTCAGGATTTTGTTCTACATAATTTAAATAGTTTTTGTAAACAATCATTCCTCTGATTTTGAAAACTAACATTATTCAACCAAATGAACTTAATACAACATTTGTTGATAGCAATTGAATAAAATTATTATTTCCACTAGCAATTTTTAAAGCTGCATAGATAACTCAAATTCCATTTCCTACAACAAAACACAAAATAGTAAATAAACTTACATCTTTTGAACTTCTTCTTTTAATAATTCTTATAACTTGTGGTACTAAAGTTAATGCTAGAGCAATCGAAGCAAATCAACTAATTACTTGAGTTGCCATTTTTTAACTCCTAACGATGATGTTTGGCTATTAACTCTATAGTATTATGGATTATTAAATAGAATCCAAAGTTCATTGTGAACTTAAGTACATTAAATCCAAATAAAGTTGCCATGAATCAGGTGTTTTTCAAAGCACCTGCCCCATATAATTCTAATATAAATACATAATTTAACAAAGTATTTCAACAAGAAGTTAAGAAAATTGCTATTAAAGCTACTATGATCATTTTAATATACATAGAACCTTTAAATTCCATATTAACTTTTGTTCTAAATATTCATCCAAATAAAACAGTAATTGACATACAAAATAAATCACTTAGATTCATAGCCATTATCCCAATAGGTTCAGCTGTTGGGTCAATACCTATAAATCTCATTCAAGTTGCTGGAAATACTAAAATAATTGCGTAAAATCCATTAATCATTCTTCAACATATCAAATAACTTAAAAAGCTAATCTCTAATCTTAAAAAACCACCAATCAAGAATGGTTGAAATATAAGTACACTTATTCAGGATAGAAAAATATTTAAAACCAAAATCATGGCCATCATTGTTATTCTTTTTGTTGAAAAAGAAAAATATTGTTTCAGAGCTTCGTTTCTTAATATTTTTGCATTTTCAGTTAATGCAAAGTCACTATTAACAAGAACCTCTTTTCCTTCAACTAGGTCATTATCTAATGTTTTCATATTTTTTTCCTTTCTATTGTTTATACATTGTTATTTTACTATAAAATAAATTTGTATAAGGAGATAAATAAATATGAAAAAAAATATCATAGAAATGATAGTTGAAATTCCAAAAGGAAGTTCAAATAAATATGAATATGACGCTATTACAAAAAACATTAGCTTAGATAGAGTGTTATATGGAGCAAACTTTTATCCTGGAGAATATGGATTTATTGATAATACTTTAGATTGAGATGGAGATCCACTAGATGTTATAAGTTTAGTAACTTATCCAACAATGCCTGGAGTAAGAGTAAACATTAGAATTTTAGGAACTATTAGAATGATTGATGCTGGAGAAATAGATACTAAACTATTTGGTGTATTTAACGATGATCCAAGATTCAATACTTACCAAACTTTAGAAGATGTTCCTCAACATTTAAAAGATGAAATTGAAAATTTCTTCTTACAATACAAAGCTTTACAAAAAAAAGAAGTTAGAATTGATGGTTGAGGTAACTTAGACGAAGCAATTCACGAAATTCAAGAATGTAAAGAAAGATTTGAAGAATACAAAGACAGATACTTAACTCCAGGAGGTAAAGAAGAAATTCTTGCTGAATGAAAAGAAAAAGGTTTAGGTCAAGCTTAATTTAATAAAGCAAAAACTCTCAATTAAGAGAGTTTTTTTAATTATAAATTTGTAAATGGTCCTAAAAACTTCAAATGTGAAGTTTTAGAATTAAATCTAAATATATTATAATGTAGTTTTTCAATATCAAGAGCATACACTCTTGCAGCTGAAATGTCTGATTTATAACCTGAACACTCTTTATCAACAAATTTAACTATATCTCTTTCATATTTAGCTTCTAAAAAGTATTTTAATTTAGTAGAATTATAAATTGTTATTATATACCCTAAAAAACTTGTTATAGCAATAGCATCCAATACATGATATCTTTCTATATATCAAAGAAATGAATGAAAGTTATCAATTTTTGAAATAATTACATTATTTAAAATAAATAACAAGAAAACAAAGAATATTGCAATAGAATATATAAACAAAAACACCTTAGGTAATATGTTTGAAATTAAATTAAATTTTTTTAAATCTTTATCTTTTTTATATATTGTTACATTGTATCAAATACTTGCGATAATATAGTCTAATTCATAACCAACACTTGGCATAAATCATTTAGGAATTTCAATTACCTTCTTATTTTTGTTTAACATATTTGAAATCCTACTATAAGTATCACTTTCTCCATAAACAACAGACAATTCTGTCGCATTTAAGTATATTAAAAATTTCTCAATTAATTCATTGATCTTTGAAGTTGAAATATTAATATCTGCAGAATTAATATTTATAACTTTTATTTTTGAATAAGCAATAGTGTTGTAGACCTTTAAAGTCAACAAAGTAATAAAGGTCAAAATAGTTGCTAAATATACAATTCTTGACATATTGTCCATGTTCTCACCTACTATTAATTATATGTAAAAAAATCCATTAAAGGATTTTTTTATTTATTATGATTTATTCAACTGCAATTGCACCTTCAATTATAAAAGTATCAGTGTCAATTGTATAACCTTGTGAGGTTTTTATTGTTACAACAACATCAGTTGTTGAATCTCCTGACATCTCAGCATCAAGTGATTCAATTCCTTTGATTTCAACTTTTGCAAGTTCAGCATTAACTGCATCTAAATCAGCAAGATCTTTAATACCTTTGATTGTTGCATTATTTTGAACATCTTCAAGTTTTAATTCAACATCTCCAGGTTCTTCTGGTTCTTCAGGTTCAGTTGCTTTAATGGCTCCAGTAATATCAAATGTATCTTTATCAATTGTATAACCTTCTTCAGTTGTAATTTTTACTGTTACATCAGTTTTAGAATCTGTTTTTAATGTAGCATCAAGTGATTTGATTCCTTCAATTTCAGCTTTTGCAAGTTCAGCATTAACTGCATCTAAATCAGCAAGGTCTTTAATACCTTTGATTGTTGCATTATTTTGTACATCTTCAAGTTTTAATTGAATATCTCCAGGTTCTTCTGGTTCTTCAGGTTCAGTTGCTTTAATAGCTCCAGTAATATCAAATGTATCTTTATCAATTGTATAACCTTCTTCAGTTGTGATTTTTACTGTTACATCAGTTTCAGAATCTGTTTTTAACGTAGCATCAAGTGATTTGATTCCCTCAATTTCAGCTTTTGCAAGTTCAGCATTAACCGCATCTAAATCAGCAAGATCTTTAATACCTTTGATTGTTGCATTATTTTGAACATCTTCAAGTTTTAATTCAACATCTCCAGGTTCTTCTGGTTCTTCAGGTTCAGTTGCTTTAATAGCTCCAGTAATATCAAATGTATCTTTATCAATTGTATAACCTTCTTCAGTTGTAATTTTTACTGTTACATCAGTTTTAGAATCTGTTTTTAATGTAGCATCAAGTGATTTGATTCCCACAATTTTAGCTTTTGCAAGTTCAGCATTAACTGCATCTAAATCAGCAAGATCTTTAATACCTTTGATTGTTGCGTTATTTTGAACATCTTCAAGTTTTAATTCAACATCTCCAGGTTCTTCTGGTTCTTCAGGTTCAGTTGCTTTAATGGCTCCAGTAATATCAAATGTATCTTTATCAATTGTATAACCTTCTTCAGTTGTAATTTTTACTGTTACATCAGTTTTAGAATCTGTTTTTAATGTAGCATCAAGTGATTTGATTCCTTCAATTTCAGCTTTTGCAAGTTCAGCATTAACTGCATCTAAATCAGCAAGGTCTTTAATACCTTTGATTGTTGCATTATTTTGAACATCTTCAAGTTTTAATTGAATTGGTCCTGTACCTTCTTCAACTACTTCCACACTAAATTTAACGTCAATTGCTTCTTTGTAACTTAAAGTAATTTCAGTTGTTCCTTTAGCTATTGCTTTAATTGTTACATCAAGTCCTTTTACACTTACTTCAGCTACTTTATCATCTTTAGAAGTTGCTGATAATGTTGAACCCTCAAGTTGGTTTTCAATTCCAACAGTAAAGCTAGTTTCTTTTCCTTCTTCTAATTTTTTATCAGAAACAGCACTAATAACTGGTTTTCCAATAAATTTAACTTTGAAAGTAACATCTGCTGCATCAGGATATTTCAATGTAATTGAAGATTCTGTTGTAGCTGTAACACCATCTTTAAGTTTTAATTGTAATTTTAGATCACTTACTGTTGCTTCAACATTTGCATTAGATGAAGATACAGTTAATTTTCCATCACTTGAAGGGTTTGCAATTTCAATATCAACTGATGTTGAAGGCGTTCCATAATCTACTGTTATATCTGAAATTTTACTTATGACTGGGGTTGTTTTAAATGCAAATGTAAATTCTACAGAGCCACTACAGCTTCCTTTTTCTTCTCTTTCAGGTTTACATACAAGTTCTGCACTTTTCTCATCATTTCTTAAAGTCATGATAAATCAATCGTTTTTATTTTTTAACTTTGAGTTTTTTGAAATAGCTACACTAAGTACTTTTTCACCTTTTTGTTGAGTTGTAGTTTCATTTGTTAATGTAATATCTCCTAGTTCAGTGTTTTTAACATCAGTTTCTAAATTAATTTTTATTTCAAATGGTATTGGATCACACGCCACAATAGTGGTTACACTTGAAACTGGAATAGACACTGCTAATAAAGTTAATAATTTTTTCATATAAATTTACCCCTAAATTAATATGATTATAACATTTTTTACTGTGTTTTATAATGACCCAGCAATAAAAAACACAACACCTATAAAGTGTTGTGTTAAATTAATCTTCAACGTTATGATAAACATCTTGAACATCTTCAAGTTCATTTAATCTGTCAATTAGTTTTTCAAATTTTTGTTTAGTTTCTTCATCATCAATTTTCATGTTTTCATCTGCCAACATTGTTGTTTCTGCCATTTTGTAATCAGTAACACCAGCTTTATCTAAAGCTGTTTTTACTGAGTTAAATGATTGGAATGCTGCATAAACTACAGTTAATCCATCTTCTTCAACTACATCTTGAACGTCTGCATCTGTTTCCATTAATAATTCTAGAACCTCTTCAACACCTAAATTTTCAAATGCAAATACACTTGTTGATTGGAATGAGTGTGAAACTGCTCCTGCGTTTGCAAGTTTCCCACCATTCTTGTTAAATGCATCTCTTATTTCAGCTATTGCTCTATTAACATTTGTTGTAAGAGAATCTACAATAATCATAGAATTTCCAGGTCCATAACCTTCGTATCTGTTTGATGTATAACTTTCAGCATCTCCACCTTCAGCTCTTTTAATAGCTCTTTGAATAACATCTGCTGGAACTTGTTTAGATTTTGCTTTATCCATAGCACTTCTTAATGCTAGGTTTGCTTCTGGGTCTGTACTTCCATTTTTAGCAGCCATATAAATTTCTTTAGCAGCTCTTCCATAAAGTGCAGACTTTGCAGCAGCAGTTTTTTCCATACTTTGTTTTCTAACTTCGTGTGCTCTTCCCATATAAAATTCCTCTTTACTATTTTTACTATAAGATTTTACACAATATTACCTAAAATACCAAGTAAAAATAGCAAACAAGTTTTAATAAAGGAATTTATTAAATTAACACATTACTTAATAGGATTATAAATTTATAACTTTATCAAACATTCTTATATAACTGTCATCTAAGTCATGAACTATCATCAAAACAGTTTTATTTTTATCCTTTAGAAAGAGATCTAAACACTTTTTCGCTGTTTTTTTATCTAATGCAGAAGTAATTTCATCTAAAAAAAAGAAAGTTTTTTCAGAAAGTAAAGCTCTGGCAATTGATAATCTTTGTTTTTCACCCCCAGAAATGTTTGATATATTATCTTCTAATAAAGAATCTAAACCATTAGGTAAAGAATCAACTTTCTTTTTTAAATCTAAAGCTTCTAAATAATAATTAATTTTATCTAAATCAACTCTTTTTTTATTTACATTTATATTTTCCATTATAGAAGTTTTGTTTAAAACAATCTGTTGGTCAACATAGGTTGCAACACTTCTTAAATCAAAATCTTCAACATAAGTTTCATTCACTTTTAACTTTCCACTTTTCCTTGAATATGGATTAAAAAGTAGTTTTAGTAATGTTGTTTTTCCTACTCCTGATTTACCTGATATTAAAATTTTTTCACCTTTATTTATTTTCAAACTAAAATTTTCAATTACTTTTTCACTATTATTTGGGTGATTAAAAGTTAGATCTTCATAGCAAATAGTTTCAAATTCCACTACTTTATTGATTTTTTTATTATTTAAATCACTGTCTTTTACAATGAATTCTTTTTTAAAGATTTTTGTAAAAGAGACAACTTTTAAAAGAGACTTCAAACTATTATTTCCAAAGAAAACATATGTACTCCCGATTGTATATAAAGTTGTAATCAAACCAATACTAGTAATTATTCCTTTTAAATAAAATAAACTAAATAAAATAATTAAAAGTACTTGCCCTAAAAATAGGATAAATTCATTTATAAAGGAATTTGTAGTAATAATATTTCTCATCCTTTGATTTTCTTTTTCTAGTTCTTCTGAATCTTTATTAATATTATTACCTAATTTTTCAACAATATCCAAACACCAATAAGTTCAATAGGAATTAAAAGAATCTTTAACAGTTTGTAGAAATGTGTCATTTTTTTTATTGGCTTTTTCTATTATATTTTGTGTTTTTTTTGACATTAAAAATGGTGATAATACAACAAAAATTGATAATAACAAAATAACCAACATTGCCATCCAATTAATATAGGCAAGCAAAGAAAAAGCTAATATAAGAGCAAAAAAGTTTTTAGTGAAATAAAAGACATTTGTAAAATAAAGAGTTTCAAACTGAGTTATTTTATTAGAATTTAAATTAAGAAACTCTCCCGAATCTAATGTTAGTTTATAAATGTCTCCAAATGTATTATTTGACGTTAATTTTCTTAAATTAACATTAATTTTTCTGATGGCAGAATTTAAAATAATTTCTGAAACATAGTCCAAAAATAAATGCAGGGTTATAAAAAGGCATGAAGCTATTGATCAATACATAAATGAAATTATATCACCCACTATAGCCTTATCAATTATGTAGGCAAACGAATAAGACATAGCCAGAAAACTTATGTTTCCAATTAAAGTTAAAAAGGTATATAGAATATATTGTATTCATATTTTTTTTGTGAAAAGTTTCAATCTTAATCCCCCTTATTATTGAAAGATTTAATAATAAGTGTTAATTAGTACTTTTTAAATTATCCTAATTTTATATTTAATAAAAAAAATAACAACTAGCAAAATATTGCTGTTTGTTATTTTTTAAAAGAAGAACTCTCCTGTTTCTGGATCAACAAATCCATTTTGTTGCACAAAACCATCCCCTTTAAATTCAAAACCTTCATTTCCAAATTGTTTTTTCATTGCTCTATAAAATCTAATTATTCTAAACAAACCAATGTATGGGATATAAGTAGTTCATAATAGACTCTTTCTTCTCTTTTCTCAATAATCTTTATTGCTAAGTTCACCCATTAAATTAACTAAACTTTTAACAAATATATAACCATTCATTACGTAAATAATATAAATTACTAAACTTGTTCCTATAGCACTTATTAAAATAGCTAAATCATATCCACCTGAAATTATAAGCATTAAAAAAATACCAAAAACTATTGAAAAAATAAACAAATAAAAGCCACTGCCTTTAAATAAAAATCTTGTATAATTACACCCTAATAGTATTTTTCTATTCAAATGCTGTTCATTTCACTCATAAAGTCACAATTAGTATCGCCTCTTTTTATAACAAACCTTTTAGGCAAGTTTGTATCTTGATTAATTATATATTATTTATATTTGCTTAAAAATAAAAAAAATAACAACTAGCAAAATATTGCTGTTTGTTATTTATTTTTTCAAGCTTGGATCCATTTCATAAAGTTTATTCATGATTAAATCCATTTTTTCTTCTAAGTTATCTGTTTCTGCATCTACAACTAAAAAATTAAACATAGATTTTCTTTTTTCGAAGAAATCATCATATCTTTTGTTTAATATTTCTCAATACTCTCTTGGAGTATCTAATTCTTGACTTCTTCCTCTATCTTTAATTCTTTCAATGGCTTTATCTGTTGAAACTTTTAAGTAAATTACTAAGTCAAATTCAGCTCTATTTCCAAGGTTGTGTATAATTACACTTTCATAGAAATCGTTGTAAGTTTTAAAGTCAACATCATTCATAGTACCAAGATCGTGGTTTACTTGAACAAAAATTGGATCTTCTAAAATAGTTCTGTCAAAAATTACGTCATCTAATTTTTTAGCTTCAATTAACTGTTGACTTCTAGCTGTAAGCATATAAATTTGCATTTTGAAAACATTTGCTTTCATATCTTTATAATAATCATCAAAATAAGGATTATTATCAATTGGTTCTGGGAATATTTCATGTCCCAATCTTTTTGAAATCTCGTTTGATACTGTTGATTTTCCTGCTCCCACTGTCCCAAATAAAGCAATTCTCATAATATCTTTCCCTTTCCTTTTATTTTTTTATAGAATTGTAAATTCCATAGAATTGTTTAACTTCATGAGGTTTTAATTCTCTGTATTTTCCAACCTCTAAGTCTTTAATTTCTAAGAACTCAATTTGAGTTCTTTTTAATTTTTTTAAATAAATATCTGCTGCAATTAACATTTTTTTAACGTGATGTTTTCTACCTTCAGCAATTGTAAGTTCCATAATTGACTCATCATAAACTGGGTCATATTTAATTGCATTTGCATAAATAGCTTTTGTTTTGTAATCGTCATCAATTACAACACCACTCATTAAATTTTTAATTTGTTGTTTTGTAACTTTTCCTTTACACAAAGCTTGATATGTTTTTCTAAACTCATATCTTGGGTGCATAATAAAGTTTGCAAAGTCACCATCATTTGTCATTAATAATGCTCCACTTACATCATAATCAAGTCTTCCAACAGGATAAACTCTTTGCTTTTCGCCTTTAAAGTAATCTGCAACTGTTGGTCTATCTTTTGGATCTGACATTGTTGTCAAAACCAATCTTGGTTTGTTAAAAATAAAGTAAACTTTATCGTTAACTTTATTTAATGGTTTATTATGAATTGTGATTTCAACATCACTATCAAAACTTTGTCCTAATTCTCTTACAACTTGACCATTAACTTTAACTACACCTTTTGCAATCAAAACCTCTGCTTGTCTTCTTGAACAATAACCTCTATTTGCAATAATTTTTTGTAAACGTTCCATTTTTTAGTCCCTTTTAAATATATCTGATTCTTCAGATATGCTTTCTTTTAATTTTGGTAAATCATCTAAACTATTTAAATTAAAGTATTTTAAAAAGTCTTCAGTTACCTTGTATAATGTTGGTTTTCCCAACTCTTCAGATTTACCAGCTTCTGTAATTAAATTTCTTAATTTTAATTTATAAAAAATAGATTCACAGTTTACTCCTCTAATTTGCTCAACACCTTGTCTTGTTATAGGTCCTCTATAAGCAACAATTGAAAGTGTTTCAATACTTGCTGTTGAAAGTTTTGCTTCAGTTTTAACATTTGTAAGTTTTTTATAATGTTCAGCATTTTCAACTTTTGTTATCATTCTAAACTTTGTTTTTGCAAATCGTTGAATATCCAAACCTGATTGCTCATCATTTTGAAATTTTTCAATTAAAGAGTTGATGATTTGCTCAATTAAAGTTTCATCATCTGTTTCTAAGATGAATTTTAAATCATCCATTGAAGTACCTTCATCACCATTAACAAACAAAAGTCCTTCAACTATAGCCATTTTCTTATTAAAATCCATATTATTTTTCCTCTCTAATTAAATTAATAATAACATCATCAGCGTTTTGATAAATTGAAATTATATTTTTTGACGCTAGATCTAAAACCGCCAAGAATGTTGCCACCAACATTCTTAGTGAGAATTCTTTTTCTTCAATTAAGTCTTCCAACTTAATTGAAGAAATATTGTTTTTAATCAAGTAATCTTTAATTTCTTGTGCAATTTCTTCTGGTGAAACCTCTGTTGTAGTCAAAGTATTTGTTTCCATAACTTTTGACTTACTTTTTTCAATTGCTCTTAAAAATATCTGTGCGAACTTATCCATATCCACGTTATTTGGAGCTAAAGGAAGTTTGTCATCATCGATTTTTGTAATTTTGATTAAAGTTTTTGGTTTACTAAAAGCTTTTAATCCTTCTGTTTGTTTATCTTTAAAGAAGTCTGTAACTTCTTTAATTTTGTGATATTCTAGAAGTTTTGCTAACAACTCTTCTCTTTGTTCTTCTTCATAATTTGAGTCGACTTCAACAACTTCTTTTGGAATAAGTAATTTTGTTTTGATTTCAACTAAATAAGCTGCCATTACCAAGTATTCACTTGCTATTTCAATATCTAATTCAAGAACTTTTTTAATATATTCTAGGTATTGGTTTGATAAGTCCAGTAAATTAACATCCATGATGTTAATTTCTTTATCTTTAATCATATGGAGCAATAAATCCATTGGTCCTGAAAAATTACTCAATTCAACTTGATTTCATCTCTCCATATTATACCTACTTTCTATTTATTTCTAAGTTCTTCTAGTGTTTCTCTTATTTGTAATTCTGTTTTTAAAGTCTTGTTTAAAGCTAACATAATTCTACCAACAATTATAAATAATAACTCTATTGAAAAAGTTATATTATATTTACAAGCTGGGTCTGCAAAATCATGTTCTAGTATATTTCTAAGTTTTCTAATATAATGTCACGCTTTAGAGAAGGTTATTCTCTCAATTGTATCATTTAATTCTTGAAAAGCATTTGCATTTTTAGTTAGAAATGAAATATCTTTTGCAAAATCTGCAAAAAACTTCAAACTAACTTCTGATAAATCATTGGTTTCCTTTTTTAAATATTTATCATTTAAATGACGTGCAATATATGTAAATTTATCAAAAATAGTATATAAATATTTAAATGTTTCATTTTGTTGATGAAATTCTACTGTGTTTACACCGTAAAGTGTTTCATAATCTTTTAAACTTGGATATTCATAAGTTTTTTCCAAGTAATATCTTACTATACTTTTGATTTCTACAAAAATAGAAAAATTAAAAATTTCAGGATCGCTGTAAAGTGCTTTTTCTAAAGCTCTTTTACAGTTTGAAAGGTAATCGTGTACATGACTTACTTTTAAATCAATATCTGGTACTCTTCTCACACTAATATTGATTCTTCTTTCACTCACTTCACAATAGTGCAATAATCTTTCAATAATAATATCGTTATCAAAAAACGTTTCATCAATATATTCACCAATTACATCAAAATATGCATTAAGCTCCTTAATTGATGAGTATGATTTTGTAGATAAAATCTTATTTATTTCAATAATATCTCTTATCGTAATTTTGTCAGCCATATTCATTTCTCCTACATTTGATATTATACCAATTTTCCAATTTTTTTTGGAAAACAATGTTTTGTTTTATTACCCAATTGTCCTTATTTTATTGTATTATTTTTATAGTCAAAACTAAAAGAATAGATTGGAGATGTTTTGTTTGATAAACAGAAAAGATACAAGACCAGTAATGGTTGGAAATATTCAAATTGGTGGAAATAATCAAGTTGTTATTCAATCAATGACTAACTCCAAAACTCATAATATACAAGAAACTTTAAAACAAATAGATAATTTAGCAGCTGAAGGTTGCCAATTGGTAAGAGTAGCTGTTTTAGATGAAAAAGATGCTAATGCTTTAAGTGAACTTGTTTCAAAAAGTTCACTTCCAGTAATTGCAGATATACATTACAACTTTAAATTTGCTCTAAAAGCAGCTGATGCAGGTTGTGCAAAAATAAGAATCAATCCGGGTAATATTGGAATTGAAGAAAACACAATTGCTGTTGTTGAAAAATGTAGAGAAAAAAACATTCCTATTAGAATTGGGGTTAATTCTGGTAGTTTACCTAAAAAATTAGTTGCAAAATATGGATGAACTGCAAAATGTATGGTTGAAGCTTTAAGAGAACATATTGAAATTCTTGAAAAATACAACTTTAAAGATATTATCTATTCTTTAAAAGCAACAGACCCTATTATGGCAATAGAGGCATATACAATGGCAAGTGAAATATGAGATTATCCTGCACATATTGGAATTACAGAGGCGGGAAGCTTGTTAAATGGTACAATCAAGTCTAGTTTTGGTATAGGTTATTTACTATACCAAGGGATAGGAAGTACTATAAGAATTAGTTTAAGTGAAGATCCAGTAGTTGAAATAAAGGTAGCAAAAAGATTGCTTAATTCTATGGGTTTATTTGAAAACATGGTAGAAGTTATAGCTTGTCCTACATGTGGAAGATTAGAATTTTCTTTAAAAGAAGTAGTTACTGAAATTGAAGAATTTGTTGAAAATCTCCATTTTCCTCTAAAACTTGCAGTATTGGGTTGTGTTGTAAACGGGCCTGGAGAAGCTGCTCAAGCAGATATTGGTATTGCTGGTGGAAATAAAGGTGGAATTATATTTAAAAAAGGTAAGATTTTCAAAAGTTTACCTCAAGAAGAATTGGTTCCTGAACTTAAAAAACTAGTTATGGAATATTATGAAAACTGAAAAAATAAAAAATCAGCAGAATAAATGCTGATTTTTTATATATCTATTTATCGTTAATACTGAATTCAAATGTAATTAACTTACTTTGACCTTTTTCTAATTTTTGAATACCAATTTTATCTTTGAACTCTCTACTTTCAAGTTCAAAATTATCTGGTACTCCATATCAAGGTTCTATACAAAAGAAGTTACTTTTTTCACTCATTTTTCATAAAACTAAGTATGGATAACCTTTGAAATCAAATTCTAGTTGTTTGTTTTCAAAGTTATAAATAACTTTTTCACCATTAAATTCATCAAACAAGAAGAACTTAGAATCGCTAAAATCGTAATCATTTATTCTAAATTTAGCTATCTCTATTTTGTTTTCTTGATTTGGAACATAAGAGTTTTCAACTCCATTTTCAGTTACGTATTTTTGAGGTTTATCAAAAACAAGTTCACTGTCACTGCTCATTAAAAATGCTGGGTGATGTCCAAATGAAAAATACATTTCATTTTCACCATCATTTTTAATTTCAAAATTATATTTAAATCTGTTTCCATCAATTTCTATAATTGCTTTTAATTCATAATCAAATGGATACATTTTTTTAATAGTTTCATCTGGTTTTGAAGTTAATTCAAACAAAGTATCACTTACTTTATTTACTTTTCAGTTTTTTATATCTTTAAAAAAACCATGTCTTGGAACTTCATATTCACTTCCTTTGTATGTAAATTTACCTTTTACATATCCACAAACTGGGAATAAAACAGGAAAGTTTTTAGCTCAATCTTCATCTTGTTGATAAAGAAGTTCTTTACCTTTATGTTTTAAACTTCTAATTTCTAATCCTTTTTCTTCAATTTCAAATTTTGCCTCTAAAATATCATTTTTTAATTCGTACATTCTTATCACCTATTCACTTAACTCTAGATTTTCAACATCAATCTGAGTTTTTGTTTTTTCTATAACTCTTCTTTTTAATATATTTTTTAGATTTTGTGTTGCCAATCTATAATTGACAAAGTCAACAAATATTTTATTACTTGTATAATAAAATATTAAAGCACAAAGCAGTAAAATGACAGCACAAATTGAAAATAATATCGTAATTACGTCTGCAAAATCAGATGAAATAGTTGATAGATTTGTATTTGGTAAAACTAAATTATCTACCACTTCAATTTCTTTAAAACTACCAACTTTATTTTTTAGCATAATACCTTCTAATGATTCAACTAAATATTTTGCTCCAAATAATGCACTCCCAAAGAAACCAGTAACTGGGTTCTTTGGAGCTCTATAGTTTCAAAACATACATACAGAAAATAAAGTATAGATCAATTGGTTATAAAACACTCCAATTAAGATATTTACACATAAGAAAGCAAATGGATTTGTAATAAAAGCCAAAGCTGTGTAACATCCAAATAATAGGAAATTATTTATAACAAAGAAATATTTTTGACCAAAATATTTTAATAAATATTTAAAAATAAAGTAAGAAACTAGAATTGAAGGCGCTAAAAATGATAGGTCAAATAATCTTGACATTAATCTTATAGTTTCTTGAGCATATTGTTTTTCAATTAATCGTATTTGAATAAAGTATTTAGTTGTAAGAGAACTACTCAAATAGTAAGTTAAAGCAATAAAAAATGTTAAACAGTATATTAATAATAGATAATAATTGTTTTTCTTAGGTAATTGACTTATTACAGTTGGGTCAAATACTCCCGCAGTTGATTTGTTTTCTTTTTTTATAAAACTCATAGCCAAAACTATGATTCCCATAAATAAGCAACTTAAATCAATGTATTTGAAGTTAGATTTTATTACAACTTCTTGTAAATTTGAAAAGTAAAATGAAAGTAAAGTTGAAAATCCAATTACAGTAAATAAAATTCATGTAACTGGTAAAGTATTAATTCTGTAAAAATATTGTTCATTTAAAAATAGATAATGTATTGTTGATGTTGCCAACAATACAGATAAGAAAATAGAACCAACTATAAATGTTGTTGCATTAATAGCGGGAACAATAAATAGAATTAAAGATATTATAATTAAACAACCATATGAAATTCAAAGTCAAACCTTTCTCATTCTAATTACACCAGTAAAGAAAGTAGCTATTGGTTTTAAAAAGATTGTAAATAATGAAGAAGAAAATAATAACAAAATGATATAACCAGCTTTTGAAATACTTGAAATAGCTAACAATTTAGAAGAACTAAACTGAAATGTTATAAATCCTGCAGCTATTCAAAAAATAGCCACTTCTAATATAAAAAATATTACATCTTTTTTTAATTTCTCATTAAAAATCAAGAAACAAAAGACTGCTAAACCCAATACTAAAATTATAGGCATTAATATTGTTAGATCTCAATTATTCATATTCTCTCCTTTTTCACTTTAATTATTTTAATATAAAATCAATAAAAAACCCACATTAATGTGGGATGTTTGGTCTTTCTGCTGATTTTGCATCTTTTGGTTTGATATTTGTTTTTTGTTTAATATCTGAAAGTTCCTTTTTAATTTTTTTCATATCATTATGAACCTTAATTAAAAATACACTTGATTCATTATTGTATTCTTGAATAGAATCAATAACTTCAACTTTATTTTCAAGTTGGAAGTTATAAAATGCTATTTTTTTGTACTGTCTATCATTTACATTTACCAAGTAAACAATACCATAAACTAGGAATAGCATAAATCAAACCGGAGTTACAATCACTAATAAAACATCTGCTGCAAAGTAAATGTTTTCACTGTTTGTTAAGTGTGGTTCTAGTAAGTAAAATTTGAACACTTCACTAAATACAACTTTTTCTCCACCGTTTGCTACTCAACTATTTGCAATTTTTATAAAAATTCCAGTTAAAGGTATCAATATTAACATGAATGCAAAAGCAATTAATCATGCAGACATTACTTTAAATTGTCTATAAATTTTAGAATTTCTTAGAGCATCTCTATCAAAGTTCCCACTAACTCCAAATAAAGTGTTTGTTTCTTTATCTTTTTCACCAAAATTATCATCTAAATTCTCTTGAATTTTTCTATTCTTGTTAAAACTATCAAGTAATTTTTTGGTATTTATAGGTCCAGTTGTTAAAGCGTCAAAGTGTTTTTCTTTAAATTTATCCGCTTTTTTAGTTAATCCTTCAATTACCATTTTGTCAGTTCTTGTTGAGAAATCATCTTCTAAATTTTCTTTAAAAACAGGTTCTGGTTGTTGTTCAAATTTTTGATAATCAAAAACTCTTGGATCTGCCATTTTTTTCTCTTCAACTACAGCATTTTGTACTGGTGTTACATTTTGTACTGGTGTTACATTTTGGTTATTAAAGTTTTGATTACTTTGGAAATGTTGGTTTCTGTTAAAATCTTGTCCACTAGAGAATGGATTTTGACCAAACACACCTGTTGGTTTATTGAAATTGTCTTCATATTTTCTATCATTATTAATTGCATTTGTGTTTTGTTTTTGAGCATTCAATTCCTTAGCTGGAGCTAATCTATTCAACTCTGCAAACGGATCAAAGTTATTTGCTTCATTTGCAATTGGTTGTTGAATCTCTTCTAAAATATTTTTAGCTTCTTTTGCATATTCTCTTTCTCTGATAACTCTTTTAGGAATAATTTCTTGAGTTGGTAATTCTGCAATTGGACTCATGTTACTTAAAGTTTCATCAACATAAGGAGAGTTTTCAATTGAACTTTGATAAGATGGTCTTCTTGAAGTTAAATGAACCTTAGTTTCAGGAATTTGGAAGTTTTCAACTAACTTTGTAACTTCTGGTTTTATATTGATTTTCCCAAAATCAATATCTTCATTTTCATCCATTTCACTTTCATCTTGTAAATCATTTATGTCAAAAAGAGTGTTTGTATTTAATGAGAAAAAATCGTCTGTATTAATATCTACTTCATTAAATAAGCCTTGTATATATGCAGTATCGTCTATACTTTTTTCTTGAACAGCTGCAGGTTTTTTTGCAGATATTTCAGAAACCATTTTAGAATCGACAATAGCAGTTTCCTGAGTTAATATGTTTTTTATATGCAAAAAACTCAGAGTCCCACTAGATATTTGTTTTTTTTGAATATCTAGTATAACTCAGTTCTCGTTATTATAACTAACTAATGCCCCTTTTTGATAGCCCATAATGCACCTCATTATTAGTATATATGTTTAATGCAAGAATTCAAGCAAATTTTTTTTAATAAATAATGGTTTTTGTTTAAAAAAACAATAAAAAACACTTCAAATATTTTGAAGTGTGAATTATATTAAATAGACATTAAATCTTTTTCTTTTGCTTTTGCAACTGAATCTAATTGAGCGACAAATTTATCTGTTAATTTTTGAACTTCAGATTCACCAAATTTTTTATCATCTTCAGTAACATCTGCTTTTTTAATTTGATCATTTGCATCTCTTCTTAAGTTTCTAATTCTAACTTTAAATTGTTCTAATTCTTTAAAAACTTTTTTAACTAAATCTTTTCTAGTTTCTTCTGTTAATGAAGGAATGTTGATTCTAACTAAATCAGCTTCACTCATTGGGTTTAAACCTAAATCAGCTTTATTAATTCCAGAAATAATTGAACCAATTTGACTTCTGTCGTATGGTTTAACCACTAATTGTTGTGGTTCTGGAGAAGAGATTTGAGAAGTTTGCTCAATTGGAGTTAATGTTCCGTAGAAATCTACCATTACTCCTTTTAACATATTAGCATTCGCTCTTCCAGTTCTTACTTTTAATAGATAATCATTAAATGATTCGATAGTTGAAGCCATTTCTAACTCAACATTTTCTAAAATATCTTTAATCATGTTTTCTTACTCCTTATTTAATGTATGTTGCTTCTAAATCACCGTGGGCAATTTTAATAATATTGTCTTTTCCATTCATATCAAAGACAACTATTTCTAAATTACCATCTCTTGATAGTGTAGCTGCTGTTGAATCCATTACTTGTAGATTCTGTACAACCAAATCACTATGAGTTAACGAATCTAAGAATTTTGCATTTGGATTAGCGTTTGGATCTGAATCATAAACACCTTTTGTTCCATTTTTTGCCATTAATAATGCATCAGCTTGAATTTCAATTCCTCTAATGCATGCTCCAGTATCTGTTGTAAAGTAGCTGTATCCTGTTCCTCCAGCAAAAATTACAACATAACCTTCGTCTAATTTTTCACGTGCATCTCTATAGTTATATGCTGTTGTTACTGTTTTGATTTCTAATGATGAGTAAACTTTAACTTTACTAAACCCCATTTTTTTCAATGTTGCTTCAAAAGCTAAAGCGTTCATAATGGTTGCCAACATTCCCATGTAGTCTGCTTCAATTCTGTGCAGTTCTAATGTTCCTGCCAATTTTCCTCTTCAAATGTTTCCTCCACCAATTACAATACCAACTTGTAGACCTTCTTCTGCAAGTTTTATAACTTGTCTAGCAACATCTCCTAATTTATCTTTATCATAAATATCTTCGTTACCTTTTAGTGCTTCACCTGAAATTTTTAATAATACTCTTTTAAATTGTAGTGCCATAAATACCTCACTAAAAAGATTATAGCAAAATTACATATTATTTAAACAAAAAACAAATTTAACATTTATTTTATGAAAATAAAAAACCTGTTTTGATTTTTACAAAACAGGTTTTTTATTTAACGAACCTTATTTCAACTAGTTTGTCTATCTTTTACTATTTTCATAACCTTGCATGTTGGTGGTACCAATATTAGCAATGTTGCATAGTCAAAAATTGTATTGAAAGCGTTGAATATCATTGAATAAGTTCAAGCTCCATTTCATTCAAAATCATAATATACAGATGTATAAACTTTAGGATTTAATCAAAATAATACTCCTGACAAAACTCTTGATACATATACACAAATCATAGGAATTGTTATAAAGGTAATATAGTTTGCAGCTTCCACGTATTTATTTTTTATATTATCTGCAGGTTTAAACAAACTTGCAAGAGCAAAACTTACTGTAACAAATCAATAGTCGAATAAGTATTGAACCGGTGATAGAACAGCAGTTCCTGGCATAACAGCTGTTAAACTAGCTGCTAAAACACAAAGTGTCAGACAAGCTCAAAAGTTTAACAAGTATGCACCAACATACAAGAATATATATTTAAATGAAATTGTTATTCAAAATGGCATTGGGGGAATATATCCCGAAATGAAGTTTACTAGTAAGTATAAACTCAATAGTAATCCAACATAACACATTTCATAGATAGTTCATTTTTTTGGTTTTAAATAACCAATATTGCTATTTCATTCTTTTATTTCAAAAGAACTGTACACTATTCCTACTACATTTAGTAGCAAGATTGAAAAGATAAGTTTTTTTAATTGTCCTTCTTTTTCAAGCATCATCATAATTACATAACCTGCTTGCAATACAGCAATGATTAAAAATCCTAAAATAAATAGAATATAAATCATCGCTATGTTTCCAGCACTCATACTAACTAGAGCACCATTTTCATCTCAGGTCTTTCTAGACGCAAGATGTATCACCAAAAATATTAATCCAACAAGAATCAATATAGTTTGAACAGCAATGTAAGAAATTATTGAGATATTAAAAATCTTTTTTTGTTCATTTTTCATGAATTTCCTCCACGAAAAAAAGCAGACCTATTTTAATTGTTAAGGGCTTCCTACGCTAGTATTAACTAGATCAGGTTCTAAGAGTATTTCTCAAGCATATATTGCTACCTCTGCCTTTTTTCACTCTTATTGTATAACAGTTTAAATAAAAAAATGCACCAATGTGCATTTTAATATTAAGCCTCTTTTGATTCGTCGTCACTAGATTTAGCAACTCTTTTAGCTTCATTTTCTGTTAAGTATTCTAATTTCAATTCTTTTGTTTTATCTTTGAAGAATTCTAATTGATCTTTTACTTCAATAGTTACTCCAACAATTGAACTGTTTTCTAAAAGAAATTGTCCTAATACAGTTGATCTTGGGATAGAGATTTTTTTAAGTTTTCTCTTTCCCTCTAAGTAATTAATATATAATTTCTTACTTTCTTCATCATTAATAATATTAATGATTTTTTCTGCTTTGATATCCATACCAGGGAATCCAATTCCCTCTTCTTTTAATTCAATTCAAATTTTTTGAGGAATGAATAACAATATCATGTATCATACGCAACATAAAGCATATGTTACAACTATCATTGATAAAGTCATTTCTCAAGCTAAATCTGGATCCATTTCTGCGCTAAATGATTTTCCATAGAAGAAAATTCATCCAACTATACAAGTAGCTAAACTTGCTACAGATGTTGATATTAAAAATACTACAAATAGTTTATTAATTACTTTTTTGTTTTCACTTCTTTTAATATTAATACAGTATTTAACAAATACTGCAAGAGGTAAAACAACTGCAAGTAATGATACTATTAACAAAATTAAAAAGTTACTTGCACTAAGTGCATTCCCGTTTCAATTTACATCGTGTTTTCCGGCTAAAAACATTTTACTCATTATCCTTTCAATTGCGCTGCAACTTCAGCAGCAAAGTCTGTTTCAACTTTTTCAATACCTTCTCCAACTTCAAATCTAAACATTTGTTTTAATACTGATTTTTTAGATTCAACGAATTTACCAACTGATTGTTTTTCATCCATAACAAATCCTTGTTCTAATAAAGTAACTTCAGCAAGTTTTTTGCTTAATTTACCTTTTAAAATTCCTTCAGCAATGTTTTCAGGTTTCCCTGTAAGATCTGTTGTTTCTTTAATGATGTGCATTTCAGCATCTTTAAATTCTTGTGGTACATCATCTTTTGAAAGGTATTTTGGTGCCATTGCAGCAACATGCATACAAACATTGTAAGCATCTTCTTGTGCAATTTCACCTTCAAATTGAAGTAAAACTGAGATTCTGCTATTTGCATGGTTGTATACTGCAATTGTATCACCCTCAACTGCAGCAATTCTTCTTAATTCAATTTTTTCTCCAATTGTTGCTGTTGCTGTAATACAAGCTTCTTTAACAGTTTCTCCTGATGCTAATTTAACTTCTAATGCTTCTTCTAAAGTTGAAACTGTTGAGTTTAATAATGCATCTCCAATTTGTTGGATTAAGTTCATGAATTTTTCGTTTTTTGAAACAAAGTCTGTTTCAGAGTTAACTTCAAATACAATCCCTCTTTTTCCGTTAGATTTTGCAAAAGAAACACCTTCTGCTGCAACTCTATCGGCTTTTTTAGCTGCTTTTGATAGACCATTTTCTCTTAATCAAACAACTGCTTCTTCAATGTTTCCATCAGTTGCTTCAAGAGCTTTTTTACAATCCATCATACCAGCTGATGTCATTTCTCTTAATTCTTTAATTAATTGTGCTGTAACTGCCATTTTTCTTCTCCTATTATTTAGCTTCTGCTACAGGTTCTGCTGCTTTTTTTGGAGCTGCATGTTCTGAGTTGTTTGAAGCGTTATCTCTGTTTCTGTTGTTGTAGTTATTGTTTGGTCTGTCTTCTTTTTTTTGTGCAACAAATCTTAAGTTTGTTGGTTGCATTTTGATTCCTGCTGCATCAGCATAAACTTCTGCAATGTAGTTAGTAATTATGTTTACTGATTCTTGAATATCATCGTTTGCAGGAATTACGTAATCTACCATATCTGGGTCTACGTTTGTATCACAAATTGCAATAACTGGAATTCTTAATTTTCTAGCTTCTTTAACTGCGATTTCGTCAGTTTTTGGATCTACTACGAACATTGCTGCTGGTAGTTTATGCATTTGTTTAATTCCACCTAAAGTTTTTTCTAATTTAGCTTTTTCTTTTTTAATTAAGATTTGTTCTTTTTTAGGTCTTAGGTTAATTTTTCCTGTTTTTTCTTCATTTTCAATATCTCATAAAGTTTTAATTCTTAATGAAATAGTTTTCATGTTTGTTAAAGTTCCACCCAATCATCTTGAGTTTACAAAGAAGTTTCCACTTCTTTGTGCTGCTTCTTTAACTGCGTATTTTGCTGATTTTTTAGTTCCAACAAAAATTATTTTTTCTTTTTTTTGTCCGATAAATGTAACAAATTTTTTTACATCTTCTAATCTTCAAATTGTTTGTTGTAAATCAATGATGTGATTTTTGTTTTTTGCTCCATAAATATATGGTTTCATTTTTGGATTTCAACGTTTAGTTTGGTGTCCAAATTGAGCTCCAGCATCTCATAGCTGTTCTCTTGTTAGATCTTTTGCCATTTTTAATGTCCTCTTTCTTAAATTAATTTGTTAGTCTTCCAAATAGTTCGAACAATTACCACCAAGTGATTAAAGTGACTTGGCACTGGGTAATTGAATTCCTAAATGTGATTGCATACCCTTTAAAAGTTATATACAACATAATTAGTATAAAGATTTTTACCCAGTATTACAATACATACTGATAGGTAAATTAAAAATCCAATTAAATTGGATTTTTAATTATTAAATTTTTGTTAGTTTTACAATTGATTTTGCATAGATTTCAATCATTTTTTCTAAATCTTCAATTTTTACATATTCATTGTATGCGTGCATTGTAGAATCGTTCATGTCAAATTCAGCTCCAAAAGCAATCATATTTGGCATTGATTTAGCAAATGTTCCCCCACCAATAGCAATTGGTTCTGCTTTTAAATCCCCAGTAACTTCTTTATAAACGTCCATAATTTTTGTAACTGTTTCTCCATCTTTTGGGAAATAAACTTTGTCTTCAATTGATTTAACAACAACTTGAATACCAAATTCTTTTACAAATTTTTCAAGTGTTTCGTTTACATCAACGTGAGGATTTCTTGTACAAGGAATTCTAAAGTTAAATGTATATCTAAAATCACCATTTGTGATTTTAACTATCCCATTATTTGCAGTTAAAGAACCTGTTTCATCAGTTAAATCCCCAAAAACTTCTTTCATATCAAAGTTATTGTGTGCATAGTTTGCAACAAATTGAACTATTGGGTGTTTTATTCCCACTTTATCCATTGCAAACAGCAATCAACTTGCAGCACAAACACCTTTTTGAGGTAAACTACCATGAGCTGCAATTCCTTTTACCATTAATTTGTCTTCTTCAAGATAAGTTGAAATATTGTTTTCTGATAAAATCTTTGAGATTTCTTCGATCTTGTTTCCTTTATATGAAACAAGATCGTTTACTGCATTGTAAACAAATCCACCTTCAATTTCAAAGTCACAATCAAATTGTCCTATTAAATCTACATCACTAATTCATTT
Organism: Spiroplasma chinense; assembly: GCF_008086545.1. Lineage (NCBI taxonomy): Bacteria > Bacillati > Mycoplasmatota > Mollicutes > Entomoplasmatales > Spiroplasmataceae > Spiroplasma > Spiroplasma chinense. The sequence goes on along the minus strand of NZ_CP043026.1, from coordinate 449,446 downwards.
TTCAGCATAAACTACAGGAAAATGACCATCAGGAACGTAACCTAAATCACAAAGTCTTTCATTTTCAACATAAGCTTCCATACATTCTCATGTAGTTTCTTCACTAGTACCAAAAATAAATCTAACTGTGTAATCTGGTGAAAATCCATTATCAATTAAATATTTAAAAGCAAATAAGTTCATCATTGTAGGACCTTTGTCATCAAATGCTCCTCTTCCAAATAATTTACCTTCTTTTACTATTGGTTCAAAAGGTGGATTATTTCATTCACTTAAGTTTCCTGGCGGAACTACATCTAAGTGACAAATGATTCCAAATAATTTGTCACCATTTCCATAATCTGCATATGCATATCTGTTTTTTGAATCTATATAAGTTGTAAATCCTCATTCCTTGCAAAGTTTTACACAATAATTTAAAACTTCAACAGTTTCTTGGGGTAAAGGACTTCCTTTAGTTATATCTCTTCTATAAGAAGGCATAGCTATAACTTTTTTTGTGTGTTCTAATGCTTGAGGGAAGTAGTTTTCCAATAAGTCTTTTTTTTCTACTTTCATAGTTTAATTCTCCTCTAGAAACAAAGTTTCTACATATCTCGATATTTTCTAACCATATTAAATGCTTCAACAACTTTCATAAATGCAATTTCACTTCCAGTACCTTCTCTGTCTGGGTGATATTGTTTTGAAAGTCTTCTGTAATTTCTTTTAATTGAAGCATCACTGTCACTTGGAGTAACCCCCAAGATTTTGTATGCTTCAAGAAGATCATTTCTCAATGGTTTCAAACTCTCTTTGAAATCAACTTTTTTGTAATTTCTAAAGTCAAAGTCTGTTTCTCAATCATCAGTTTGAGTTGCAACTGCATGAAGAGTTGCATTTAAAATAATATCTAAATTTTCAATAAATATATTGTATTCTTTATCAATAAAAGAATCTGCCATTTCATATTGAACAATTCCATATGATTTTTTTTCATATTTTGCAATTATAAGCGGAATAACTTCACTTATAAAAGTTCTTCTATAAGATTCAAAAACTCTACTTACAAATTTATTATAATTCTTAACGATATTTGTATTAAAAAGACCAAGTTCTTTTGAAACTTCGTAATTGAAGTCAAAAAATTGTTCTTCTACAATTTTATATTCCTTTAAAAAACTATATTCAACTCTCTTCAAAAAAGAAACTAGTCCTTTTGATTTAAAGTGTTTATATGTCTCTGAAAAGTTACTCATGAAAGGAAAAATATTAAATGTTTCTGCGTAATTTTGCCCATTAATTTTAATTATTTTATCTAATTTAGAAACAAAAATCTTTCTAAATGCTCTAATCTTTGCTCTTACTCTTGCATAATTTTGGTTCCTTTGAACCATAATTGTGGCAAAAGTCATTAAAAAGATAAGCAAAATAATAGCTATTGTTCCTGCAATTATAACGATTGTTAATAAATCCATATTTTTCTCCCGATCTAAATAAAAAAGCTCCCATACGGGAGCTCATATAATTATTTTGCTTCTTGTGGTATAACAACTGCTCTAGTTCTGTTTTTACCAAATCTTTGGTATTTAACAATTCCTGAGACTAACGCGAATAGAGTATCATCTCCACCACGTCCTACATTAACACCTGGGTGAATTTTAGTACCCCTTTGTCTAAAGATAATTGAACCTGCATTTGCAAATTGCCCATCAGCTTTTTTAGCACCTAAACGTTTTGATTCTGAATCTCTACCGTTTTTTGTTGATCCTACTCCTTTTTTAGAAGCGAAATATTGTAGTCCTAATAAGAAACGCATTTTAGAACACCTCCTCTATTTTAAAATTCTTTTGATATTGAAATTCAATTGTTTCTAATTGAAATAACAAGAATTGTAATATTTTTTGCAACTCAATTGAGTCATTTTTAACAATAATTGTTATTACATTATCATCAACATTTAAATCAACATCTTTATTGTGCATCTGGTCTAGACCATTCAAAGCTCCACTAACAATGGCTGTTATTCCTGCGCAAACAAGATCATTTCCATAATCTCCTGCGTTAGCATGACCTGATACTTCAATTTTCATAATGCTATCATCATTATATTTGATTTTAGCTTTTACCATAAACTAACCTTCTGTTTTTGGAGTTTCAGCTTCTGTTTTTGGAGCAGCAGCTTTAGGAGCTGCAGCTTTAGCTGAAATTGCATCGATTTTTACTTTTGTAAAAGGTTGTCTGTGACCGTAAACTTTGTTTACGTTTTTCTTTGGATGGTATCTAACAACTCTTAGTTTTTTTTCTTTTCCTTGTTTTACTACAGTTCCAGTAACAGTTGCACCTTTTACTAATGGTGCACCTATTTCTTTATCTGTTGCTAAAACTTCACTAAAAGTGATTGTTTTACCTTCTTCTACTGATACTTTTTCAATGTAAATTTCGTCCCCAGGTTGAACTTTGATTTGTTTTCCCCCTGTTTTAATAATTGCGAACATATTTTTTCCTCCAGTCTGGACTCGCCTTGTATGTGAATCATAAATGATTGCTTGTATACATACAAAAGAGCGGTTGAAACTAGCAACCTAAATTATTTTACATTAAATATTATGAAAATTTTAAAATATTATAAAAAAGTGTTAATTATTTTTGACAAATAAGAGCTAATTGTTATTTGATAAGAATAAAACTCGTCTGAAAAGTTTTGATATAAGTGATTAACATTAATCTATTGGATGAAATAGAATTGGAAGTTACTTATTTAATTTATTAGGTAAAAAGAAAGGAAACCTGGAAAATTATTAAGTAAATAATAGATTAATTTAATAGCAAAGGATAAGTAATCTCTATGATAGAAAGGATGTGTACATTAGAGATTGGAAAAATATTAAAATACATTTAGAGTGATTTTTGTGTAAAATGATTTTTTGATGTTTAAGTAAAGTTCATAACCGATTTAACCCCAAGTATGAGCAAGAAGAGATAAGAGGGTTAAATCTTTAAAAATAAAAGTTATATTGTTTTGAAGCGATTTTTTAATAAGATAATTTAATCTCCATTGACAAGAAAGGGTTTGAGATAAAAGATTAAACTTGAATAAAAACTTAAATTATTTGAATATAATGTCTTGATCTAAACCAAAAATACTGGTTCTGGTAACTTAGCTTGATTTTCAAGCTCAAGCTTATTTGATTGGGTATTGTCATATTTAATCGTGCTATTACCCATTTTAACTTCTAACTTGTCATAATCGTTAGCATGTTTAAATAAAAATACTGTTGTTGCAATGTCTGTATACATGTTTTCTATGAAACCAAGTCCACTTTTAACTATTCCGCCTATTGCATTTAGAAAAGCAGCTGGAATTCCAGCACCACCAACAACTTTACGTTTCTGTTCTAAAGTTAGTTCTGTCATATTTTTTTCACCTCCATTATAACTATCGTCATGAAATTGAAAAAAATGTACACTTTTTTTAAAATTTATGAAACTTTTTATAAAGTTCAGCTTTATTAAGACCTCTATTTTTTGCAACTACCTTAATTGCTTCTTTTTTTGAGGTTCCTTGACTTATTAATTCTTCAATTTCCTCAATTGCATCAAATTCTGCTTCTTTTTCTTCTAAATTGTAGTTTTTATCTAAAACTACAACAAACTCACCTTTTTCAACAAAATCAGGTGAATTTACAAACTCTTTCACTTCTTGAATTGTTCCCTTAATCACTTCTTCGTTTAACTTTGTTATTTCACGGACTATTGCAATATTATGTTTTTTATCTATAAAAGAACCTAAAACATTAAGAGTATTTACAATTCTATGAACTGATTCATAGAATGTTACGATTAAATCATCACTTTTTTTATATAAACTCAATTTTTCTTTTAACTGATTTGGTTTTTTATCTAAAAAACCTAAAAATATATTTTCTTTTGCTTCAAAACCAGACATTACCATTGCGTGAATATATGCAGGTCCACAGTTAACAGGACAAATTGAAAATTGTACTTCTTTATTTGATAATTCATTTAATATTCTAGCTCCTGGATCTGAAATCAACGGTACTCCTGCATCAGAAATTAAAGCAATGTTTCTATTTTGTTTTAAAACACTTTCAAGTTCATCAATTTTTTCATTTTCATTAAACTTATGTAAAGATCTCAATGGTTTTGAGATGTTGTATTTTTTTAATAAAACATTACTAGTTCTAGTGTCTTCACAATAAATTATTTCAGCGTCATTTAAACATTCAACAGCTCTATTAGAAAAATCTGCCATATTTCCGATTGGAGTACCTACAACATAAATTATTGGTAAGTTATCTTTAAAAGTTTTTTGAATTTTAAACATATTATTTATCCTTTCAATAAAAAAAGCCTTTATAGGCTTATTTTATCTCTTTAATAGTAATTTTGTAAGGTTCTTTTAATTCTCTAACTTCCATTGTATCACCAACAGAACGTCCAAGCATTGCTTTAGCTAAAGGTGATTCATTTGAAATTTTGTTTTCAAATGGGTCAGCTTCAATAGCACCAACAATTTTGATTGTCATGTCTTTTTTGGTTTTAGCATTTGAAAAAGTTACTGAGTTACCAACCTTCACTTCACTACTTTTTTTACCACCATCATCAATGATTTTAACTTTAGAAAGCATTCCTTCTACTTCTTTAATTCTTGCTTCAACTTCAGCTTGTCTGTTTCTTGCTGCGTCATAATCAGCATTTTCAGATAAGTCCCCTTGAGCACGAGCTTCAACAAGTTCTTCAATAACTTGTGGTCTAATTACATTTATTAAATTAGAAAGTTCTTCTTTTAATTCATTAAGTCCCTCATTAGTTAAAATAATTTCTTTTTCCATAATGTTAGTCCCCTTTATTTAACTATGATATTATACACTTTTTATTTGATAATATGCATATATTTTTGTCATTTTCCACCAATTCATCGTATTACATAAATTATAGATCTACTAATTGGGTCAACTGAAAGAACTGCATAAATTGCCATTAACCCTCATCCACCAAGTAAATCAAAACCATATATTACAACAAATGGTAAAGCTACCATTCCTATTCCCATAGTTACAAATGATACTAAAATTGGATATCAAAGATCTCCTGCACTTCAAAGTGCTCTTAGTAAAGTCATATTAACTGTATCGAATAGAATTTTTACAGCATAAATTGAAAGCATCCCAACTCCTCAAGGTCATGATTTACCTTGAGAACCTAGCAATTCAAGAAGTGGATAACTTAGAGCTAACATAAGAATGTTTGCCAATAAAGTTGCGTAAATCGCAGCTTTTCAACAGTTTATAGCTGTTTCATAAGCTCCTTGTCTATCGTCTTCTCCAATTTTTCTAGCTACAAATACAGATGTAACTGTACCCATTGCTTGAATAAAGGCTGTTGAATATTGTCCAATGCTGTTTGCATTTCTATGCAACACTATTCAAGGGTTATCATCTTCTGCCCCTGTTCCTCCAAGTTTTGCAATAGCAACCCCAGTTCCAAAGTTACATAAATTTCAAACTCCCATTTCAATTGTTATTGGAAGTCCTGTTTTTAAAGTTTCTTTTGCATAAATTCAGTTTAATTGTTTTCCTCTATTTACTTTAAAATCAATAAACTTGAAACACATAAACATCATATAAATTATTTGAAATACTCCTGTAATTGGAATGGTCAATGCACTTCAAATTGGATTTAATTTTGTTCCATATAATAAAACAGAAACTAATATTAAATCTATAACGTTAGCTATAACTGTACCAATTGTTACATAAGTACTTTTTTTCATTGATTGTAGCCCAGCTACAAAAACTTGAGATAAAGATAAAGTTAAGATATTAACATTTAAGATTCTATAGTAACTAGAAACGAATCTAAGTTCACTGTTTTCAAGAACCACATCACCTTCTTTAATAACTCTTAAATTATCTGCATTCATTAAGTGAACAATTTGATCACTTAATGTTTCTATTGTTGCAAAGATAAATGCACTAATAACAAAATTTATTAACAGTCCAGTTACTACAACCTTAGAAACTTCTTCTTTTCTTCCCTGTCCAATTAAGTTACCTGCAACAACAATAGTTCCAGTTGCAATTAGGCTGGGAATGAATTGTAAAGTATTGTAAGACAACACAGCTTTTGCAACCGCTTCAGAATAGACACCATGTCTATAATGATTTATTGCAATTAAATTTATTTGTGAAATTAAAATATTAAATAATAATTGAATAAAAATTGGAATCGCCATTGTTGTGATTTCTTTTAAATCATCTACCTTCCAAAAAGGTGTTTTAATTTTTTCAAATGGCAGGATTTCGACTTTTTCTTTTTTAATTTTTACTTTGCTCATTTTCTTTTCTTCCTTTTAAATATTCTACCAATCTTTCGCTAACATTTTTATTTTTTATTATTTCATTCAACTCTTCTGAACTAGCTTGACTCATATTTTCTAAGTTAATAAATTTTTCATAAAGTTTCTTAATGGTTAGTGAACCAATACCTTTTACATTTTCAAGTTCATTATTTTTTATAGTTCCTTTTACTTGTCTTTTTCTAAATCCTGAAATTGCAAAGTTATGAACTCTCAACTGGAATGATTCAAGTAACTTAAATAATTCACTTTGTTTATCTAAATAAACTTTTTGTTCGTTTAAATCTAAAACATATTCTGTTTTATGTTTATCATTTTTAACCAATCCAATTACAGGAACTTTAATTTCAAGTTCATCTAAAGCTTTTTTAGCAGCATGAACTTGAATTATTCCCCCATCCATTATTATTAGATCTGCAAATTTTTCTGGGTTATTGATATCACGTTTATATCTTCTATAAATCATGTCATACATTCTGTGATAATCACCCTCTTGGTCAATATCTATATTGTATTTTCTAAAATCATTTTTACTTGGCAAACCTTCTTTAAATACAACCATAGCACCAGTTACAAATTCATCAAGAATATTTGCAACATCATACATTTCAATATGAAATGGATATGTTGGTAAATTAAATGCATCTTTTAATTCATTTAAAATATCTTGTTTTGTAACTTGAACTTGATCACTGTAATGAATTTTTTGAAGTAAGAATTCCTTCGCATTATCTTTTGAAAGTTCTATTAATCTTTTTGAATTTTCTAAACTATCATCAATTAATCTATCTCCAAAAATACTTTTTAAATCTCCAACTTCAATTTCTTTTGGTACTAACACGTAATCTGGAACTAAGTTTTTAGTGTATATTTGCATAATAAAACTTTTAAAAAGTTCTGCAATATCTTGTCCGTCATTTTTAATTATTTCATTGTTCTTTAATGTCAATTTTCCATTTCTGTAAAATAAAACATTTAAACAAATATATTCTTCGTATTCAAAATAATTAAAGACATCTCTGTTTAAATTATCATTTAAATCAACATCTTGTTTTGTAAGTGTAAATGATAAATGACCGATTAACTCTTTAATTCTTTGTGCTTCTTCAAATTGTAAATTTTCTGCAGCTCTTACCATTTTTTCATTTAATCTTTTTTCAACATCATTTGATTTTCCATTGAAAAAGTTTGTAACTTTTTCAATTTGGTCTTGATAATATTTAGGCTCAACTTCTTTAAAACAAGCACCACTACATTGATTGATATGATAATAAATACAAGGTTCTCCTAAATTACCATTACATCTTCTTAAAGGATAAATTCTTTCAAGAGCATACAAAATATTTCTTGCACTTGAACCATCTGGTAATGGTCCAAATGAAGCTTTATTTTTCTTATCAAAATTTCTAATATAAATATATTTAGGGTCTTTTTCATTTGTAATTGCAATGTATGGATATTTCTTATCATCATTTAATACAACATTATATCTGGGTTTATATTTTTTAATTAAATTTTGTTCTAAAAGTAGAGATTCTTTTTCATTTTGAGTTATAAAAGTTTCAAAAGAAACTATATCTCTAACAAGTTTTGTAGTTTTTATGTTATGTGCTTTATTGAAATACGAAGAAACTCTTCGTTTTAAATTTTTAGCTTTTCCAACATAAATAACTTGTTTATTTTTATTATAGTAAACATAACAACCTGGTTTTTCAGGTATTAGCTTTATTTGATTTTCAATTATCATAAAAAAACACCCTCCCCCAATTGTTGCTAAACAATTAATTTTATTATAAATAAAAAAACGTGATTAATTTAATCACGTTTTAATAAATTTCTTCTTTTTTGACATAGATATCTCTTGATTTAGTGCTATTTTGTGGTCCAATAACCCCCATAGCTTCTAATTCATCAATAATCCTTGCGGCTCTATTATAACCGATTTTGAATTTTCTTTGAATTAAACTTGTTGATGCTTTTTGTTCTCTGATTATGTAATCTTTAACTTCTTCAAACAATTCATCTTTTTCATCAAAGTCACCATATCCATTATCATTATCATTTTCCATTTGCATGAATTCTTCATCAAACATTTGTCTTTGTTGTTTTGAACAGTGATCCACTAATCTTTCGATTTCATCATCACTTATAAATACCCCTTGTGCTCTCATTAAACTAGAACTACCAGGTGGTAAGTAAAGTAAGTCTCCTCTTCCGATTAATTTTTCAGCTCCAGAAGAATCTAGAATAGTTCTTGAGTCAATTGCAGAAGCTACTGCAAAACTTATTCTAGTAGGTATATTTGATTTAATAACTCCTGTTAAGACATCAGTTGAAGGTCTTTGGGTAGCTACAATTAAATGAATACCAGCAGCTCTTGCCATTTGAGTAAGTCTTGTAATTGATTCTTCAACATCTTTTTTGTTTGCTGTCATCATAAGGTCTGCTAACTCATCAATAATAATTACATAGAAAGGAAGTTTCTTCTTATCATCTCTTATTTTTGCATTATAAGTTTCAATGTTTTTTACACCATTTTTTGTGAATAAAACATATCTTCTATCCATTTCATTAATTACTTTTTTTAATGCATTATTTGCAAGATTCATATCACTAATAACTGGTGTTAAAAGGTGAGGAATATTTGCATAAGTAGATAATTCAACTTTTTTAGGGTCGATCATTAAGAATTTAACTTCATGAGGTTTTGCTCTCATCAAGATTGATGAAATAATACCATTAATCATAACTGATTTTCCACTACCAGTTGAACCTGCAACTAACAAGTGGGGTGCTTTATCTAATTCACCAAATAACATTTCTCCTGTTACAGTTTTACCAATTGCAAATAAAAGTTTTGAGTTTAATTTTTGAATTGGTACATTTTGAATAACACTTCTAATTGGCACTATTACAGGATTATCATTTGGTACTTCTATACCAACTGCAGCTTTTCCTTGAATTGGCGCTTCAATTCTAACGTGTTGATTTGCTAATGCAAGTTTCAAGTCGTTTTCTAAACTTGTAATTGAATTTACTTTAGTACCTGGACTTGGTTGAATTTCAAATTTTGTAACACTAGGTCCAATATTCATATTTACAACTTTGGCTTTAACTCCAAATTGTTCAAATGTTGCATCAATTGAATTTGCTTTCAACTGAGCCATTTCTTTAAGTTTTTCAAACTCTTTTTGATTATTTAAATCTTTATTCAATATTTCAATGTCAGGTAAAACATAATTATTATTTACATACAATTCTTTTTCTGTTGCATTATTATGATTCAATTCAATAGTTTGAGTATTTTGGTTTCTTGGAGTAAATCTTCCATAACCATTTACAACAGTTTTTGTAAAGATATCTTCCATTGGTGAAACATAATCACTTGCTTTTTGAACATTTTCATTTCTTTGATTAATTTCAGAATTAGAAGAACTTATAAATTCTTCTAAAGATAATTGACTTGTATTGTCAAAATTAGATGATTTCATTTCCCCAAGTATTTCTCTTGTTCTACCATTTCCACCATGTGGAGTGATACGAGCTTCTCTTTCAAGTTTTTTACGAACCTCATCTTGACTTACTTCTTTACCATATAAGGAATTTGCAGGTACTTCATTTTCAGGTTTTTGTTCTCTTCTCGGTAAATACATAGCTTCAAATTGCTCATTTGGGGCTATTTCAGTTTCTTCGTTTTGATAAAATACTGGTTCAGAACTTTGATAACCTATATTTTCATAACCTTTATTTCCAATTCCAAAGAACTTCTCTTCTTCCAACTTTACGTCTTTAAAAGGATCTGGTTTTCTGTTTTCAAATGGTATATCAAAGTTATCATCATAAAAACCAGCATCCACTGGTGCATAGACATTATGTTCTTGCACCTTCATAAAACTTGGTAATTCAATTGTCATATCAGATTCTCTAATTGATGAAATAACATCAAAATTATCCAATGTTGTATTTTCATCAAATTGAATTAATTTAAAGAACTTACCTTTTCTAGATCTTTTTTTATTTTCACCAATATTAAATTGATTTTTAGATTTAAGAGATAAAATTCTAAGTCTTTTACCTTTTCTTTTACCTTTTGGTTTTAATAAGTAAAATGGATCTCCAGTAAATATTCAAATCATGTTTAAATAAAAACCAAATAAAGCTATAACAAGACCTCCATAAATTGTGGTATATGAACTTATACCAGCCAATACAGTCCCAAATAAACCTCCACCAGCTCACATTGTAAAGTAACTTTCTCTACTTGATATTAAAAGATTTCTATTTTCATCTCCAAAGAAAGAATGTCTTTTTCAATGAGTTAAATAAGATTCAACAGTGTCTACAAAAATAGTTTTAGAAAATACTTTGTCAACAACAAATGATTGACTTTTCATATGATGGGCTACAATAAATAAAATTGATGAAATTATTCAACAAAAGACAATTCATGTTACAAAAATCATAAATATAAATCTTTTTTTAGGTTTAATTTTTATTCCAAAATAGATTGCAAAGTCTATGACAAAAAATAGTAGATATAGAAAGTATTTAAATCACCCAAATGGTAATGTAAATATTACATCATCTAAAACTTGTCCTACAACTGTTATTCTTCCCAAAGAAATTACGCTCAAAAAAAACAGTATTAAAGCAGAAACTATTCAAGAAATTGAATCTGGTCTTCTTTGTTTTTTTTGTAATTCAAACGCCCTAGTTCTATCAGAATCATTATCGTCTACAGGAAAACCTACAAAGTCTTCATAATTGTTCACAAAAATCACCCTATTTGCCCTTACCATATAATTTTAATACATTTTAGTCTTTATTTTTACACATTTTAAAATTGTGTTATTTGGTAATAAAAAAAATAACAATGGTTTAATCTCTTTTTTTGTTCAAAATAATTGCATTCTAATATAAACATGGTATTATAAAAGTAATCGGTTATTAATTGACTGGGTTGTCTATCTTATAGGATATGACATACGACAGAAAGTGGCGCTAAGCTACAGAAAAAAGGAGATAAATCTCCTTTTTTTGTTTATAATTTAGTATTCATTACTATTTGATGTTGAATTACCAATTATTGTTAAAATTCCACCAATTAAACCACAAAAACTTACGATTCCTAGCACTCCTGCTGTTAATCCAAATTTTGTATCATCACCTTTTTTTAGGGCAATTGAACTAAATACAATAGAAACTATTTGCATTATTGTCATTATAATGAAAATAAGAGCTTCTACTAGGAAAAATGATGAGCCGGTTTCTTCATCTGTAGCTTTCCCGACATCTGAGGAAAGGGCAAAAAATAATAAAAATATAAAGCCACAAACCCCAAAGGCACAACCTCCGATCGCGTTTAAGACTATAGATGTTATAAGCCCACCTTTTTTTAATCCATTCATTAATATTACTCCGTTCCTGTTTTTTTAGAGTTACTAATACCTACAATACTTAGAATTCCACCAATTATAGAACTTAAACTAAGTAATGCAAATATAGCACCTACAAGACCTATTTTATCATTATTCTTAGCTAATGCCAATGAGTTCAAAACGACACTTATTGTTTGAATTATCATTGAAATAACGAATAATACTACTAAAATAGTTACTGCTATTTTAGCAACTTCTTCTATTAAAGCTATATCTTCATCAATCATACTTTCTTTTGCAACTTCTAACACCATATCTGTTGTTGTCAAAAACAGCAAAGTAATCAATAACAAAAACAAACTTACACCATTAATTACTATTGATGTTATTTGTCCTGCTTTTTTTATTCCTAACACATTATCACCTCACCCTTTATTATATAGATTTAAAACAATAAAGCAAAAACACCCTTATATTAGGGTGTTTATTGCTATCTTTTTCTTGGTTCATAAAAGCTACTAATGTTAATTTCATTTACAATTACAAGAACTATTGGTTGTTTTCCAGTGTCTTGTTTAATTGTGCTTCTAATTCTAGAAATAATCTCTTTTTTAATTACATTTAAATCATATGCCGTTGGGTTATTTTTAGTGTCTGTTCTGTGACGATCTAAAATATCAATAATTTGTTTTTGCATTAATTTAAAGATTGGGTTATCTTCTTGAATATAGATAACACCTCTCATTTGAATGTCTATTAATGAAACAAGTTCTTTTGTTTTTTCATCAATATTTGCACCAATTATAACAGCTCCATCAGTTGCTAATTGTTTTCTTTCATTTAAAACAACAGCTCCAATATCTCCAACTCCAATTCCATCAACATAAACATCGCTTGTTTTTACCATTTCTGATGCAATTACAAGTTTTCCTTCTTTTGAGATTTTTAAAACTTGTCCATTATTGATTAATTGAATGTTTTCTTGTTTAACTCCAGCTTCAAGTGCAGCTTTTTCTGCACTTAAAAAGTCTTTATATAATCCTTTTATTGGAATGAAACTTTTTGGCTTCATGATTCTTGTCATCATTTTGATGTCTTCATAACTTGCTCTCATAGATCAAATGTTTCTATCACTTAAAGCAATGATATTTGCATTAGTTCTTGCAAGTTCATCTAAAACTTCTGCATGTCTTTTTTCAACCCCAGCAGCTGGTGGAGTTGCTAAAATAATTGTGTCTTTTTCTGAGAATTCTATTACATCATCATTTCCTGTTGCAATTTTTGCAAGTCTTGAATAAAGTAAATCCCCAGCTCCAGTTAAAATCAATATTCCATCATCAGATTTCATATAGTCATTTAATGAAATAATGTCATTTTTGTTTATCCCAAGAGATTCTTGAATAATTTTTGATTCAACAACTTTTACAAGTGTTTTACCATAAATTGCCATTTTTCTCCCTTGTTCTTTTGCTTGTTTAATGATTTCAAATAACTTGAAAACATCTTCTTCAAACATCCCTAAAACAAGTCTGTGTTTCATATCTTTCATTGGTGCTGTAATAAATTTTTCAATTCTATGATTTGGAACAGTATATCCAACTCTTGAAGCATACTCTGAATCACTTATTAAAGCTAAAACACCTTTTTCAGCTATTTTAGACAAGTGGTTCATGTCTGTTGAGAATCAAGATTGTTCACTACCATCCATTATGTAATCACCTGCATAAACAATTACACCATCTTCAGTATGTAACGCAAAACCAAAAGTTTCTGGGAAACTTGAAGTTGTTCTAAAGAATTCTACTTTATTTTTACCAAATTCAATGATTTCTTTATCTCTAACTATCTTGAAGTTGTTTTCTCTATTTTTAATTCTGTATTTTAAGTTTCTGTATTTTAAGATTGTTGTTGTAAGTTCGTTACAGTAAACTGGTGCATCAATTTCTCTTAAAATGTAGCTTATTGCTCCAGCATTATTACTGCTTGGATTTGATAAAAAGATTCCTTTTATTTTTTTTGAATTTGCTTTTAAAAAGTCAAAACTTGGAATTACTACATCAATTCCTAAGATACTTCTTTCAGGAAACTTAATTCCTACATCAAATACAAATAAATCTTCGTCAACACTTACTATGAAAGTGTTTTTTCCTCTTTCATCTTGACCACCTAAGGCCATAAATTTAATTTCTGCCATATTTCTCTCCTTATTTAGTTCTATTAATTTTCTAAAAATGTTTGGTCATTCTTTAAAAAGGTCATGACCACAGAATAAAATCAATATTATTATAATTTAATTTGCTGTTAATTTATATGTTTTTATGCATTTTTTAGAAAATTAAAAAACAATAGAAATCTATTGTTTTTTAATTGCTATTAGGAGAATATATCTTCAAAAGAACCTTGTTTATCAAGTTGAAAATGTTTTGAAGCACTTTGTTGGTATAAGTCTATTATTTTTTCGTTATTTTCTAAGTACTTATCTAACACTAGTCTACTATCTTTAATAATTAATACCCTATTTACCAAGCCTTGTAATTCATTTATTATGTGACTAGTTATAACTATTATTTTGTTTTTTTCTGATAGTCTTTTTAGAATATCTAGAAATTCTATTCTAGATTTTACATCTAAGTTAGAAGTTGGTTCGTCTAAAATAATAACTTCTGGATCTGATACCATTGTAATTGCTAAAAGCGCTTTTTTTTGCATTCCTGCAGATAATTCTTTGAAAGTCTTTGTTCTATGTTCAAATAGTTCTAAATGTCTTAATAATTTTAAAGTAGTAGATTTACTTTCTTTTTTACTCATGTTTGATAAACAACCAGAGTATATACAAAATCTTTCAATTGATATATTTCTTGGATATATACTTTGATCTGGAAAAAAAGCAAAATCTTTATATTTTCTTTTGTTTATAACTTCGTTATTATAATAAACTTTTCCATCATTTCTTCTATATTCATTAAAGAAGGTTTTTATAATGGTTGACTTACCAGCACCATTATCTCCAACCATTCCTACAATATCACCTGGAACTAGTTCAAAACTTATATCCCTTGCACCATTTGTTTCTGAAAATAACTTGGTTAAATTTTCAACTCTTATCATTTTTACCTCTTTCTATGGTTTTACTTTTCTAATATAAATAAAGTGTCCTATAAGCAGAAATGTTAGCCCAAAAAATAAATACGAAATATAATACACACCACTTCTTAAAACTACATTAGATTCTTCATAATCAATGGTTGGCACATCTTCTAAAGGAGAATATGGTTCAATTAATTCTCTTTGTTGATTAATCCATTTCGGATTTTGTATCAATTTAATATCTTGTAGAATAAGTCAAGAATTTAGATTTTTCATCAATACATTATTTAAACCTACATCATTAGAGCGAACTGTATACAAACTCATAAAAACCAGACTCATAAATGGGTTAACAAGATAAACCTTTCTTAGCGAGAAAGGATCATTTTGAATAATTTGATAAACACTATTTGAGTAGTCAACATTTTCACGGTCAGGATTCAATTTAGCAGCTTTTCCAATAAAATAAGTTAAAAACATCATAAACATTTGATTCCCATCTCTTATGCTTAATTCTTCTTGATAATCTAACAAGTTAACTATTCAACTATGCAATCATCAATAACTTATATGTTCGTAACCAATACTTTGAGAAAAATTATCATTAAAATTTATTATATTTTTTCTTCCACCTTCTTCAGTTCCGTCCTTTAAAGAAACTTCAAAAAATGCTATTTCATGTTTAATAATTTCTTTTATTTCAATAATTTCATCCTTTATATTTTCTAAACCAAGCGTTGTTTCAAGACTTGTTATTGTATCTTTTGATGTTAAGAATTTAATATAATCATTAAGTTGGTTTTTACCACTTAAATTTTTTTTACTATAACCATTAAAGAGGGTATCTTTAAAATTTCCTTTAGCATTTTTTAAATTGGAAAGCTCATAAAATTTGTATAAATCAGATGACTTAAAACTATCTGAGAGTTTAAATTCAGTATTTTTGCTTATTTTTTCATTTTCGTTAAACAAAAACTCCAAATCTAAAACATAACCGAAATTAATATAGTAATATATTACCCCCCAAACTTCATAGTGCGCTTCTTTAAAGTATTCTTCAATTTTTTTAAAAGCTTCATCACCTTTTAAATCAGTCGAAGAATTAGGTTTTTCTTTTAAGTCAAATATTGTCTCTTCTTTAAGTTTTGCTAATTCACTAAACATAAAATTAACAATGCCTTTAGGATTTTCTTTTGCCAAACTTTGTATTTTCAATGAGTTTATGTTTTTATACTCTACTGAAATTTCACTATTAAGTAGAAATTCTACATGAAGTATTGCAAAGGCAGGAGATAGAGAAAGCAATGTTGCTAAAAATGCAGACACTGATAACATAACTTTCATTTTTAGAAAACTACCCACCAGTACGCAAATACCAGTAAAAAAAATATCTGCAGCTATTAATGCTGTATAACCTGGAATATACCCTTTTAAAAAGTAATCATTGTTGAGTGGGGCAGAAATTTTTACAATAACAAAAAATAATAGCATACCCAAACAAATTGCAGATCATGATATGGTTTTTGATATTAAGATTTTTACTCAAACAATTGTCTTATGATCCAATCCCTTTCTAATCTCTAAACTAAATATACCATTGTCAATATCAGTTAAAATAAAATTTGAGGTTGTCCAAATGGTAAAGGCACAGATAAAAAGAAGCCATAAAACAAAAGTTGTTCATTGATAATAAATTGCATGTTTATAATAAGAATCATATTTTAGATTACTTCAAACACTTCACATTACAACGCTGAACAAAAACAAAGATGCAAAAGATATTCAAAATATTTTAGAAAAAAAGATTCTACTATAATTAAATTTAATTAAACTTTTCATTAAAACTTCACATACTTTCTAACTAAAGTAAAAATTATTTACATTGACCTCTGTAGTAGCTCTCGCTCATGCTGCATTTTGTTGTTTTGCATGTGCTTCAGCAGCAGTTAAGATAGAAAGTACTATTGTGGCATATTCTCATCTGTATTCAATGAAAGCATAACTTTTCATTCAATTTACATTTGAATAGCTATAATGAAACAATTCCTTGCCACCAGAATATTTAGTAAGCTCCAATTTGAAACCACCTTTTTTTTCATTTATTTTTACATCTTTATTTAATTTAGCAAATTTAAATGCGTCAAAATTCAGCCATCTATAATTTTCTAAAAAAGCTGTTTTTCCTAGACTTGGCGTGAATCTTATTGATTGTATTTTGATATCAGTTTGAAGAGTCATATAAGAATCTACTTGTCTTCTTCCTGATTCAATCTTTCCAAATCATTTATCACTTGCTAAAAAACTTATTCTAACAGTTCCAAAGTAATGGTTATCTTCCCTACCATATATTTCAAAACCTGTGTAAGTAACTGTTGAATGATTTATCAAAAAATCATAATGAGTAGCACCTTCGTTATATCTTACTATCATGTCCACCACACTTAAAGTGTTTACATTTGAAAATGCTCCCAAGAAAGTATTTTTAATAATACTAGATAAATGTTTAATTTCCTTAAAAGTTACTTCTATTGACCCATAATATATAGAATTTTCATTAATTGGAACAACTACTGCAATTTCTCTTTCTAAATCTATATTTTGCACCTTAAGTTCTTTAATATCTACTTTATTGTTTTTTTCTGCCAATATATCTAATATTAATTGTTCATCAATTTTAACCTTAATTGTACCAAGTTCAAAATTGTTTATAACATCATTCAAATTAATACCTAATAAGAATTCAATCTTTAACTCACCTCTGTAATATTCCGAATTCATAATCGGTGTTATCAATGCACTCCTATTATTAATTGAACTGATTTTCAATTGTGTTCAATTAATTTTGTAATCTTTATTTTTAGTCTCAATGTTATTCATCAATGATTGAACACTATTATCACTTATAGTTCCAAGATTTTTATTTTTAATAATACTATTTAACGAATATACTCTTTTAGACTTATTAACTAAAGTCATTTTGAAACTTAAAGCACCTTTAAACATAGATAAATTTTTAGGTCTAAAAGTAACTCTTGTCAAAATTTCTTCGTTCCTATCTGGCATTTCTCAATCAATCCCATTTGCAAATCATTGTGAGGGTTCGTTATATAAATAAGAATCTCATATATTAAAAAGTTCATCTTCTATATGAGGATTACTATCAATCATTGATCACTTAATTTCTTCTAAATAAGTATTTTCATCTATATGTTTATTATCAAAAATAGCAAGATCAGTTTCAAAATCTTCAACTTTTATTCTAGATAATTCTAAAACTTTATTTTTAGATTTTTTATAATGGTTTTTGACCTTAACATTCTGTATATTTGTAATATTATTATAATTTCCAATTGCAACTCCAAAGAATAAGCACGAGGCAGCAAAAATAGTTAACATTTTTTTAATAAATATCACCCTTTCTGGTATGGCCAGTTTTGATAGTTATTAATTGTTAATCTTAAGTTTTGATAAGTTATTAGCACTTACCATACACTTTTATATTAGCATATAAAAGTTTGAATAAAATAAAAAATAGAAACCTTTAAATTGTAAATTTCTATTTTTTTGTTTTATTTGTTAATGTTATATTTATTTGTTGAATTTTTATTTAAAATATCAGATTATAAAATATATCACATAAACCAGTCTGTTTTTAATAGTTCTGTAACATTAAAGAGATGGATTGAACTCCTTTATGGCTTTACTTTTCTAATATGAATAAAGTGTCCTATAAGTAGAAATGATAGACCAAAAAATAAATAGGAAATATAATAAACATCACTTCTTAAAACTACATCAGTTACTTCATAATCTATAATTGGAGATTTTGAAATATTATAATAAGCTTTCCTAATATAGTTAATTTCTGGCTCATAATTTTCATTTACTTTAGGGATAACATCTTGTATATATAAGTTGTGAATTAAAACTTTCATTAAGCCATTATTTAAAGTCAAATCATTACTTCTTAAAGTGAAAAGACTCATAAAAGGAATACTCATAAAGGGGTTTACTAAAAACAATTTTCTTAGTCTCCAAATATCATCTTCCATAACATCACTCCATTTATAAAAACCAGGTCATTCACCTTGGGCCACTCGACCCTTTGAAGCAGCACCTATCAAATAAATCAAAAACATCATCCATAATTGATTTCCATCTTTAACTTTTAAGGCATCATATATATCAATTGGATTTGTTGAAAATTCTCCAAACTCATAGCTACGCACTCCACTATATCCGACATCGGATTGCGCATTTCCATTTAGCGAAAATTTGATTTTATTTAAAGAACCCATTTTTTCAGTCTCTATTAAAATACCAAAATTAGATATTTCTTTATAAATAAGTTTATTAATTTCTTTTATCTCTACGCCTAAGTTTTGCAAGGATAACTTTTGCTCCAAATTAGATATCACTTCTTTTGAAGTTATAAATTTTGAATAGTCATTTAATTGATTTTTACCAACAATATTATCTTTTTTTAATTTTTTAAAAACACTTTTATCAAAATAACTTTTGTCACTTTTAAGATTAGTTATTTCAAAAAAACTATGCAGTTTTGAAATTTCTGAATCTTTTTTGTACTTAAACTCTAAATAACTATTTAAAGCAGCGTTCCTATTTAACAGTACATCTATGTCCAAGATTTGTCCTAAAGTTATATAGTAATAAATTATTTCTCATAACCCACCTGATTTATTATCAAAATCTTCTAAAAGTGAATTTTGTGTTCTTTCAAAACCCTCATCTTCTCCTTTATCTTCTTTTTTAAAAACCTCTAGTGTTTTGTTATTGTTAAAATCTGCAAAACCTTCAAATAGCAAATGTGTTAACCCATCAGGCTTACTTTTAGCTAACTTTTGCATTTCCAACCCATTTATATATCTATAATCAGCATAAATACTATCATCATAAATAATAGCTAAATGAAGAATTGAAAGTGCGGGTGATATTGCTAAAATACCAGTTAAAAAAGAAGCGATAGATGTCATTAACTTAATTTTTCCAAAACTTGCAACAAAAAAACATAATCCTGTAAAAAATATATCTAATACAATTAGAGCAAAATATCCTGGTATGAAGCCTTTTAAAAACATTTCTTCTGAGTAAGGTTTTGAAATTATCACAATCAAATAAAATGAAAGCATACCAAATAAAACAATGAATCACAAAACACTTTTGGATACTAACAATTTAATTCATGTTATAAGTTTGGCATCTAAACCCCTTCTCACTTCTAAACTATATATACCATTTTCTACATCAGAAATCACAAAAACTCCTACGGTTCAAATTGTTATTATGCAAACATACAAAATTCACAAGGAAAAACTAATTCAATGATGAAATCTTGAGTCATTTTTAATTTTCAGTCCTTCAAGATTTGTTCAAACACCTCACAAAATTAAACTTGTCACGAGGATCAATGAGGTTAAGAACCAAAAAAATTTATTACGAAGCATTCTACCATAATTAAAAATAATTAAGCTTTTCAAATTAATTACCCCCCTAGATTGATACCCTGAATTTTAAAGTGTGAGTTCAAATTTTATTTAAAAAAATGTTATAGATACATTCTTCCAACAAAAAAACTGCAGCCAGAAATTAATTAATTGCTACTTTTATTGTTATTTTTAAATTTTATTATTATGTTTTAGATATTATTTGCTATTGAAATTGTAATTATTAAAATTTAATAATTTTACTTTTGATAAGTTTTTAGTACTTACCGTACTCTTTTATATTAGCATACAAAAGTTTGAATAAAATAAAATAAAAAAACAATAGGGTTCTATTGTTTTTGTTGCTACTTTGAAAAAATATCTGCTAAATTATTTCTATCCTTATTAACTTCGTTGCTTTTTGTTTTATTATTATAAATTGATAAGATCATTTCATTTTCTTCTAAATATTTTTCATAAATTAAGGTTCCTTCCTTAATAATAATTAATTTATTAATTAGACCTTGTAACTCATTTATTATGTGACTGGTTATTAGTATTGTTTTATTTGAACCTGCAAGTTTTTTAAGTAATTCTAGAAATTCAAATCTAGATGATAAATCTAAATTTGAAGTTGGTTCGTCCAAAACTATGATTTCTGGGTCTGAAATCAAAGTGATTGCGAGCATCGCTCTTTTTTGCATACCTGCAGATAAATGTTTAAAAGTCTTATTTTTATATTCATATAATTTTAAATATTTTAATAATTCTCTAGTTCTTAATAAAATAGTTTTTTTACTTATTCCAGATAAACATCCAGAATAAGTACAATATTTCTCAATACTTATATTGTTCGGAAAAATACTTTGATCTGGAAAAAAAGCCATTTTCTTATAGTCTTTTTTATTTAGAGGTAAATTATCTAAATAAAATTCTCC
This sequence comes from Spiroplasma chinense, assembly GCF_008086545.1. Lineage (NCBI taxonomy): Bacteria > Bacillati > Mycoplasmatota > Mollicutes > Entomoplasmatales > Spiroplasmataceae > Spiroplasma > Spiroplasma chinense. The sequence goes on along the minus strand of NZ_CP043026.1, from coordinate 428,238 downwards.
ACTATTTTTTCCATATTCATTAAATAAAGTTTTTATAATAGTTGACTTACCAGCACCATTATCTCCGACCATCCCTACAATGTCACCTGGTTTGATGCTAAAACTTATATTTGAAATACCATCACCACTTGAAAATAATTTTGTTAAATTTTTAATTTCCAACATATCATCACCCCCACCTTATGGTCTAACTCTTTTTATATAAATGAAATGAGTGGGCAAGGCAAGAATAAATGCTATGACAATATATGCCAAATAAAATTTTCAAACATCAATTACTAATTTGGTGTTTTCAAAATACTTTACAGGCAAATTATCTCTTTCTATAAACAGTTTAGTTTCCTTGACTATAGCATTTTCATTTTCATATAGAGCTAAATCATGCATATAAGTAAAAGGCATTAAAGTATCACTTAAAAATTCACTTACAAAAATATTGCTTGAAGTTTTTGTAAATAATGTCATATAAGGAAAGCTAAATATTGGATTTACCAAAAATAGTTTACTTTTTTTATCTTCATCATTATATATCAAATCATAAGCCGATCCTTCAACCACATTTTTACCAGTATTTGGTTTTACTCGTCCATTTTTATAAATTCAATAAGACATTAAAATTATAAAAAGTTGATTCCCATCACGTATTTTATAATCTGTTAGTGATGAAAAAGAATAATATCTTGCAGTTCCCCATACAGAAGGATAAACTCCAGACGTACCACTATTTACATTTACAATATAATCACCCCTATAATCTGGACCTACAAACATTTTTTCTCAAAGTCAAAAATCTCATGCTAAGTCTTTAATAAAATTTAAATCTTTTTTTACATCTTTAAAATTAAATTCTTTTTCTAATAGTTGAACCATCTCAGTAGAACTTAAAAAATCTAGATAATCAAATAGTTGGTTTTTACCTGTTAAATTTTTTATATCAAAACCTTCAAAAATGGATTCTTCAAAATTGTTTTCTTCATTTATAAGAATAGTTTTATTAAAAAAATTAATTATTTTACTGTTTTTGAATTTTTCTGTTAAAGAGAAATCAAAAACTGCGTTCATTTCTTTATCTGCGTTTAATGTTTCTTCAATTTCAAGAGGTTGTCCAATTGATAAAAAGTAAAACATTCTAAAATTTTTTTCTTCTAAGATGTAATCAAAACTATGGTCTAAAATATTACCTTTTCTTTTTATAACCAAATTTTCAGGATCATTAAAAGTTGTAATTTCATTAAAGAAAAACGAAACTAAACCTTCTTTATTTTCATCGGCGTATTTTTGTAATCTAAGTCCTGTTAAATGTTCGCTAGAAGAACTTACATAAACACCATATTTATAATTTTTATGCAAAAAAGCTGTGTGAAAAGTGCCTATTAGTGGAGAAAAAATAAAAACTCCTATTAAAAACGAATTTATAGCCAATAAAGGTTTTAATTTTATAAAACTTCCACATAACAAACAAGTTCCTGTAAATAAAAAATCTAGAGCAAACAATGCAGCATAACCAGGTATAAATCCATCCATATAAGCTTGAACTTTTAAAGGTTTTATTATAATAACAACTATATAAAACAAAAGCATAGCTAAAAGTATGGTTAATCAAATAATAGATTTTACAACCATCAGTTTTACTCACATAGCACTTTTATAATCAACACCTTTTCTTACCTCTAAACTAAAGATACCGTTTTTAACATCAGATATCATTATGTTTGATATAAAATAAACACTCATTGATGCAATGTAAATAATTCAAACAGCTAGAGAAATTCAATTTAAGTATAAATTAGAATCTTTAACTACCCATATAACATAAAGCATTAAACTACTTAGAAATGTAAATAGAGTAGAAAAAATAAAAAACTTAGATGTAAATATTCTATTGTAATTAAATTTTATTAAATATATCATTAATAACTATCTCCTTTTCTGGCATGGTGAGAATTTTGATAGTTGTTAATTTTTAATTGTTAAATAGTTTTGGTACCACTTACCATATACCCATATAATAACATATGAAAAAATAATAAAAGGTGTATCAGTTATTAAAATAAAAAAAACAATAGAATCCTATTGTTTTTGTTGCTATATTAACCTAAATTATAAGCGCTTTTTCAATTAGCTGTAAGTTCTTGATAACCTTCTGCTTTTTTATTATATTTATAACTTGTGTCATATTCTGTTATAAAAGTACTTAAATTTCAAATTTCAAATAAGTAACCTGGCATTGAAACTTTAAATTCTAACTCGATCAATGATTTGATTGCATTATAATCTTCATCAGAAATTTTAACACTTTCATCTTTACTATCGTGTAAAGTGTTTAATAATGATAAACCTTGTGCTGTAGGATTTTCTAAAAAGTTAATTAAACTTTTATATGTTGCTTGTTCTTCTCCATCAGCATTATTTCTTTTTTCTATAAGAGCATCCATAACACCTTTTAAAGAACCATTTTCTTCTAGTTTAGTTTTGTACTCTTCAAATTTTGTATTGTATTCATCTTTAACACCTTTAATTTCTTCTGCATTTTTTGCAAAAGTAACTTTTTCTTTTTCCGCTCTTTCTAACAAGTAAATAGTTGCAGGTTGAGTGTCTAAGAAGAAACTTTTAATTTCTTTCATGTTTGCTCTATCAGTTGAACTTAATGAAATTTCTTTCTTTAAAGTTAAATTACCAGTTTCGCTATTTCTTTCAGCTAAACTTTTTGTTGTTTTTGATATTAATTCACTATTTGTACCGCTAAAAATTTGTGTGTATATTTCATTATGAAATAGATCTAACAAATTGTTGTATTTTTCATCTCAAGTTTTTCTTTGACTATCTGTCAAAGTTATAACCTCTGTTCCACAAGCAACAACAGTTGCTGAAGAAGAAGCTATAAAACTTGTAGCTGCCAATATACTTAATAATTTTTTCATATATTCTTTCTCCTTTTAAATACACCTATATTTTAGTAAATTATTAACAAATAGCAATATAAAACAGTGTTTTATTTTGCTTTTTATTTTATCTACCTTACATATATTGTCAATTTAGTTTTTAATGTTAGAAAGTAAAATAATAAAATATAATAATTATGAGGTGAAAATAATGAATATATCAGTTGAAGAATTTAAAGAAATTGAAGATGATGTTTTAGTTATTGATGTTAGAACTAAACAAGAATTTGATTCTCTTTATAAAGTACCACATGCTAAAAACATCGAACTTAAAGATTTATTTAACAATTATAGAACCTATTTAGGGATTGATTTTACAAGACCCATCGTGACAGTATGTAATGCTGGAAATAGAAGTGGTGAAGCTGCCTTATTTTTAAGAGAGCAAGGTTATAATGCTCGAACTTTGTCTGGTGGTTCATTTGCATATAAAAGAAAATTTGAAAAATAAAAGAGAACTTTTAAAAGTTCTCTTTTATTTTAAGTCTTTATCTAACCTCTTATAAAAGTTGTTTAAGTTAAAGCCTTTAACAGATAAAGTTACAATATCTTTTTCAACTTTAGCTTTTACACCAATTTTAGTTAGATATTTTTCATCAACCAAACTTGAAGACAATACTTTAATTTGTTTGTCTTCAAGTTTTTCTACATTTTGAATTCCACCCAAACCTTTTAAAATGTTTGGATAAGTAAATGCTTTTGGATCATTAATTAATTTATCTCTTTTAAATTTAATATTTATCTTTTTTGCAAGACTTAAATATATCAATAAAGCAAGTGCACAAATACATGCAACAAACGCTAATGTTATAGTTAAAATAAAATTCATTACTCAATCATTTCCTTATCTTTAATAAAGATATCACGTAAAACTTTTATTTCACTTGTATCTTTAGGGTTAATATGACTTATCATTTTAATTTGAATATCACTTACAGTAATATCTAAAATTTTATCCTCTATTTTTCTTTGCTTTGTATCACAAATTAACAAATCATTTATATTTTCTAATTCAAATCTAACTTTACTTCTTTTGTCTAAAATTATAGGTGAATTTAATGTTCTAAACTTGTTTGTACTTACTGGCACAAGTTCTTGGATTTGATATAATCCAACACCTTTTGCAAGAATTACAGCGCCTCCAGTAGACTTCATATAACCTGTACTTCCAGTTTGGGTTGAAACTACAAGTCCTGTTCCATGAAATGTTTCTAAATACTCATCATTTATAAATATCTTTATATAAGTAGCTTTAGTTTCGTTTAGAATTTTCATTTCATTTGTTACAAGATGAGTTGTTTTTCCATTTTTTATTTCTAACATTTCATATGAATGTTCAAAATATGTTTCTTTGTCAATCATTTCTAGGATAGTTTCAAGTTCATTTACTCTGTTTTTATTTGTATAAAAACCTATTCCCCCTGATTTAAAAGGAATAAACTTTATTTTTTGTATGCTATTTTGGTATTTTTGAACCGCTTTAAGAAAGGTTCCGTCACCCCCAATTACAAAAACAAAATTTGGTTCTTTTTCATCTAAAACATGTCCTTTTGATGTTAGAGTTGATAACAACTGTTCAACACTAACATCAGTTACAATGTAATCATTTTTTACAATACTAAATTTAAACATAATTTTTACCACCTGTATAATATATTTTACTTATTTAATATTATAAAAACAAATAAAATGTATAATAACAATGATATTTATTTTTAAAGGAGTATATTTTTATGGAAAAAAAAAGAATGTTAAGTGGAATTACAACCACAGGACAAATGACATTAGGTAATTATATTGGTGCTATGAAAAACTTTGTTTCAATGCAAGATGAATTTGAAATGTTTGTTTTTGTTGCAAATTTACACGGAATTACAACACCAATTGGTAAAGAAGATTTGAGAAGAAATATAAAAAACATGGTTACTTTATACTTTGCATGTGGTTTAGACCCAAAAAAATCAACAGTTTTTGTACAAAGCGAAGTTTTAGAACACACTCTACTAGCTTGGGTTTTAACTTGTAATACAACTTTGGGTGAGCTACAAAGAATGACTCAATTCAAAGACAAATCAGTAAAAATGAAATCTGAAAATGGAACTGAATTCATTCCAACTGGTCTATTAACTTACCCTGTTTTAATGGCGGCAGACATTTTACTTTATGACCCTGCTTTTGTACCAGTTGGGAAAGACCAAAAACAACATATAGAACTTACAAGAAACTTAGCAGAAAGAATGAATAATAAGTTTGGAGAAATGTTTTCAACACCTGAAGAATTTACTCCAAAAGTAGGTTCAAAAATTATGGACCTACAAGATCCAAGCAAAAAAATGTCTAAATCTGCTGAAAATCCTAAAAGTTTTATTGCATTATTAGATGATGTAAATGAAGTTAAAAAGAAAATCAAATCAGCAGTTACTGATTCTGAAAATATAATTAAATATGATCCTGAAAATAAACCAGGTGTAAGTAATCTTCTTACAATATATTCAGCATTAAAAGAAGTTGAAATGAATGAAGTAGAAAAACACTTTGAAGGAAAAGATTATGGCGTTTTAAAAGAAGAAGTTAGTGAAGTTGTTGTAGCTTTATTAACAGACATTCAAACAAGATATAATCAATTACTTGGTAGTGATGAAGTTGATAATTGATTAAATGAAGGTGCAGAAAAAGCTAGAAAAATAGCTAGAAAAAAAATGACCAAAGTATTAAATCTAACTGGTCTAAATTACAAAAGAAAATAGGACTCTGTCCTATTTTTCATTTTCATAAATACTTTCATCAAATGCTCAAAGCATTTTTTTTACTTTATTTAGAATTTTAGTACAATCATCTTTTGGTCTAAATTCAGAACATCCTGGATGTATTGCAACAAAATTTGCGCTTTCAAAACTAAAATTTTTGATATTTATTGGTTCTGGTATTCAACCAAATTTACCCAACTCTAAATTATTAAATTCTTTTCTTTTCATGTGAAATTTACAAATAAAACACATTCTAAATTCTTGTGCTTCTTTATTAACTAGTTCTGGTGAATTGTTTCAAGCTGTTTCAATGTCTTCTTCTGTAAATTCTATAATTCCTTTTTCATCTAATTTTGCCATTTTTCTAGTACCTCAATATTTATATATTATATAAGAAATAGGTAAGTTTAAAACTATTTTTAAATCACTTTTTTTATAAGTCTGTCAAAACTCTATATAGAAGCAAAAAAATCGAGCTATGCTCGATATATTGTCATCTTATTTTTTAGCGCTTAAAGCTTTTTTTGAAGCATCTACAATTTTTTCAAATTGTTTTGGTTCATGAATTGCTAATTCTGATAACATTTTTCTGTTGATATCAATTCCAGCTAGTTTTACACCATTCATGAATTTTGAATAACTTAAACCTAAAGGTCTAACAGCTGCATTAATACGTACAATTCAAAGTTTTCTAAAATCACGTTTTCTTAGTTTACGTCCAACGAATGCATAATGCATTGAACGTACAACTTGTTCATGTGCTTTCTTGTAGTTTGCTTTTTTTGTTCCGTAGTAACCTTTAGCTCTTTTGATTCAACGTTTTCTTCTTGCTCTTGTTACTTTTCCAAATTTTACTCTTGCCATACTATTTACCTACCTTTTAGTTTTGTAATAATCCTTTTAGACGTTTCATATCACCTGCTGATACGAATGATGCTTTTTTAAGATGTCTTTTTTGTTTTGTGGTTTTGTTTTGTGCTAAGTGAGATCTATAAGCATGACCTCTTTTAAGTTTACCAGTTCCGTTTTTCTTAACTCTTTTAGCTAATGCACGTTTAGTTTTCATTTTTGGCATAACTTTTTCTCCCTTCGTTTATTAACCTTTTTTAGGCACTACATACATGTCTAAGAAACGAGTGTTTAATTTCGCATCTTTTTCAATTTTGGCGATATCTTCAATTTTTGTATAGAATTTTTTTAGTGTTTCTAGTCCAAATTCTTGATAAGCTATTTCTCTTCCTTTAAATTTTAAAGAAATTTTAACTCTATCTCCGGCTTCTAAAAATTCTCTAGCTTTTCTAGCTTTTGTATCCATATCATGATCACCAATACCAACTGTAAGTCTAATTTCTTTATTTTCAACTTTGATTTGGTTTTTTTTGTTTTCACGTTGTTTTCTTTTTTGTTCATATTTGAACTTACCAAAGTCCAATATTTTTGCTATTGCTGTTGAGTTGTCTTGCATACCCACTTGAAGTAAGTCAAGTCCTTGTTCTTCAGCTAATTTTAAAGCTTCGAATTTATTTAATGGTCCTTCTTTTGAACCATCTTCTTTAATAATCAAAATTTGTCTAGCTCTTATTTCTCTATTCACAAATTCTGTTTTTGCATTTTTGTTGTCTGCCATTTTTCCTCCAAAATAAAAGTGTGCCTTAAAAGTCTAGGAGCACACTTGAAAATTATTTTAACGTATCTATGTTTTATTTAGATAGTAAATAAGTTTTTACCGTTTTCTTTAAAGTGACGGTGAGCTGTGCGCTTCTTCTTTTAAACCAAAATTATTATATATTATTAATTGCTAAAAATTCACTTTTTTTACTTTTTTTATAAAAAAATGTTTAATTAACCAGTGAATTTAACTGGTAAATGGAATAAAGCTAATTTCTTGTTTTCAGCATCATTTTTAACAGTAATATATTCAGTATTTGAACTATAGAATAAAATGTTTAATATTGGTAATGTTTCACCAAAATATTTACCCGGGGATGCTACTGAAAGTTTAGCATTATCTACCCAAATATTTGCATCACTACTTCACCCTGTACTTCAAAATACATCGTCACCAGAAGCTGCTTTAATCAGCCTCATTTCAAACATGTCAGACCCTATTTCTAAACCACTTTCTATGTAATGATTTGACATAATTTCAGAAACATATTTTTTAACTATTGGATATAAATCACCAAAATTAGTTGATTCTGCTTGACCCTTTACCCTTAATGCAAAAGTTTCTTCTTCATTTTTTTCGTCTTTGTTTTGACCAAGTCTATAGATATCTTCGATTTTTTGAGTTTCTCTATTATCAATTGTAATTGGAGTTACTACTGAATAATTTAAGTCTTTTTCTAGAGCTTGTGTAACACCACTATAGTAACTATCAAATTTAACAAAAGTACTGTTTAATCAATTGGGTTGATTTTCAATTTCTTTTACATTGATAGTAAATTTATTATTTTCAACTTGAGCCAATGTATCTAATTGAGCACTATTTAAAATAGTTTTTAAATTTGTTTCAATATAGTCTTTTAGTTCTTGAGCATCTTTTAAGTTATATTTTTCTTTTAATGAATTTAAGATTTTTTCATTATCTGCTTTTTGTGAAATTTGATCTAAAATCTTTTCCATAGATTTTTTATAATAATAATAAACTTTATCAATACCTTGAGCTTCTTCTTGAAACAACAAAGCTTCATTTACACTAATTTCTGTAGAAATTTCTGATAATAAAGCTCTATTATCATAACTTTTACTTTCTACATAATTATTTGGTGTTGCAAAAATAACTAGAGAAAACATGTTAATAACAGGTAGATCTTTGATTTGATCAATTGTTATAAAAATATTTGAATTTGCGTTATACGCAGGACTCAACATAACTTTTGCTTTACTTGGACTAACTTTTGCATTTTTTAAAATTTGTACTTCAAGTTCTTTTAACTTTGTTATATTTTTACTCTTTATTAAATCTACTACACTATTTTGTTCTACAAAATCATTTAATTGAGATTTTGAGATATTTATATTAATATTTTCTGGCTTAATATCTGAACCACAAGCAACAAGTGAACTTGTTGCAGATACAGATAAAGTTATGCTAGCCATTAAATTAAGTAATTTTTTCATAAATATCACCTAAAAACCTTTCAATTCTAAATATTGTTTTACATTTTCAATCATTACATTTACGTAAGTTGAAGTTTTTGTAATATCAATATCTTTCAATGATGGAGATACTGTAAATATAAAGTTTGAATCTTGAGTGAATTTTGTAGGTCTACCAATTTGATTTAAAATTAATTCTTTTTCTTTATTAGTAAATGATAATTTACTTTCACCTATTTCAGTTAAAACTTCCATTTTTTTAACTAAATGATACGCTTCTTCAATATTAAATATTCTCATACTTGGTGCACTATTTTTTAGATAGTAAGTTGGATACATTAAGTATGCATCACCAGGTTCATTTTTATGAGAATTGTCATAATCACCATCAGCTGTGATGTTGCTTCTGTATCCTTCATAAGCAAATCTAGTAAATCCATCTAAACCAAATTTGTAAGCTGCTAACATTCCTCAATAAGATTCTGAAGGAAGTGAAGCTACATATGTTGCTGGGGCATTGTTTCAAGAAGAATACATTCAAGTTTTTTTACCCATAGCTTTTCTTTCAGCAAAAGCTTTTTTCAATCTCTCAAAAATAGTTTTATCATCTAAAGCTTTCATAATAATTTCTCTTTGTTGAATTGTGATGTCATCAAACATATTTACAATTCTTTCTTCAACACCCTTATCAGTTTTTATATCAATATCATATTGTCATCCAACATAAGCGTGGAATTTTAATTTTGAATCAGTGTCAACTGATTTAACTGCTTTTACAATATCACTATCAATTGAATAAGAAGTTTCATCCATTGAAATGTAGAATTGCATATCATTACCATCATCTAATTTTAATAGTTCTTTATTTTCATTTATAAATTCTAATAAAGAACTTGTAAGTTTAGGAATGATTTTATCAATGTATAATTGACCTGCTTCAGTTATTATTCCTGCATTTGAAGATCCTATTAAAAGATCTTTTAACGCAGAAACTATATAGAAGTTTAAGTTAGGCGCATTTTCATTTCCAGAAAAATTAGAACTTATCCCATTATTGTTATCATAATCATAAAAGAACTTAATTCCATTTGTTCCTCTAGTAATTGAAGGAAGATAGATTTTTTTAAAACCGTTTTCCTTTGCAAATTCTATATACTTTTTCATTCCATCAAAATCAAAAGTATATTCAAGGTTATCATTTTCTAACATTTCTTTAGTACTCTTTGAAATATCTTCAAGATATTCTTCATGAGTATTATAAACGTTATTGTTTTTTACTTTAATTCTCATAACCGAATTTCCAAATGTTGGAGCATATGCATATTCCGAATTCATTTCATTCATGTATTTGTAATTTTCTTTTAATAAATCTTTGTAATCATCTTTAAGATATGTTGGATAATAATCTTTATTAAACGTCATTCAATCAAAATACATTTCTTTATCTGTTAAATATTTTTTAACAGAAGCAGCTTCTTGATTATTTGGTTTGTTATCGGTTGCTCTTTGTGAAATAGTTCTTGAACTATTTGCACCCTCAACATTTGCAGGATTTAAATTATAAGTTGCTAGTGTTGCTGGACTTGTCATTGCATTGAATGAAAATCCATTATCTATATTTGCATCAATGTTGTAAGTTTGAATACTTATTTTTTCAACTTTTGTTTTAAATACACCATCAACTTTATAATTTAATGTAATTTCATATTCATAAGTTCCTTCAACAACTTTATCTGAGTAACTTGAAAAGTTAACCAAAAATGGTTGAACTATGAAATCATCAAATCTATTTGCATAGTTATTGTAAATTTTATCTGGATGGTAACTCATACCATTTGGTATAGCTACAGTTCCTTTTGATTTTTCACTTTTAATTAAATTACTTGCAGAAACTTGTGCAGTAACTCCATTATCAAAGTTTGTAATATATGCAGATACACTTTCTAAATTTTTATTTTTGTTTCCTACAATTATCATTTGTTCGCTTTTTCTATCATTTCTTCAAACATTTAATTGACTTGCTTTCTTTTCGGTATTGAATAGAGAGTCATAATTACCGTTAAAAGTAATTTTATTATTTGAATCATAATAGTTTGCATAGTTATACATTGAATCTCCAAAGAAGATATTCAAATCTTTATCCATATCTTCTTTTCCTACAGAAACTACATTTTCTATGTATTTTCCGTCGATTGATATAGCTTTAAAATATTTATCATAAACTGTTAAAGCTTGTGCTCCAATTATACTTATTCCAAGCATAACCGAACCAAAAACCATTAATTTCTTTCTCATTTTTTCCTCCGCAAGACTTTTAATTTAAATTTTCTACAACTTCTTTCTTTTCAGTCTTGTTGTCTTCTAAATATACGAATAGATTGATACTTTGAAATAAGATTGTTGGATATCACAACATAATTATCCCTAGAAGATATCCATAATTTAATCAATCAGAGAATATCTTTCCTTTGCTATTGTCTTTGCTGTATAAAACAGCAGAAATTAAAATTATAATTTGTAAAACTGTTGATATAAATGTTAATGACGCTTTGATAATCATTCTAACCTCTCTCTTTACAGAGTTGTTATTTTTAAATCTGATTATTTCATTAATAATTGTTTGACTAAGTAGTAAAACAATTAAAATAGAAACTGAAACATAGAAACATATCATGAACGTATTGAAACTGATATTAGAATTCAAATATACTTGACTAAGTATTGTATCTAAAATCACAAATACAATACTTAAAGATAAACAAACTATTGATAAGATATTTTGTTTTAAATTAAATTTAAAATCAAAATATCAGAAAATAATAAAACCAACTTGAATTGCCAATAATGTAAATAAAATATAATAATTTAATTCTGAAGGTATAAATAAACCATTTTTATATTGATCTTCTAATACGAATTCAAAAATAGAATAAGTTATTATTGATAAAACCATTAAACCAATATCTTTACCCAGAAAAATATAATTTCATTTTTTGGTTTTTGTAAAAGTAAAATAATTTAAAATGCTAAACAGAGAAAGAGCTAATAAAAAAATTAAAAATAATGTATTAATTTTAAATATCATAATTATTCTCCTTTTAATTTATCTATAATACTTATCAACTCATAAACTTGTTGTCCTAATGTTTTTGAAAAGTTATTAGAAGTTGATGAATATAAATTAAATTTTTCAATATCATTATTTTCACTCTCATATCATTTGTATTGATTATTATTTTTTTCAATTAATCTTGATACAGGATAACCAACTTGTGATAAAGCTCTAATTAAAGTATTTTCAGAAACAACATTTAAACCAGAGTTTAGTAAGGTTTTTAATTTATAAATATGATTTAAAATATTTATATTGACTTGCATTCTAATACTTATCAAAGCATTGTTGTTTGCATCTCCTCCATAAGTTAAAAAATCTTGTCCAGCTTCATGGTCAACATTTCCAGAACCTATTAATTTTTCAGTACTGTAAATTTGTGGTAATCCATTTTCATCAAATGAACCTTGGTTTACAGTTGCATAATGATCATATGCAAATCTTACAAAACCATTAGCTCCCATTAAGGCAGAGAATAGCATTAATCAAGCAGTTTCAGAATAATCAGATTGTATAAATGCTCCTGGATAATTATTTCAAGAATTGTAGAAATAGAACTTATGAACTTTGTTAGATTCACGTCTATTTAAAATTGCTTTTCTTATTACTTCCATATTAAAGTTATTATCTAAAACTTCTTTCAACATTCTTGATTGCATCACATAAGTGTCTACGTAATCACTTGAAATATAGTCATTGATTTTCTTTTCATCATTTGCTGAAATGTTCTTTTTAATCAATTTGGTTATTTCAGATCTTCATCCTATAAATGCATAAGAATAAACTCTGTTGATTTGATCATCACTTACAGCATTTTCTTTAAAGTTTTTCATTATTGTTTCTATTGATGATTCATTTTGTTCATCAAAAGTTGAATAAATTTTTACATTATCTCCATTTTTTAATTGAATATCTTTATTGTCTTTGTTATCAATTAAGAATTTTGAAAGTTGTTTTGCCAATTGTGTGTGTACAGTTTTTACATAAACATTTCCTTGAGAAGATATTTTACCTGTTGATGTACTTACAAGATCTACACCAGAGTATAGTCCAAGTTCTCTGTAAGTATCATCACCAGTTGCAAAGTTAAAACTAAATCCACCAACATCCATTGTATTTAAATGTATTTCTTTAATGTTATATTTAGCAGCTAATTTCATATGTTCTAAAAGACCTGTAAAATTAAATTTTCAATCTCATCCATTTGCAAAAGTTTCTTCAAACGAATTATTTAAAAGATATTTATAATATGAGTTTTTATCTATAAGTGTTTCTTTTTTTAATTGACCATAATATTCAATTGCGTTTTTATGAAATCCACTCACATAAAGGAAACTTTGATTTGCTTGCTTTAATGGTTCTAAATATCCATCCATTACTTTAGAATTTGGTTCAGCCAAGTATTGTTGAATATATTTATTTGTTGGGTCTTGCCCTTCTTTTCAAGTTGAATTATATGGTTTGTAGTCAACACTAAATTTATTTCCAACTATTTTATAACTTTGGTTAATGTATGCAAAATCTTGTTCATTACTCTTGTTTGTAATCTTTATAAAGAAACTTGTATATTCCCCATCTTCAATTAATTCAAATTTATAATTATCTGAACTGTTTTTAGCGTCACCTGAAAGTGAATCTTTAAATAACTTAATCAAGTAATCATTGTTTAATTTGAAATCATTTGAATTAACATCCATACTTAAAGTTTTACCACTATACTCAGAAAATATTGCTTTTCCTGTGTTATTTTCAGCATCAGAATAACTATTTGTTTTAACTTGTTTATAGTTATTAAATTCTGCCATTCCTTTAACAAAATAAGGAGTGGCATCAAACGATTGATTATCAGCTATTAAATCATTTGAACTATTTTTTTCTTCTAACGATAAGACTTTTGAATCTATAGTTATAGCCATATCATAAGAATAAGAATATTCTTTTCCATCATAAACATAGTCTATTTTTAAAGCTAAATTTCTAGTTCCTGTTTTAGCTGCTCTATCTGCTTTAAAATTTATTCAAACTGGTTGAACCTCATTTTTTGGAACTATTTCATTTTCCTGATAAGTTGCATCTGGTACATATTGGTCTAACCCGTTGTTTCCCAAATAATTATTATTCGCTTGTGGAGCATAAACATCTATAAACTTTTCGAATTTAGGTTCAACTGTCAAGTTGCTTTGATCTCCATCAACACTAACCTTTAAATTTGTATACTTTGAAAGATTATCAAATTTGTTTACAAGTATTAATTGTGCAGCTGAGCTTTGTTCTTTTCAAACGTTTAATTCTAATTTAGGATTATTTACTTTTAAATAATTTTGTTTATCCCCATTTAATTCTTTTGTACCATTTTTTTTATTGTAAATTGCATAAGTAAAATATTGTGAACCAAAAAAACCATAGATAGGATTATTATTTTGTTTATTATCAGGAGTTGAGTTTACAGCCCCTGATTGATAATTGTAATTTTTTTGTGGGTTTGTAAACTCGCTCATGTCATAATCATCACTGCCACCGTTATTAATATTTCCACCAATTCCTGAAGCTATCCTCGAACAAGAAACTGTAGGGATTGAGAGAGCTACAGCAGATAATCCAAGTAGTCTTAATAATTTTTTCATTTTCTAATCCTCAAAAAATACATCAAAATGCATTTTTACGCTTTCTACCCCTTCTTTAATTTGTAATTTGTAACTTTCTGAATCAGTTATTGAAATTATCGCTCATTTTTTGTCTTTTTCTCTATCAGAAATGTGTTTACTCAATTCGCCAATCGTTACTGTTTCTAAATCCACAGCTTTATTACTTACCAAAATGCCAAATTTTAATTTATTGATATCCTCGATTGCGAGACTTTCAGCATTATAGGTTTTTTTAATTTTATCTAGAACTGTATTTTTAAGAGGCTCTAATCAATCTATTAATTTGTCATCTAACTTAGCTCTATTTTCTTTTGTATTTATTGGTCAATAGTCTTCTAATTTACCATTTACTTCATTTGGTCAATTACTTGCATCTAATTTATTGTCTTCACCTAAAATCAAACCTTCAATAAATTCTATTTGTTTATCTTCACCTATTTTAAATAACCTTGCTTTTTGTTTATTTGAAAGTGAATCTAAAGCATCGGTTTTTAAAACATCATATTCAGAATCAATTTTAAATTTATCTATTGAAGAAAAGTCTAAATCTATAAAGTCATCAGATATTTCAAAGTTAGTATATTGTTCTCTGAATTTTTTAATTGTTATTTTATTTTTTGTAAACAATTTAAGCTTATTTAAAAAATCACTATTACTTGTTGGTTTATTTTTTGAATTTATATATATTTTTTCTAACCCAGAAAAATCTGGTCTTAAATCAATAGTTATATATGTTGTTCCATAAAAATCTGAAACTATATTTTTGGGAATTGATACTTCTATTGTGAAAAAGTATATTGCATTATTTGGTGACTGAGAATCGAAAGTTATAAAGTTTTCACTTTTAGTTTCGAAACTTGAATTTTCATCAATTTTTCCATAAAAAAATTTAGAGTTAAAAGTTTTAAAATTCATAAGTCTTGATATTATAGACTTAAAACTTAATTCTAAATTGCTTGTTAAACCATTTGACTCCTTGGTATTAATGTCGTCATAGGTCAATTTTGATATTGAACTTAGTATTTTTTCTTCATTTAAATAGTTGCCGATATTTATTCTGTTTAAATCCAAAATACTTTTATTATTTTTTACTAAAACAACACCTGCCGAAGCTGTTGTTGTTGCACCAACCAATAAAGTTAGCATTAATTTCCTTGTAAGCCTTTTCATTTTTAAAAATTTCCTTTTCCCCTAAACACAAAATACATATAGAGTTTACAAAAAAAAAAAAAAAATGCAAGTCTTTAAATTAAATACTATAATCTTTATATGTTTAAAAACGTTTGAGGAGAATATTATGAAAAAGAAATTACTTTTAATACCAACTTTATCTTTAACTTTAGTGGTAGCTTCTTGTGGAACACCTAAACCTAATGTAAATAACGAAATAAAGAATTTTATTTTATTAGGTTTGGATGGTTTGGATTACCAAACTTTACAAACAAAAGTTATGCCATTATTAAATGAAAATGCACAAGAAAATTTAGTTTTTGACAGTAAAGAGTTTGAAACTAGCGTTGTAGATTCTGGAAATGCTTGAAGAACTGTTTTATACGGTTCTCAATATGAAGTTACAGACTCTAATGGAAATCCTAAAAAAAGCGGAGAAGATATCTTTTCAAAAGTGAAAGCAAAGTATAAAGATAGCAAAAATGCTGCTTTTTATAATTGATTTGCAATGAATCCAAACTCATATACAAATAACAATAATATGACATGAGGAGTTTTAGATAGAGATGTCAACAATGCATTAGATGATCAATTTGATGCAGACTCAGCTTTAAAAGAAAATGAGGGCTATAATTTATCATCATTATCAGATAAAACTTCAGATAACAATCCATTCAAAGATAAACTAAAGAATTTAGAAGAAGCACAAACTTATACTGATTTTATTTACGAAAATGCAATGAAAGAAAATGAAAATAGGTCCATAAAAGCCATTGACCAAGATTTTAACTTTATTTTCCATTATGATACAGTTTGAGATGATCTCCATCATGGAGAATTTAGTTATCAAACAGATAACGAAATAGATGATGCTGTTTTAGATAAAATCGTTGAAGTTTATGCAAAATGAATAAACTATTATTTTTCACTTGATAAAGACAAGTGATTTGTAGGTGTCACAACAGACCATTCTAGAGATGAAGAGGATTTTAATCACACAACAGATAATGCAAAAAAATCTTGATTTATTTCGAATCAAGATTTAGGAACTAAATATAAATATAATAAATTAAGTAGCTTTAGAGATATAGTACTAAGCAAATAAAAAAACCCGTTTGAAACGGGTTTTTTTACATTTCCTTTATAACTTCAATCCCAATTAATCCAAATGCATTTGAAAGTACTTGGAAAATTGCTTTTGTTAAAAGAACTCTTTGTTTTGTCAATTCTATATTATCTAAATCAAATATTTTTGAATCTGCATAATATGAATGGAATCTTTTAGCTATGTTTTGAATATAATCTGTAATAATATTTGGCAATCTTGAAGATGCAGCATATTCTACAGTTTTATTAAATGAATCTAAAAGAATAATTAATTGTTTTTCTTTTTCACTTGTTAAATCAGTAATTTTAACACCATTTAAATCAATATTATTTTCTTCTGCTTTTAAGATGATTTTATTACATCTTGCAGTTGCATATTGAGCATAAAATACAGGGTTAGTACTGTTTTTTTGATATGCAATATCAATATCAAAGTCCATATGACTTGATGGTGTTTTAGAAAGTAACATATATCTTAATGAGTCTTTTCCAACCATTTCAAGTAAATCAATTAATCAAACAGCTGTCCCTTTTCTTTTTGACATTTTATATTCTTGACCATCTTTAATTAGTCTAACCATTTGAATCATATCAATTTCTAAAATACCTTTTTTGTGTCCTAGAAGTGCAAGTCCAGCGTTCATTCTAATGATGTATCCATGGTGGTCTCCACCTCAAAAGTTGATGTATTTGTCAGATTTACTTCTTTTAAATCTAACATCGTGGTTTGCAAGATCTGGTGTTATGTAAGTATAATCTCCATTAGATTTTATAAGAACTCTGTCCTTATCATCACCGTAATCTGTAGTTCTTAATCAAAGAGCTTCTTCTTTTTCATAAGTACTTCCACTTTCTTTGTAACTTTCAAGCATTTTTTCAATTTGATTGTTTTTATACATTTCAGCTTCGCTTGTATAAAGTTCAATATCAACACCAAAGTCATTTAATTGTTTTTTAATTTCAGTCATAAATAACTCGATTGATTCTTTTTTAAATAAGTTATGTGTTTCTGTATCGTTAATTTTGTTATCTACAATATCAAAAGTAATAAATTTATCTCCATATTTATCAATAAACTGTTTTGCTATTTCAATGTACATATCTCCACCATACATTTCATCTGGTTTATTAACTGGTGAGTTTAATAACTCTTTGTAATGGAAAAATAAAGTTGAAGCACTGATGTTAATTTGATTACCAGCATCATTTGTGTAGTATTCAGTTTCTACATCATAACCTGCAAATCTTAAAATTTTTGCAACTGAATCTCCAATTGCCCCATTTCTTGCATGTCCAACATGTAAGTAACCTGTTGGATTTGCAGAAACCAATTCAAGATTATATTTAAAGTTTTTTGTTTCTGATTTACCAAAGTTTTCTTTTTTATTTAAAACTTCTGCAACAACTTCATTTAAAAGGTTGTTTTTTATTGTCATGTTTATAAATCCAGGTCCTGCCATTTCAACTTTTTCAAATATCTCTTCTTTAGAAAGACATTCTACTAATTTTTGAGCAAGTTCTCTTGGATTTGTATTATTGTTTTTTGAGTTTATTAAAGCAAAGTTTGTTGAAAAATCACCATTATTTTCTTCTCTAGGTCTTTCGATTTGAATTTCTCCAACAATGTTATTTTCTTTAATTATGTTTTCAAATACATTTGAAATTTTATTTACTAATACGTTCATGTTTCCTCCAGTTTAACGTCTACTTGATAGACTTTATAGTTTTATATTATATTTTTAGTTTTAAAACTACCGAATAAATTTAAACCTAAAATGAGTTCAAGGTTTAATGAAACTCAATAAAAACATTTCACTTTCACTTATTTGTCCAACATAATTATATCTTTCATTTTCATTTTCAAAATCATTTTTCAATATTATATGAACTTCACCTTTATATTTTTTATCATTATCATTAATTATTACAATATCTCCTACATTAAAAGTTTTTTTAGTAGGTCTTGGAATTACTTGTTCGTTTTTAAATTCAACTCTTGAAAAAGTTGATCTTACAAAAAACTCACAAATATCTCCCCTTCTAAAGTGAGGGTAAAGTAATATATTTTTTTCAACTTCACTTACTTGTTCTGGTAAATTTAGATCAAAAGTTATTTCATCAAAATCTATACTTGCCAATTGTTCTAATTCTTGGTCAGTTGCATATGCATTTCCAATTAAAACAGTGTCAATTTCATCAGTATAGAACAAGATTTTTGCTTGTGTTGAAATTTCTAAATCTCTTTGCATTTCAAGAGTTGGCAATTCTTTTTGTCCAACAGCTGAAGTCATTTCTCCGTTGTGACTTGCAACAAATGCAGCTGTACTTAATCTATATTTTAAATATCTTTGGTTTGCTTGAGTAAAGTAATCAAATGGTAAAGCTGTATATTTTAAGGGATAAAAGTTATGACAACCACTTAGTCTTGATCTTATTGGTTGATAATCCATTACATTATCTATAAGGCTATCATTATTTGACATATTAAGTTGAATATCAACTTTTGCTTTATTATGTGTTATGTTTGCAATTTCTGCAGGTAAACTTGGTGAATCAAGACGTAAACAATCAATCCCATATTCTTTACATTTACTTACATCATTTACAGAAATACCAATTAACTCCATTGAAAGATATTCTACATCTAATATTGTATAAAAACCTATTTCTTTAGCATATTTAAGTGATTTTAATACCATATTTGCTTTTTGTTTGTCATTTTCTTGACCTACAAAATGCAAAACACTCGTAAAAACCACACTATATCCAAGTTTTTTTGCTTTATCTAAATATTCTTTATCTTTTTCAAATGAAGATTGTTCTGGGAAAATTGAAATACCTATTTGCTTTTTCATGTTTACCTCTTTCTAGATATATTCTAACAATAAAAAAAACTCTTTTACAAGAGTTTTTAAGTTTGTTATTAGATATTTGACATTGCAAATTCTAAAACTTTTTGTCCATCAGCTTTAGCATATAAAGTTTGATCGATTGTAAATACTGGTTTTGTAAGTGCACTTTTTAGTCCATCTAATTCATATGCAACTTGTGGTCCAATTAAAACTATGTCTCAATTATCTCCAATTAATTTTGCCTCTGATACTGAAGTTGCTTTAATTTCAACTTCAATATCTTGCTCAAATGCTTCATCAAGCATTTTTTTCACAAGAATTGATGTACTCATTCCAGCAGAGCACGCTAGTAAAATTTTTTTCATTTTTCCTCCTAAGCAATTATATTTGTTTGTATTTTGTCTTGAATTACCATTCCTGGTAAATCAATATTTTTATATTTAGTCATTAATTCGCGTTTTTCAAGTTTATTTGCAAGTAAAACAAATGGAGTATAAACGCTCAACAATATTCCAAAGTTAATCAGCGCAACTATTCCACCCCAGACATCTTTTGTGGATAAGAATCCTCCAATGATTGGTGGGGTTGTCCATGGAACAATTACAGATGTGTAACTCATCATACCTGTGACTGTTGCAAAGTAAGCAAACATTCCAGCTATTAACGGTCCAATTACAAATGGAATTAATAGTATTGGGTTCAATACTATTGGTAATCCAAACATTAAAGGTTCGTTAACACAGAATAGTGCAGGTATTATTGTGATTTTTGCCATCGCTCTTCAATCACTTCTTTTTGAGAAAACAAATATAGCAATTATTAAAGCAATGGTTCCCCCAGTTCCACCTAAGTGAATAAAGTTATTCATAAATGGATTTGTAAATACATATTTTGGATCAGCTCCAATAGCTAGTGCTTCTTGATTTTGGATAAGTCCTGTCAATTGTATTGGTTCTACAATTGGTGAAAGTATTCCAGAAGCGTGAATTCCTAAAAATCAAAGAATTTGTCAGAAGAATACAATTGTAACCATTCCACCAAATCCAGAAACCGCATGAACTAAAGGTTTTTGTACAACAACAACAATTAATTCGTTGAATGTACTAAATGTTCTAACTTCATTTCCAATTTTAATATCTCCAATTAACAGTCCAACTTCTGCAATTGTAAATGCCATTAGTGAGAACATAATTAAAACTAATGCATAAGGAATTAAGTTATTAAATGATTTTGCCACTCCATCAGGTACTGATTCAGGCATTTTGATTTTTAGTTTTTCATTTTCTGATGCTTTTCCATAAATAACAGTTGATAAGAAAGCTACCAATATTGCAGTAAACATTCCAGAACTTCCCATTGAAGTAAGGTCTGAGAATATTGTTGTATTCATAACAACAATTGACGCACATGTTAGCATAGCAGCCCCTCAACTATTAACTTTATAGTATGGTGCTAAATGATATGCAATTGCAGCTCCTAGTAATAATGCATAAAATGCATATGTACCATTTCAAATGTTAACACCAATTGATTTTAGTTGGTTTAAAACATTTAATGAATCTATATCCATTACAAAGAAGTTGAATAATCCTCCGTTTGCAGCAGATAAGATAATGTTATTTATAAGAATAAAGGCAGCACCAACTATAACCAAAGGCATAATTGAGAAGAAACCTCCTCTTAAAGCAGAAATAAATTTATTATTTGAAAATGCTCCTGCAGCTTTTGTTGTGTTATCAATAAACACTTTAAATGAAAGAGGTTTACCTTTTCCTTTGTTGTATCTAACTTCAAGTTTAGTATCTCTAAACATTTTCTTTTGGAAAGATACTTTGTTTTTAAATTGAATCGCCAACTGATTAAGAGCCACTGTTAATTCATAAACTTTGCGCTCATCGTCGCTTTTAAATGGTTTTAATCTTGATTTAGTTTGCTTTCTTAAAATTGAATTGAAATTCTTTATTTCAGGGTTTTCAACTTTAAATTCTTCAATCATTTTGTTTCTATCATCAATATATTTCTGCTTAAATTCTGCTTTTTTATCAGCAAAAATTTTCGCAGCAACGACTACATCGTTTTTTAGTTCGATATCTTTTTCATTTCTTACTGATTCAAGTTGTGTTCACTTATCTTTGATAGTAATTTTTAATTCTTTGTTTTTGATTGAAAGAGCTTTGTTTTTTTCTTTCATAACTTTAATAGCAGATTCAATTGATTTAATCTCATCATTTGCTTTATTAACTCTTAACTCTGTTTTTTCTTTATAACTTTGTTTTAATAGAGTTACTTCATTGTTGTATTTTTCATACATAGCATCAATATCATTTTTTACATATTTAGATCCAGTTAAATTAATGTTGAATTCATTTTTAAGTTCATTAATTTTACCATGCATAATTTTTTTAAAATGATGTTTGATATCTTTTGCTTTATGTTTTTTTGCAGACAAAATTTTTCTAGATTCTTTTATATCTTGAGTATTTTTCTTGTAAGTTTGTTTATTTTGAATAATTGTATTGTAGAGACTATTTATCTCTGGGAATTTAGCATATTTTTCCATATTTATTAGTCTCCTATTTCCTTAACAATATCACTTACAGTATTTTTTCCGTATGCAAATAACGAAACTTTCTCAATTAAGTTGTTATAAGCAACAGCATAGTTGAATAATTCACTTTCATTAATATAATCCTCGTCGCCCTCTTTACCAGGGAAATCATCATAAGCATCTTTAATTCCTTCAACATCAAACGTTCCTGGTTGTAAGTATCTAACTAATCTTGGGTCAAACTTAATTTTAGTTTGACTTGTTCCTCTAGATTTAATTACCCCTAAACTAATTGTTTTAAAAAGAGGTACAAATAAACTTCTTTCAAGACTTACTTCTGATTTCTTTATTAAAGTAGTTATTTCTCATTCGTTTCTTGAAGTCAAACTTCCCTCTTCGTCACCAATTATATTTGCTGAAATTTTTTCAGTATAACTTTTAATTTCCATTAACAAAGTATATGCTTTTTTAGCTACTGCCAATTTTGCAATATTAACTTGAAATTCTGGTGTAATAATTTCATCTTCAAGAAAATCTAATATTTCATTTTCCAACTCATAGTTCAATTCAAATGATGTATTTCCTATTTCTTGATCATCTCTTAGAACTATTGTTTTTCATGCAGACAATTTATTTCCAGCTATTAGTGATTCAAATCAAGTGTTTGCTTCTTCATAATCTTTTAAAACTGTTTTTGTGAAATCATAAAACTTTTGAGGTTCTTTTGCTATGTCGTCAAAATATTGTGTATTTTTAGCTATCAATTGATAAGTACCATCTTTTTCTTTTATGTCTCTTCAATCATATTGTTTTTTACCAAAATATATTTCTCTATCATTATTTACAATATTATTTATTTGTCTTGAGTATCTTCCTTCACACGAAACAACATTTGCAGAAACCACTGCAATGTTAGCTGATAAAAGAAGTGACCCTAATAAACTTAGCATTCTTTTCATAATTAACCTCACTATCTAAATTTTATATAAATAAATTAAACTTTACAAATAAAAAAACAAAACATTTTGTTTTATTTTTTTAGAATTTCAGTTCAGCTTTACCGTATTCATAAACACCTCAAGCTCCAACTAAATCGCTTAATGAAGCTTGAACAATGTTTAAACGTTCATAGAAATCTGGTAAAACATAATTTGCTGCTTGTTTTTTCAATAGATCTAATAATGGTTTTCCTAAATTTGAAGGTCCTCCACCAATAACTATCATAGACACATCAAAGAAGTGAATAATCACAGAAATTATTTTTGCTAATGGTTCTAAAGCTTTGTAGAACACAGCAATTACATCTTTATCTTTTTCTTGGAATAAATCTGCAATATCTTTAATATGCATATTATCTCCTAATTTTTGATATCTTTCGCCTAGAGGTCCAGTTGAAACTTTAGCTTTTGCTATTAATTCTCTTTCAATTCCTGAAGCAGATGAAATAGGTTCTATACATCCTTTTAATCCACAACCACATTGGATTTCATCTTGGAATCCACCACCATGTCCAGGTTCACTTGGAAGTCCAGTGTTATCTCCAAAAACTAGTCGCCCGTTGAAGATAGCTCCTCCACCAACACCAGTTCCTATTGTAAATAAAGCCATTGAATCAGGTACTTTTTTTAACCCTTTACTTCATTCACCAAACGTTGCAGCTTTTGCATCATTCAATACTACAACTTTTTCATTTTTAAATATTCTTGTCATTTCTTCTTTAACAGGATAATCTCTTCAACCTAAGTTTGTTGAATAGATAACTTTACCCTCTGCATTGTCAACAATACCACAAACTGCAATTCCTATAAAGTCTAAATTATCCATATCAATGTTATTTTTTTCAGCAACTTCTCTTGCTTCTTTACCTATGTTTTCTAATAGGTTTTCTCTTGGATTTGTACTAAATGTAAATTTTGCAATAACTTTATCGTTATCAAAAAAAGCACATTTTGCAGAAGTTGCTCCTAAATCTATTGTAAATGCTTTAGCCATTTTAACTCACCCTTTAACTTTCAATATATTATTTTTTTTCGATTATTTTATACATTTCTATCATTTCTTTTGCCAATAATATTATGGTTTGTGTATTTAATAGTTGGTCTTCTGCATGTACAAATAACAATTTGTACTCTAAATCATTTCCCTGTGCTTCATGAACCACAATGTCCATATGCGCATTGTGCGCCTTGTTCATTTCAGTTTCAGCTGACTCAATTAATTCTTCTGCCTTTGAAAAATTGAATTCTTTTGCACTTCTGATAGCCATTACTGCGTTAGTCTTTGCAGTACCAGAATGGGTAATAATTTGCATAGAAATATCTTGTCAATCTATTTCCATAAAACCTCCTATTTTAATAAACCATATTTATATAATTTTTGAAACCTTCCCGGTTCATTTTTTAATTTATCAAATGTTCCAATTTGCCCTATTCCAATATTTCGTTCTAAAACTATAATATTGTCAACGTTTTTGATTGTGCTTAGCCTATGTGCGATAACAATCGTTGTTCTATTTTTCATAAGTTCATCAAGTTCTTTTTGGATCTCTTTTTCAACAATATTGTCCAAAGCACTTGTTGCCTCATCTAAAATAAGTAATTGAGGATTTTTTAAAAACAACCTTGCAATAACAAGTCTTTGTTTTTGACCCCCCGAAAACATAAAACCACGTTCTCCCAAAATTGTATCATATTTATCTGGCAAAGTATCAATATAAGAATGCAATTTTGCTTTTTTACATGCTTCAATAACGTCCTTTTTATCAACGTTTTTTAAACCATACATAACATTTTCTAGAATAGTGCCATACAGAATTTGAGGTTCTTGCTCAACATAACCAACAAGAGATAAGTAATTTGGTAGATCTAACTTTTTAATATCAATATTATTGATCAAAACCTCGCCTTTTGTTGCATCATAAAATCTAAGTAACATTTTAGCTATCGTTGATTTACCAACCCCTGTTTCACCAACAAAAGCATAACTTTTTCCTTTATCAAAACTTATGTTTATTTCTGGTAATATTTGATTTTTAGGTGATTCAGGATATGAAAAACCTACATTTTTGAACTCTACACTGTCAATCGAATCAATTTTTATAGGTTCATCGCTAAATTCCATAATTGATTTAGCATCAAAAATGTAATTCAATCTCATAGTACAATTTGCAGCTCTTGTCATACCCCTCATAGTCATTGTAAGAACCATTAGGTTAGTAAGTAAGTTAAAACTAGCAGAAGTAAAGGTTGTGATTATCACAGAAAGCTCTGCTGGTGTTTTTACACTTTCATACATTAAAACCGAAATCATAACCATAGATGCCGGTAACATTCAAGCCATAGCATTATTAAAAACAACCAAAATAGATTGTCATCCAATAACTTTTTGTTGTTTTGTATCGTATTTTTTATGTAAATCAATATTTCTATTTGTTTCTCTAATTTCAGAACCAGATGATTTAATTAATCTTACATTTATTAATCTATCAGTTATATCTGCATCAATTGATTGTCTTACATCAACTGCAGTTATCAATGCACGTCTATAATAAACAAAAATAACTCAAATAACTGCAAACATAAAGAATAATCAACCTGTTGCAATTGAAGCTAATTTAACATCAATTGAATACATAATAATTAAAGTGGTTGTCATACTTGCAATCATATATATTAAATTTAAAAAGAAATCATTAAACGCGCTACCCACATTTTCTGTATCATTTATAATTCTTGACATTATTAAACCAATTTGATTTTTAGAATAATAACTAATATCAATATTTACAATATGTGATAGTGCTTTTTGTCTTAAATGAATTTCTAATTTCTTTGCAAATAATTGAGATAAAAAGTTTGTAAAGAAGTCAAAGAAAAGCAAACATAGATAAAAACCTATCCCAATATATATTCAAACTGTCCAGTGAATACTCATGCCTCAAAATTGACTTGTTTGATCTACGGTATTATTAATAGCTTCTGTCATTTCTCTTACAACTATTGTTGTGGTTGAGAAAAAAATCGATTCAAAAATATTTACAAAAACCAAGAAAAAGAAATTGATAGGATAGTTTTTAACTCCTTCTCCAATCATTCTAATTGTTGCAAACATTTTCTTTTTACTAAATGCTTTTTCAGAGCTAAATTTCTCAGCCATAATATCACGCTTTCTAACTCTAATTTTATACAACAAAAACTCTAAAAGATATTAGAGTTTTATATTTTTTAAAGTTTTTTTACACTTTTGTTTTTAGCTTTTTGTTCTAATTTAAGTTTTTTAGCCTCTTCTTTTTCTTGAATTCTACCTAATTGGTGATTTAAAAATTTTAATCTTTCTTTTTTAAAGAAAACATTTGTAATATCACTATTAATTAAGTGTAAAATTCCAGGAAGTATGATTGCTCCACCAACTCAATTACCTAAAATTGCAGGAATTAAATTGATAAATATGTATTTTACAATATCAACTCATTGTTCATTTATGTGATATGTATTTTGAAGTGCATCACTTCCAAAGTGAAAGATGTTTTCTGAAATCATCATTCACAAGAAGAAAGTATTTGCAGGGGCATGCTGATATCCTGAAATAACAAAGAATGCTATTGGGAATAAGAACAAGAAGAATGGAGCTAAAGTATTTTTAGAAGCACTAGTTAATGGTAAAGTTGATGAAACCATAATGTTACACAAAATACCACTTGCAAATACTGCAATTACTGAAATAACAATTGTTTTTGCACTATTGCTTTCTCCAGCTTCAAACATTTTATGAATACCCATTGAATATGCTTTTGCAAAAACAGCACTATTTGTGTGGGCACCTGCTAATGTAAAGATTATTACAAAGAATAATGTTCCTAAAAAGTTTCCTAATAAAACACCAAGTATTCCTTTTAAATAATCTTCAACAAAGATTGTTTTTTTAATTGTTGGAATTGTTGACACAACATGAGAAGTGTATAAACCTCCTCCTAAGAATGTAATAGTAATAATACATCCTGGGAAAAGAATTCCTAAAAAGATTGGATCCATTCCTGGTTTAGTTACTGTAGCAAATACAACAGCTGTATAACCTGCAGCTAAAATAATTCCTCCAAGTACACCAAGTAGAATTTGTTTAATAAACAAGTATTCCATTTTATGAATGGCTGCTGAAAAACCTCCAAGTATTCCAGCAACCATAAATCCATGCTCTTTATCCAAGACACTAAAATCTTCTTTTTCAAGTTGATTTATTTCATCTTGTATTTTTACAGACTTTTTATTCATTGTTATTTCTCCTATTTTAATAGTGTTTAACCATAAACTTTTCTATCTATTTTTTCTCTTAATTTATCGATAAATTCTTGTAAGCTAACAGTAATTTGTTCTTCACTTCCATAGGTTCTGTATGTTACAGTTCCATTTTTTTGTTCGTTTTCACCAAGAACTAATTGATAAGGCACTTTTCTAACTTGTGCTTCTCTAATTTTGTAACTTAATCTTTCATCTCTTTTATCAATTTCAGATCTAATTAAATTTTTTCTCAATTCAACTCTAACTTGTTCTGCATAATCAGAGTTTGCAACGATATTTACAGGTATTATTTGTACTTGTTTTGGTGCACATCATAAAGGTAAAACACCTTTTGTTTGTTCTAAAAGAACTGATACAAATCTTTCATAAGTTCCAACCAATCCTCTATGAATCATAATTGGTCTTTCATTTTCCCCTTTAGGTCCAATGTATTTTAAATCAAATTTTTGTGGTAACAAGAAATCAAGTTGAATAGTTGAAACAGTAATTTCATGTCCAATTGAAGTTTTTGCTTGAATATCTAATTTAGGTCCATAGAATGCAGCTTCACCTGGCATTTTTTTGTATTCTAAATCCATTTCTTTTAACACATCTTCTAATTCGCTTTCAGCATTGTTTCACATTTTATCATCATCAAAGTATTTTTCTTTATCTTTAGGATCTCTTAAAGATAAAGATAAATAGTCCACTTTAATATCAAAAGTTGCCAATACTTCTTGAATTAAGTTGAAACATCTTTTGAATTCTTCTTTTACTTGATCTGGTCTTACAAAGATATGTGAATCTGTAAGTTCCATAGCTCTAACTCTTTCCAAACCAGTTAAACTTCCAGAAGATTCGTATCTATGTTGTAAAGCATGTTCTGCAAATCTTAATGGTAAGTCTTTGTAACTTCTTGGTTTAAAGTTGTATACACTAATGTGGTGTGGACAACTCATAGGTTTTAAAACCATTTCTTCTTTTGGTAAGAACATTGGAGCAAACATATCATCTCTATAGTGTTCTCAGTGTCCTGATGTTTTATATAAATCTGAAGTTCCAATTACTGGAGTTTCAATTTGAATAAAGTCATATTCAAATTCTTTTTCCATTAAATATTTTTTTATTTCTTGTTTTAAAACTGCACCATTTGGTAATCAAATTGGTAATCCTTGTCCAATTAAAGGATCTAAGTGATAAATTTCTAAATTTTTTGCAATGTTTTTGTGATCACTTGCTTTAATTTCTTCTATTTTTTCTACCAATTCTTTAAAGTCTTTTTCACTAATTGCAGTTAAACCATGAATTTTATAAATAGATTTTTGTACATCACCATTTTCAACAGATACTCCTGTTAATTGTGTGAATTCTATTTTAAACAGATCACTTGTTTTTGCAAGTGTTGCGTAACGAGCTAAGAATGGAACACCACCCAATACCCCTATTGCTAATTTAATATAACTTTTTTCATTTAAATCTAAAGTTCAATTGATAAATTCTTCACTTGAACCTGTTTTTTTCATTTCTTCAACATATCCTTCAAGACTTGTAGTATTGAAGTTAAATTCTAAACTTTCCTTAATTATTTTATTTGCTTCCAGTTCAACTTCTTTTAAATCGTCAAACTTTAATCCCTTTTCGTAATCAAAGAAAGCAAAAAATTCATCAGTGTCTAAATTATCTTCGTAAGGTACAACTTCACCTTCAGGAAATACTCTTTCTAAAGCAAGACATGTTACTAATTTTGCAGTATAGTTTACAACTCTACTGAAAAGTTCGTGTCTTTCAGTAATTAATTCTAATTTACAATCTCTATTGATCATTGCTTCAGAAGGAACTACTTCCTTTCCGTTAATAAGTGCTCCCACACACTTCTTCTTTAAACTTGTGGCAATGTCTCCAGCTATGTCAAGAACTTTTCTTGGTTCGTCATAACTTTTAACTTGTCCATCTAATAAAGTGATTTTCATTTTTACTTTCCTTTCTTAATATATGTTTATTTATTTTCTTAAATTTACAACCATAAAAATTATACATTAATTTTTAAAAATTCATATTTTTTTAAAAATTGCTTTAATTGACAGTAAAAAAACACTTAATAAGTGGTTAAGTGTTTTTGATATCTATATTTTTTTATCCTACTGTGAAAGTTACTGATACTATTCCTGGTTGGTCAAAACCTCTGTTAGAAATGGTTTGACTATCTTCAAATAAATTAAATTCATTCTCAACGGTAATATATGGAGATTCTAGGTCATCGATTTGTGGATTTAACTCCTTAAACTTATTAATAATTGTTTTCTTCTCATTATTTTCTATGTTACCCAAATTAGTTTGTGTAACATAATTCTTGAACTCATTTTCTTGTTTAATAGTAAAAGTCACTTTAACCATACCTGTTTTATTAGATAAACTAGTTGGAACAACATATGCTGAACTATCGTCAATAATGTATAACGAAAAATATCAATTTTCGAGATCTTCGTTTAATTCCATAAGTCTTTCCTCTATATCCACATTACCAATTAGACTTCTAAAATTTTCAAATTCTCCTAAGTCAGTTACTTTTATAAGATTTTCTAACTTATTTTCCTTTTTTGGCGGACCACAAGAAATTGTTGATGTTGTTCCTGGCACTGCCAATAAAGTTGAGCCTAAAATACTTAATATTTTTTTCATAATTTTCTTCTTCCTTTACTCATTCAGACAAACATCACTTTGCCTTACACCCTAATAATATAATAATAATAATAATAAGTAAATTGATTTTTAAAGACCTGTTGTATTTAACATCGTTATTTAAAAATTACTTTAATCGACAGTAAAAAAACACTTAATAAGTGGTTAAGTGTTTTTGATATCTATATTTTTTTATCCTACTTTGAAAGTTACTGATACCACTCCTGGTTGTTCAAAACCTCTGTTAGAAATGGTTTGACTATCTTCAAATAAATCAAAAGTGTTATCTACACGAATACTTGGATATTCCAGCTCATCTATTTGAGGATTTAACTCTTTTAATTTATTAATAATTGTTTCGCTTTTTTTATTCTCAATTGTACCCAAATCAGTTTGTGTGATAAAACTTTTTAACGAATTTTCTTGTTTAACTGTAAAGGTTATTTTAACCCTTCCAGTTTTATTTGAAAAAATGTCGGGAACAATATATGCAGAACTATCATCAAAAAGATACAATAACACATCACCAGGTTCAATCTTATTGTTTAGTTCAACAAATCTATCGTAAAGAGTTGATTTACTGATAGTTATATCCAAAAATGAATCAAATTCTCCTAAGTCAGTTACTTTTATAATATCTTCTAATTTATTACTATCCTTTTTTGGCGGACCACAAGAAATTGTTGATGTTGTTCCTGGCACCACCAATAAAGTTGAGCCTAAAATACTTAATATTTTTTTCATAATTTTCTTCTTCCTTTACTCATTCAGACAAACATCACTTTGCCTTACACCCTAATAATATAATAATAATAATAATAATAAGTAAAATTAATTTTTAAAGACCTGATGTATTTAAACAAAAGAAAAAAGACTCTTTCAAGTCTTTTTAAACAATATAATTATTTTTTAAAATTAAGCAACAGTAATTTCTTTAATGTCTTCGTTTCTTACAAATAGGATTTTTTCTCCTGGTTTTGCTCCTCATGATTTTGCAACTTCTGAAATTTCTTTTTCATCAGTTAAGAATTCATCAAAGTTTTCAACTTTACTCATAAAGATTGAGTGTCATACACCAAATGCTGTTCATAATTTTTCTTCAGCACTAACTCCTAAAATAGTTACGTTTGGTCTGAATTTTGAAACTGTTTTTAATAATTCACCAGTTCTTGATGCAACAACTGCATATTCGTATTTTCCATCAATAGCTTTGTTTGCTAATTCATTTGCAATGTCAGCTCTTTTTCCTGATGTTGTTTTTCTTGCGTTTTCTAATTGTTTTTCATAGTATAGTTTTCCATAAAATTCAATTTCAGCACGTTTGTTAATTGTTGACATAGTTTCAGTTGTAATGAATGGGTAATCTCCGTTTGCAGATTCTCCAGATAACATTGTAGCATCTGATCCTAATTCTGTAGCATAGTAAACGTCAGTAACTTCTGCTCTAGTTGGAGCTGGGTTATCTGTCATTGATTCTAACATTTGAGTTGCAACAACAACTAATTTACCTTTTTCTCTACATTTTCTAATGATTTGTTTTTCTCAGTAAGGTACTTCGTAGTAAGGAATTTCTAATCCTAAATCTCCACGAGCAACCATGATTCCATCACTTGCATCGATAATTGCATCAATGTTGTCAATTCCGATTTGTGATTCGATTTTTGAAATGATTTGGATGTGTTCTCCACCATTTTCTTTTAATAAGTTTCTGATTTCTTTTACGTTTTCTGCAGTATTTACAAATGATGCAGCTACATAATCGATATCGTTTTTAATTCCAAATTTGATATCATTGTAATCTTTTTCTGCTAAGAATGGTAATGTAAAGTCAACTCCTGGTAAGTTAACACGTTTGTTGTTTTTTACTAAGTGTGTGTTAAATGCTTTACACATAACAAGTCCTGGTTTAACATCAGTAACTGTCATGTTTAATTTTCCATCATCTACTAATACTTTATCTCCAACTTTAACATCTTGTGACATGTCATATGACATTTGTAATTCAGTAGGTCCACATTCTCTTGTTGTAAATTCTTCTGGGTTTGTGTAAACTGTAACTTCAGTTCCAGCTTTAATTTCTTGTTTCCCGTCTTTCATTTTACCAACACGAATTTCAGGTCCTTTAGTATCTAAAAGGATTGATATTGGTTTGTTAATTTCTTTTCTTAATTCTTTAACTCACTCAAATCTTGCTCCATGTTCTTCAAAATCAGCATGTGAGAAGTTTAAACGAATTGTTGTCATCCCTTTTTCAAATAATTCTTTTAAAGCTTCTTTTGAGTGTACAGATGGTCCAATTGTTGTAATAACTTTGGTTCTTTTAACTTTATCTTCTAAGTTATATAGTTTCATGTTTTTTTCTCCTTTTTTGTATCAAAAAAATTATAACACTTTGAAGGTAATGTTTATATAAAAAGCAAAAAAATAAGCAATCTTGCTTATTTCTTAGGTTTAATTTAAATAATCAAAATAACAATAATTCTTTTTTTGTAATCTTGTTACTTATTCAACCACTCCTTATTTTTAAAAAATTTAACTAAATCTTAGATTATCTGCTTCAGCTTTCATGCTCACATATCTTGTTGCAGCTGCCCCAATTCCTAAATGGAAGTCAAATTCTACATAAATAAATGTGTTATCTCTATAAATAGATGACACGAAACTAGCTTCCACTTTAGAAGTACCCACAGTTCCGTAAATATCAATATATTGTCCAACCCCCTCAATTTTAGTTTTCTTTTCAGTTATATTTGTTAGATTCACTTCTATTGTGGTGTTAATTGATTGCGAAGCATAAAAATCAGTAGCTGCATTCGCCCTAATATCAAATTTAATAACTTGTTTATTAATTCCTAGTGAAAAAATATTTAAAATTCTGTTCAAGTATCTGCAAATTTTCTTCAATTAACAACAGCAAATTTTTTATTTGAAGTATATGAGTCTCACACTCACCCTCCCGTTCATAATCTATAATTATCAGAGTAAGAAATATTTTCATTTGCTTCTAAAGGGATTTCTGTTTGAATCCCAGAGTTAGTTAATATAATAGTAAAATTAGCAATTCCCGAATACTGATAATTACTTGGTAATGCTACAACATTATAGTTAAAAGTAATTTTTTGACCAACTTTTGGCAAAACACTTATAGCCCCAAGAGTTACATATTGTTCTTTTTGTTCTAAATAATGTCTTAAAAAATCTGCTTGAATTGGAGTTTTATTAGGTTTTTCTATCAAATTTTGTATTGCGACAATTTCTATAATTGCAATATCTTTTACACCTTCTATATCAAGTTCAACTTTTTCAAATTTTTGTTCTGATAAATTTATTTTTCTAGAAATTTTATTACTTTCTCGTAAAAATTCTTCCTTATTATTATTCATATAAAGACAACTTTGAGATGCTCCGGTTATTAAAATACCAAGCGCACCAATTATACTCATTAATTTTTTCATTCATTTCCTCTTTCGCCCGACCACCAACCAAATTACAAATTTTATTTTGTTATATAATGAAATTTTTTGCATAATTTATTATTCGTTCTACATCATAAAGTGTTTCTTCTAGCAATTCATCTTTTAAACTTTTATAAAGGTTATCCAATACTATTTCTTCTATTTCAATACCTTGCGTTAGTTCACCATCTTCCGGTTTATCACCAGATACTTCAATTTTACTTAAAATTACTCTTAACATTTGGTATTGAATTTGTCTTCTTAAATATTCTTGATAGATCTTTGACTCTACCTTATAATGACCCTCACTTAAATATTTGTTTTTCAAAAATAAACATTTATCTTTCATAATTTTTGAATAGGCATCAATCACTCATCATGAAAATTTTCCCGATACGCTTGGGACATATGGTTCTGAGTGGATGCCTAAAATATAATAATATGCCTTGCTATTTTGATCAAAGCCACTCTTACCATCTTTGGGACTAACTAAAATATATCCATCTGACACAAGGCCATAAATGTGATTAAAATTAAATAAATCTTTATTAAAATCAGAATGTATTTCTAATCTTATTCTTTCTTGAAGTATTTCTATTGCTCTTTCTTCACTAAAACTTCCGTTAATGGAAGCTTCATTAGTATCTATCAGTATTCTTCTAGTATCTCCTAAATACTCGTATAATGAAATTGACTTATCTCCATTATCTTTATTTATATCAACATCTATTATTCGAGCACCACACGATACAACATTAGTTGCAACAGAAAAAGTTACAATCAATGATGCAAAACTTTTCAAAACTATTTTCATATTTAAATACCTCCTATTTTATTTAATTCATAATTATTAGTATTTATATTTAATTGTAAAGTGGAAAAAAATGACTTATCTCTACTTTTGTCACACTAGCAAGCAACCAATCAATTGATAATTGTAATGTTTATTAATAATTTTATTATAAACTTAATTTTTTTATTTTTTTAAATAATTATAAATAAGTAGAAAAATTTCCTTATTTTTATACAAAAAAAACAACTTTTTTAAGGTTGTTTATATCAAAATCCAAAGAAGATAATTTTTAAACGCTCTAGATTGTTCTAGTTCTAAATCATTTACAAACTTCTTGTTATTTTGGTTAGTTTTATTACACTGTTACAATTTTAATTTCTTCAGATCTAACAACTAAAATTTCAGTACCTTTTTTAGCTCCTCAAGATCTTGCAATTTCTGAAATCACTGAAGGATTTGCAATAGCTTCATCAATTGAATCTACTTTGTTCATAAAGATTGAATGTCATGCACCAAATGCAGTTCATAATTTTTCAGTTTCACAAACTCCTAAAATAGTTACGTTTGGTCTAAATTTTGAAATTGTTTTTAATAATTCACCAGTTCTTGAAAGAACTACTGCAAATTCATATTTACCATTTCTTGTAATATTTGAAAGTTCGTCAGCTATTTGAGCTCTTTTACCAGAACTTGAATTTCTAGCAACTTCTAAAGCTCTATCATAATAGATTTTTCCATAAAAACTTAATTCAGCACGTTTGTTAATTGTTGACATAGTTTCTGTTGTAATAAAAGGATAAATTCCAGCTGCAGATTCTCCAGATAACATTGTAGCGTCTGCTCCCATTTCAGTAGCGTAGTATACGTCAGTAACTTCTGCTCTTGTTGGTTGAGGATTGTCTGTCATTGATTCTAACATTTGAGTTGCAACAATAACTTGTTTTCCTTTTGCTCTACATTTTCTGATGATTTGTTTTTCTCAGTAAGGTACTTCATAAAAAGGAATTTCTAATCCTAAATCTCCACGAGCAACCATAACTCCATCACCTTCTTCAATTATTTCATCAATATTTAAAATACCAATTTTAGATTCTATTTTTGAAATAATTTGAATGTGTTCTGCATTTTCTTCTTTTAAGATTTTTTTAATATCTTTAATGTTTTGAGCTGTATTTACAAATGAAGCTGCTATATAGTCAATACCATTTTTTGCTCCAAATCTAATATCATCAACATCTTTAGCACTTAAGAAAGGTAAAGAGAAGTCAACACCTGGTAAGTTAATTCTTTTGTTTGTTTTTAATGTATGAGCATTAAAAGCTCTACAATTTACAAGTCCTGGTTCAACATTTAAAACGTTTAATGTTAACTTTCCATCATCTACAAGAATTGTGTCTCCAGCTTTTAAGTCAACACTCATATCGTAAGATACTGTCATTTCTGTAGCTTTACATTCTCTTGAAGCATATTCTTTTTCAGTAGTATAAATTCTAATATCACTTCCAGCTTTTACTTCTTGAGCTCCATCAATCATTTTACCAACACGGATTTCAGGTCCTTTAGTATCTAAAAGGATTGAAATTGGTTTTTCTAATTCTTCTCTTAATTCTCTTGCTGATTTAATTTTTTCAATATGTTCACTTTGACTACCATGAGAAAAGTTTAATCTGATAACGTTCATTCCAGCTTCAAATAATTTTCTCATATCATCTTTTGTGTTTGTGCTTGGTCCAATAGTTGTAACAACTTTGGTTCTTTTTATTTTTTTATTAAGTTCACTTGGTTCATAAAATTCTATTTCTTTTTGTAACATATAATATAACCTGTCTTTCTAAAATTATAATACTTTGTTAATTTTTCTTAACTGTTCGTATTCTTTTGTTTGATCTTTTCTTGGCATATTTAGAGTTGAATTAATATCTCTTGCAACAAGTTTATTTTCACTCATTCCAATGTATAATCCACCTTTACCTTCAACCAATTGTTCTACAGCAAATACTCCAGCTGTTGTTGCAAGATATCTGTCCATTGCTGAAGGAATTCCTCCTCTTTGAACATGTCCAAGAATTGTTGCTCTTGTAACATAACCTGATGCTTGTTCTATTTTTTCTGCCAATTTATGAGCATCTGGATACATTTTTTCTGCAATAGCAACTATCACACTTCTTTTTCCTGCGTCTGCCATTTTTTTAACTTCTAAACAAATTTCTTCTTCAGTTAAAAAACTTTCTTTTGTTGAAAATACTTCAGCACCAGTTGCTGTTGCTGCATATAGAGTTAAATCTCCACAAGCATTTCCCATGATTTCAACAACACTACATCTGTTGTGAGAATTCATAGTATCACGAATTGCATCAATTGATCTAACAACAGTATTTAAAGCTGTATCAAATCCAATTGTGTAGTCTGATGAAACAATATCGTTATCAATTGTTCCTGGTAAACCCACACAATTAATACCTAATTGTGTAAGTTTTTCAGCTCCCTGATAACTTCCATCTCCACCAATTACTACTAATGCTTCAATTCCAATTTCTTTTAAATTTTCAACTGCCACTTTTCTTACTTCTTCATCTTTAAATTCAACAAATCTAGCAGAACCAATAATAGTTCCACCTTTTGAAATGATGTCAGAAGCAAATTTACTATCTACTTTTTCTATTTGTTTGTTAACAAGACCCTTATAACCGTCTTTTACAACGTAAGGCTCTATTCCTTTCGCAATTGCAGCTTTTATAACACCTGCAATTGCAGCATTCATACCCGGAGCATCTCCTCCAGATGTTAAAACACCTATTTTTTTAATCATACAATTGCCTCCATATGTAGATTATATAACAAATGGGGTTTTTACATTAAAAATGTAAAAAAAATAAACATCAATATTTTACCCAGCCTAAAAACTTGGTTTAATTTGACGTTTATTTTAAAATTTAAAGAAGTCTTCTCAAATATATAGGAATGAAATTAAATTAATTCTTAAAAGTTTCATAAGTCTTTTGTTTTCAAAGTTTTTTTGATCTCTAAATAATCTATATAACTCTGTATATACCATTCAAAGGTGTTTATATCTTTCTAAAATTAATTCATTTATTCTTTTTATTTCTTCTTTATCTTCATCACTGAAATGTTTTGCAAGTACTAAGAAAATACTATTTCTTGATACTAAATTATATTCTTCAAATATTAGGTGAGTGTAGTTTTTATCAAATTTAGCATCATCAAATAGATATGCCATACTTTCAAATTGACTTACTAAATAGTGATTCATAAGTTTTTTCATTCTATCCATAACTTCTAAGATTGTTTCAAACATTCTTACAAAAGCTGGGATCAATAATAAGTGTATTGCAATTATTCCAATTTCACCAACAATTGTTATTTCTTCAAAAGTAGTAAGTAATTGAAATACAAAAATTAAAACTGAAGCAAAACTAATTAAAATACTGTGAAAAATAAAACTTGGTGATGATAGGTCAATTATTCTTGAAATTGATGATTTATTTTTGTTTAATTCTATATCAAATTCAAAGACCTTTAATCTCTTATAATAAAACTCTGTTGAAAATCATCCAATAATAGTAAAATTTAATAAAATATAAGCTGAAAACCCTATATTTACAAAGTTAAAAATTGGGTTAGAAATTACAGTTGCTTGTAAAATAACAGATAAAGCAACAATATAAAATAAAAATACATTAACTTTAAAACTAATTTTTAGAAACTTATTTTCTACATAAATTTCTTTAATTCGTTTTTTAAATTCTTTAAGTATCTTAAC
This sequence comes from Spiroplasma chinense, assembly GCF_008086545.1. Taxonomy (NCBI): domain Bacteria; kingdom Bacillati; phylum Mycoplasmatota; class Mollicutes; order Entomoplasmatales; family Spiroplasmataceae; genus Spiroplasma; species Spiroplasma chinense. Next base: position 390,032 of record NZ_CP043026.1, on the reverse strand, counting down.
TTCTTTTTTTAAACTTTCTTTTTTCATATTATTCTCCTAATAAAAAAATGCACCTGAATGCATTTATCATTTTCAATCCTTCAATTTGTCTGTATCACAAATTGCAACATATGGTAGATTTCTAAGTCTTTCTTCGTAATCTAAACCATAACCAATAACAAATTGATTTTGGATTGTAAAACCACTTCATTCAACGTTCATTTCAACTTTTCTACCTTCTGGTTTATCAAGCATTGTTAAAATTTTAACATCTCTTGCTCCTTTGAAATAAAGGTATTTTTTTACATAATCAAGAGTCAATCCTGAGTCTACAATATCTTCAACAATTAAAATAGTTTTATCTTTTATTGATAAGTTTAAGTCTAAGTTAATTTTTGGTTCACCTGATGTTTTAGTTCCACCTAAATATGATGAAACTACCATGTATTCAGTTTGACATTCATATGTAAAGTTATTCAAGAAATTAGCCATAAAAGGTACACAACCCTTTAAAAGCCCAATTAAGATAACTGTATTATCCTTAACCTCTTGAGTTTCGTAAAATTTTGAAATTTCTTCTGCCAACTCTTTTGTTCGAACATCTATTTGTTCTTTTGTATATAAGATTTCTTTTACTAGTTCGTGTTTCATAAAGTCCTCCATAAAAATTTTAACACATTTGAGTTATCTAGTTTGTTGTAAAAAAGTTTCTAGTATTAATTTTGCCGCTAATTGATCTTTATTTACTTTTTGTTTTTTTCGACTTAAATTTGCTTCAATCATAATTGATTTAGCCATTCTTGTTGTTAATCTTTCATCAACCTCTACAATATCTTCTTGTTTTATATCAGTTTTATCTAAAAATACATCTATAAATTCTTTTACCATATCTACTCTATGTCCAGAACTTCCATCCATATTTTTAGGTAAACCAATTATTATTTTTTCATAACCCTCTTTTTTTAAGAATTGGTCTAATAATTCTGAGGCTTGTTCAAAATTATCTTCTTCAAATCTAATTGTAGAGTTTGTATTTGCAAAATAACCTTCACTTGTAGCAACACCTATAGTTTTACTTCCTAAATCTAATCCAATATATTTAGCCATTTTGTTTTTCTCCTCTTTTTTGAATTCTTTGTATGATTTTATCTCCTATTGGTTTAGCAGCTAAGAAGTATGCTCCAGACATCATTATTGCAAATGTAACATCAGTTGCAAAATGTGCAAGAATCATTATTCTTGAAATAGCTGTTAAAATAATTCCTACTCAAGATACTATAAACAATAAAAGATATTGAGTTTTATTTTTATTAAAATCTATGAAAAATAACATTGCAAGCATGGTTGCTGCACTTGTTGTGTGTCCTGAAGGGAAACTTTTACTTCTAGTTTTTGTAAAGTTAATTTCAAATGCATACTTAAACAATGATTTTGGATCTTCTGTTGCAAAAATTTCTCTTGGTCTAGGTCTTCCAAAAATGTTTTTTAAAATCTCTACACTTAACATTGCTAAAGCAACCATTATTGCAGCATAAATTGTTTTAACAATAATTTCATTTAAAAATTCCTTATTTGTATGTAATTTTTCTTTATAAGTGAAACTTTGAAGACAAACCATATAAGCTAAAACAATAAAATATCAAATTAATGCAGATATTATTTCAATTGAATTTTGTTCATTTTTAGTCTTGAATCATTCAAATTCCATTGAAGCCAAAATTATAATAACTAGTGAAATGATTGAAATTATAGTTTCAATTGAAATAACTCATTTCGAACTAACTTTTTTTAAATTAAATAAGTATAATGTTGCATAAAAAATAATTGTATAAATTGGAATAATATAGATAATCACTCCATACATATCAAAACTATGTTTTAATCAATCTGATTTATTTGCCATATTTTCCACAACTAATTTAGAAATTAAATAGTCCTTAAAGATAAATGTTACAAATGCAGCAAAAATTATTGTATATAAAATACCTATTAAATATCATTTTGTTTTCTTTTTATTTTCAAACATATTTTTTCACCTTTTAATAACTTATATTATAAATTATTTAATATAAAAATAACTTTTTTCTATAAGTCTAATTGTAACTATTTTCTTTACTTTTTATAACAAAATTTTCTATGAAAATTTTCACCTTTACATTTATAGTAGAATATTTAAGTCAAGAAATGAGGATGAAAAAAAACATGTTTAAAAATATAGAATACAGTCAAATTATAAATTTAAAAGACAGTATCAACTATAAAGAAGGTCAAATATCTAGTAAAACTATTACAAATTCTAAAGATACAAATATAACTCTTTTTTCTGTAGCAAAAAACGAAGAAATTAGCGATCACACTTCTACAAAAGATGCCTTACTTATCGTATTAGATGGAAAATTAAAAGTAATAATTAATAAAATAGAATATTTGTTAAAAACAGATGATTCAATTTTAATGCCTGCAAATATTGTTCATTCACTTCATGCATTAGAAGACTTTAAAATACTTTTGATTTTAAACGAAACAAATTAATGAATAAGATTATGGGACACGTATTTTTATCTAAATTAGGTAAAAAGAGATTAAGACCCGGAGGAGTCAAAGCTACAAATTGATTAAAAAAACAAACCAACTTAAATAACAAAAATATTTTAGAAGTTGGTTGCAATAAGGGTACCACTTCATTTGAACTTGCAAGAAAATATAATTCAATCATAACAGCTGTTGATAAAGATTTGTTTGCCCTAGAGCAAGCTAAAAACAGTAAAAAAAATAAATATAAAAACTTAACTTTTTCTCCCGGAAATGCTTTTAAACTTGAATTTTCAAATGAAACTTTTGATGTTATTTTTAATGAAGCTATGTTAACAATGCTAAATCAAAACTCAAAAATAACAGCCTTAAAAGAATATAATAGAGTTTTAAAAGATAACGGAGTTCTTTTAAATCACGATATTTGTTTACTTACAAATGATATACAACTTCAAAAACAGATTATAAAAGAAATGTCAGAAACTATAAACACAAGTGTAGAACCAAAAACTGTTGATGAGTGACTATTTTTATTAGAATCTAACGGTTTTGGTCAAATCAAATACACTTGTGGAAAGATGACACTTTTAACACCAAGAGGTCTAATCAAAGATGAAGGAATAGTAAACACTTTTAAAATAATAAGAAATGCATTTAAAAAGGAAAATAAAGTTCAGTTCAAAACGATGAGAAATGTATTTAAGAAATATAAGAAACATTTAGGCTTTATAGCTATTGCAAGTTTCAAACAAAAAATCTAGTTAAAACTAGATTTTTTTTACTTTAATCTATTCGAATCAATATACTATAGAATCTCTTTTTCAAGCCTATCAGCATGTATATTTCAATTGTCTTTTGAAATAAAAAAACTTCAACCAATGGTTGAAGTTTATAAATTAAATTATTTAGCTAAGTTGTAGAATGATTTGTAACCATCGTAAATTGCAGCTTCACCTAATTCAGCTTCAATTTCTAATAATCTGTTGTATTTTGCAATTCTATCAGATCTTGACATTGAACCTGTTTTAATTTGTCCTGTGTTTAGAGCAACAGCTAAGTCAGCAATTGTTGCATCTTCAGTTTCACCTGAACGGTGTGAAGTAACAGCTGTTCAACCAGCTTTTTGAGCCATTTGAATAGTTTCAATTGTTTCAGTTAAAGTACCAATTTGGTTTAATTTAATTAAAACTGAGTTTGCAGCATGTTTTTCAATACCTTCTGCTGTAATTTTTGGGTTAGTAACAAATAGGTCATCCCCAACGATTTGGATTTTGTGTCCCATTGTTTTAACTTGTTTTTGGAATCCATCTCAGTCTGATTCTGCTAATCCATCTTCGATTGAAATAATTGGGTAAGTATCTACTAATTTATCTAAGTAAGAAATCATTTCATCTGTTGTTAATGATCAATCTTGACCTGTTAATTTTTCAATTTTTTTGAAGTGGTATTTTCCATCGATGTATAATTCTGAGTTTGCACAATCCATTGCAATCATAATTCCATCTTTTCCAGTTTTGTATCCTGCTTTTTCGATTGCTTCAACTAATAAGTCTAATGCAATTTCAGCTGGAGTTTTAGCTTTGAAAGCTTCGATTGTTTCTTCTTTGTATGCTCATTGGAAGTGAGGAGCAAATCCCCCTTCATCTCCAACAGCTGTAATATCACCTTTTGAGTGTAATAATGATTTTAATGCTTGGAAAGTTTCTGAAGCTCATCTTAATGATTCTTTGAAACTTGGTGCTCCAACAGGCATAATCATAAATTCTTGGAAGTCGATTGCAGAATCTGCATGTTCTCCTCCGTTAATTACGTTTAACATTGGAACAGGTAATCTTCTTGCGTTTGTTCCCCCAATGTATCTGTATAATGGTAATTCTAATTCATCAGCTGCTGCTTTAGCTACTGCTAATGAAACACCTAAGATTGCGTTAGCTCCTAAGTTTTTTTTGAAATCGTCACCATCTAATTTACACATTGCAGTATCGATAGCTACTTGATCTGTAACTTCTAATCCGATTACTTCGTCTGCAATTTTATCATTTACATTAGCAACTGCTTTTAAAACACCTTTTCCGTTGAAACGTGCTTTATCACCATCTCTTAATTCTAATGCTTCTCTTGAACCAGTTGATGCTCCTGAAGGAACTTTTGCTGATCCAAATCCACCAAATTCAGTTGTAACATCAACTTGAACTGTTGGAAATCCACGTGAGTCTAATACTTCACGTGCAACTACGTTAACAATTTTTGACATATTATTATCTCCTTTTCCCTATAATCATAACTCTAATTTTTAACACTTTTTCATTTTTTTTACAAAATTAATCAATTACTTAAATGCATATATTTTTTGACTGGTAAATGGGAATAACTACTTTAACACTAACTTTTCGACAACAAAAAAAACAAGAATAAAATATTCTTGTGTTAATAATCTAAAACTTTTTCATATTTGAAATAATAAAACTTATATTGTTTTTAACTTTTCTTTCTATAAATTTAGCCTCATCTAAAGAAGCACATCCATCAAAATTAAACATTATTTTTTCATAATCCACGTTATTAATAGTAACTTTTTTATTATCACTCAATCTTGTAATAGTTACCTTATATTTATAATTTCTAACCAATGTAGGTAATCCATAAGCTACTCACCTTAATGGATTATATCTTGAATTTTCTTGTTCATGACTTACAGGGATATTGAAGAAGAATGATTTAATATGAAATGCAAATATTGCAAACCCAAAAGAGTAATAACTTTTCTTTTGACATTCATAGTTATTATTAAATCTGTATTTTTCACCTTTATATGTAAATAACATTTCATCTTCTTCAAATACTTTTTGTCTTCTTAAATCTTCATAATCTCTAAATTCAACATCCTTATTTTCTAAAAGATACTGATATTGATCATTTACACCTTTAATTTGTTTTATTTCATCTATTCTTAAATCTGTTTCATTAAAATTTCTTTTAACCACATTGTTGTAAATTTCTTTTACATCAATTTTTTTGATTATTTCCTCTACACTAGGTGGATTTACTTTTGCAAAACTTCTATATCTTAATAAAAATACAGTTGTTCAGGGAAAAATATTTGCCAACAATGCTAAAGGGATAAAAATTAAAAATACTCAGAAGTGGTCCATAAATCTGTTTGGATCTGAATATAGGTAAGCAAAAATACCTATTATTCCACCAATAAACACAAAAAATATGAAAAAAACCATATAAGTCCAAAATAAGAAACTTCTTGATTTTGTTGTTGAATTTCTTTTTAAAATTTTTTTATTATCAAAAATTTCATTTTCTAATTCAACTACCTCTTTAAAAGGGTAGTTGATATTTTTTTCTTCCATAATACATCCTTCACTTTCATATAAAAATATTTTATAGGAAAAAGCCTTAAAAGAAAAATTATATAAAAGATGTTATTATTTATAGTTTTTTATAATTGATTTATAAATTCTATTTCTGTTTAAATCCACATATTTATTCATTAATTGTCTTTGTTTTATAGAAACTATAAAAATTCAAAAAACATAATTAATCACAGGTATTAAAAATGCTATTTTTGAAAAAACAACAATTTTTGAACAAGGTTTAGATTTGAATTTGATTATTCTAAAGTAAAAGTACCTAGAAACCAATCCAAATAGTTCTGAAAGAACCAAAAAACCAAGCATAATATAAATTAAGACATTACTATTTGTTCCTTTAAAAAGAAACAGTTGTAAAAAAATTAATGAAATTAAACTAATAGATGCTAAAAATGATATTAATATACATAATTTGTAAAATTTATTAAATCTAAAACTATTAACATATCATTCTGAATTATTCATTTTTTATCACCGTCTTTCAATTGATAAAAAATTATTAAAACTCGTATTATTAACTAAACAAACACTATTTCTTTAATCATCTTCATTTTAATAATTAAACATTGTTAATTAGTATGAAAACAATTATCGCTCTTTATGAGTATAACATTTATTGGATATAAAAAAACAATCCTAGTGAGGATCGTTTCTATGTTGTTTTCTTTCATTGCTTGAAAGTCATTTTTTTCTTAATCTTACATCTTCTGGTGTAACTTCTACCAATTCATCTCATTCAATAAACTCTAAAGCTTCTTCTAAAGTGAATTTTCTTGCTGGTGTAAGTTTAACTGAATCATCAGTACCACTAGATCTTGTATTTGTAAGTTTTTTACCTGTTGTTGGGTTAACTTCTAAATCGTTACTTCTTGAGTGAAGTCCAATGATCATTCCATCATAAACTTCAACTTGAGGTCCAACAAATAAAATACCTCTTTCTTCTAAGTTACCTAAAGCATAAGGTAAAGTAACTCCGTTTGCCATTGAAACCAATGCACCGTTGTTTCTTCCTTCGATACTTCCTTTGTATTCTTCATAACCAATAAATGATTTAACAAGAACTCCTTCTCCACGAGTATCGTTTGTAAATTCTGATTTGAATCCAATTAATCCACGAGTTGGAACTATGTAAGTAACTTTATCTCTGATTCCATCACTATCCATGTCTTGCATCATACCTTTTCTTAGGTTAAGTTTGTTAATAACTGTTCCTGAATATTCTGATGGTACATCAATAATAACTTTTTCCATAGGTTCAAGTTTATTACCTTTTTCATCAATTCTAAATACAACCTCTGGTCTAGAAATTCCAAGTTCAAAACCTTCTCTTCTCATTGTTTCAATAAGAACAGATAAGTGAAGTTCTCCTCTTCCCAATACTTTAAATCCATCAGCTGAAGAATCACTTAATGCGTCAACTTTTAATCCAACATTAACTTCCAATTCTTTGTCTAATCTTTCTTTGATATTTCTTGTTGTAACATATTTACCAACTTTACCTGCAAATGGTGAAGTATTAACTAAGAAGTTCATACTCATTGTTGGTTCTTCAATAATAATTGGAGGTAATGCATCAATATTGTCTGGTGAACATACTGTATCTCCAATTGTTAAGTCAGCAATACCTGCAATAACAACAATTTCTCCTGCTTGAGCTTCTTTTACAGCAACTCTTTTAAGTCCTTGGTAAATAAATAAACTTGATATTTTCCCTTTTGTAATTGAACCATCATTTTTTGAAATAGAAACTTGTTGTCCCTCTTTTAATACCCCTTTAAATAATCTTCCAATTCCAAGTCTTCCAATAAATGAATCATATGCAAGTGATGAAATTTGTAATTGAACTGGTTCTTGTGCTAATTCAATTGGGTAATTTCCAACTTGTTTAATAATTGTTTCAAATAAAGGAACTAAGTTATCACTTGGTTCATCCATTGAATATTGAACTTTACCTTCTCTTGCAGTTCCAAATAATGTTGGGAACTCCATTTGTTCGTCGTTTGCATCTAATTCCATAAATAATTCTAGAACTTCATCAACAACTTCTAATGCTCTTTGGTCTTTTTTGTCAATTTTGTTAATCAATAAGATTGGTTTTAACCCTAGTTCTAATGCTTTTGAAAGAACGAATCTAGTTTGTGGCATTGGTCCTTCTGCTGAATCCACAAGCAAAATAACTGTGTCAACAGTTTTCATAATTCTTTCAACTTCACTTGAAAAATCAGCATGGCCAGGAGTATCTACGATATTAATTTTGTAATCGTTGTACTCAATTGCACAGTTTTTTGAATAAATTGTGATTCCACGTTCTCTTTCTTGGTCGTTACTATCCATAACTTGTTCTTTTATTTCTTCATTAGCTCTAAAAACTCCTGATTGACCTAAAAATGCATCTACTAATGTAGATTTACCAGCATCAACGTGAGCAATAACAGCTATATTAATGATTTTTTTATCCATATTTGTTCTCCTAAAATTTTATAACAAGAAAATCATAACAAATTTTAGAGCTAAAAGCATAATTTTTGTCATTATATTTCATTTATAAAAAAATAAAAAGGTATTTCTAAAATACCTTTTTAAACATTTGCTATATCAAAAACAAAACTTATAGAGTTTTTCAAAGAATTTAATAATATTGAATTTTCCATACCCTTCAAACAATAAATACCTATGTTTTCATCTTCTAGAACATTATCAACATAAATATTAAATTCCATTTTATCTATCTTTGGTTTATCATCATCAATGCCAATCACATTTATTTTAGACAAAGGAGATTTTAACCTCATTTTTGTTTTAATTTCAATAGCTTCAATAGCTTTTGAGTTTCTTTTATCATAGTCTATTATTGAATAAATTATTGAACTTATAATTGCGGTTGCAAATTGATCAAGTGCACTAGGTTTTGAATTTTTAATATCAAAACTAAATTCACTTTCACTTTCAATCTCTAAGTAATTTGAATAGATTTTTAATGCTTTATTATAGTTTTTAATCGCTCTATACTCATAAATATATTCTTTTTGAAAATCTAACATTAACGTTTCTCTTTCATGATTCTTGCACTTGTTGTTAAAGCTTTTATCTTTTCAACAATTATGTTTTCAACACCAACTGGTCTATTTGCAAATGTTGCAAAACCACAATCTGGGTTTAATCACAAGTTTTCAGGTGTTGTAAATTTTAAAGTTTCATCTACAAAACTAACAATTTCAGTTATTAATTCAATATCATCAGTTCTTGGGTTTATAACCCCAAGACCTAAAATGGTATTTTTCATATCCAAATTATTGAATAAAACATCTATTTCTCCAGCTCTCGGTGTAGAAAATTCTAAATTTAAAATATCTGGATTTACTTCTTTGAATAATTCAATTAACGGACCATACGAACCAGATAATAATGTGGATTCGTCTTTGCTCCAATTTCCTCTGCACACATGCAAAGCAACTTTGGAATTTTTGGTTTTGGCATAATCCATAACTTGTTTGATTAAATTAGCTGCAAATTTTAATTCATCTTTTGGATCTTGTTTTTCTGACAAAGCAGAACACATAAATGTTCTTGTCTTGTCAGGAGTAAACACAACTTCTGTTAAAACAGGTTCATCAAATTGAATAATTTGAACACCTAGTTTATCAAGTGTATCAATTTCAGATTTTAAAATTTCTACAACATCTTTTCCTAATTCTTCTTTAGAAGAATAATAGTTTTTAGATAATTTTGGCAATCACATAGATCTAGTCATTAAATAAGGTCCAGGTAATGTGATTTTTATAGGCTTATCACTAAATTGTTTGATTAACTCAACCTCTTTAGCACATAAACTTTCATCCAATTCTAATTTATCAAAACAAATGGCATTTTTTATACTCAAAGAAGGTACATCTAATGTATTTAAAATTTGTTCAAATGCAAATTTATCTTCAATATATTCTAGCATTTCGCTCATATTTAATATTTTTACACCTTTTATTTTTTCACCAACAAAAGATACAAAATTATCTCTTTCAAGTTCACCGCTTACAATATAATCAAGGTTTAAATCTTCTTGTAATTTTATGATCTTACCTGTCTCCGAAACAAGCAAATTATTATATTCATCCATTACTGATTCATTTCTTTTTAATTGTTTTTTTAGTTTTAAAAGTTTTTCACTTCTTGGTCAACTTCCTATTAAAGAAGTTAAAAATCTATTTTCTTTCATTTATTCGCTATACCCTAAATAATCTATTGCATTTTCTAATTGCTCAAAATATTCTTCTCTTCCCGCTACTCATTTTTTCAGACCTTCAAGATCCATCATTTCTTTATGTTCTGGATTAGAATAATCCATTAAATACAGAACTTTTTCTCATTCACTTTTCAATTCTTGGTCAAAACCTTCTCTTGTTGTAAAAATACAATGGTCATAAAGTCCTGTTCTATGTACAACATTAAATTTATCTTTATCAAAAGTTCCATCAGTAATTCAATTTTCAAAATTACCTTCTGTTGTAACAGATGCATCAATTTCTTTGTTTACTAAACTTTTTAATGCATCTTCTTCACCACCAACGTGGTCTCCGTGTAATCCAACTCCGATATTAAATAACACTTCTTCATAATCTTGATTATGTTCTAATCCACTTTGTTTCAAAGTTCAAATTGGAATTAATCTAGCTTGTGGAGAATCTAAAGCTCCAAAACCAATTTTTTTACCTTTAAGATCTTTTACTTCAACTATATTAGAATCTTTTAAACTTAATACTACAGATTTTCTATTTTGATCTGTATCTCTCATACAACTAAAACCTACTTTATTAGAACCTCTTTTTGACAAAACATGTGCTAATGGTGAGTTTCAAGCTATATCAATTTTATTTTGCAAGAGATATTGTACTTGAGTTTTGTAATCTGCAAAGTATTCCATTTCAAGTAAAATATTATTTTCCTTAAAGAACTTACAAATTATTTCTCAAACAACTGTGACTTGGGGAGCATAAACTACCGCTCCTACTTTTACCTTTTTCATTTTAATCTATTTAAAAATGTCTATGTAGTTCAAACCTACCAACATTCTTCCAAGTCAAATTTTCAATACATCAGTTCCAGGTGCCATTATTTGTCCTGCAAATGAATCACGCATGATTCTTTCCATAACTAAATCGTGTCTAACATAACCTTTTCCACCAAAAGCTCTCATACCATCAACTGCATTATCTAATGCAGCTTCAGTTGAAACAATTCTTGCTGAAAATAATTCTGGAAATGCACCTAATGGACTTAGATCTGCTAATCTTGCAGCTGCCAAAATTGTTTCTCTTGCAGAAAATGCTTTTGCATACATACTTCCAAGATTTACTTGTACAGATTCAATATCTGCTAAGTTTTTTGCATGTGTATATTCTCTTTTTTGAACATATGCAGCTACTTCATCTGCAGCTCTTTGTGCAAGACCTGCAGAAACTGAAGCTAAACCAATTAAGAAAATCTCTTTATCTTCATCTCCAATATTTTTAAGTTCTAAATCTTTTGAAACTCGAGCATTTTTCATTATCATTGGTTTAGATTCATTTCCTCTTAAACCAACTCCATCTCAAACACCCTCTTCAAAGTCTACTCCATCAATATTTGTTGGAACAGCATAAACATGTAAACTGTCATCTTCTTCTGCTTTTACAAGAGTTAAGAAGTAATCTACAAACCCAGCTCCAGTTACCATACTTTTAACACCATTTAAAATAACGTGATCTCCATCATCTTTTGATGTTGCGTCAGGTATATAAAAGTGAGCCCCTGTTCCTCTTTCACTATATGCAAGTCCTAAAGTAACTTCTTTAGCAACTACTTTTTTCAATATTTCTTTTTTGATATCTTCTTGACCATAAAGAGCCATAGCTCTTGTTGCTGTATTGTGCATCATATATGCAAGAGCAGCACTTGGACAACTTTCAGATAAACCTAAGCAAATTTCTGCATGTGCTAATAAGTTTTCTCCTTGTCCTCCATACTCTTTTGGTACTAACAATGAAAAGTATCCTTCATTTTGCATACTTTTATAACCTTCAATAGGGAATCTTCCCTCGATATCAACAGCTTTTGAATAAGGCTCTAAATTTTTGAAACCGAACTCTTTTGCTTTAATATATTTTTCATTCATTTTTTCTCATTCCTTCCAAATTAATTATATGCTTATTGGAAAAAATTCCTAGTATTAATTTAAAAAAGGGAAAATAATTAGCAAGATAGATAACAAAAAAAGCGCAGAATCGCGCTTTTTTAAAATAATTGACTTGTTTTGTATCCTTCAATATCGTCTAACAGAACTTTAATAAATTTAAGTGCTTGTTCTCCTTCTTCTGTTGAGAAAGAATTATTTACATCAACACTTTCATCCTTAATGAATTTGATAAATTCTTCACTTTTAAAGTTTGAATCTATCTTCTCAAATACAAGTTTTACATAATAAATGAATAACAAACTTGCTATTGACCAAAATTTGTTTTCAGCCTCTTCTAATATATCTGCACTAAGATCATCGATTTTTTTCTCCAATCTTGTAAGTAAAACTTCAAGATTGGAATTTGCCAATACTCCATATATTTGATAATCAGAGTTTAATATTTTTAATCCATCATAGCTTTTTCTTAATTGCATGTAATTTTCCAATAAAGTTGAAAAGAATTCAGAATCTTCTTTACAACAAAATGGGTATTTAAAATGGTCTTTGTGCATAATTTAGCCCCCTGGTTCTAATTTTTTAATGTTTTATAAAATGCTTCATCAGAACCTTCGTTCATCATTTTTGTTTCGCTTATCCTCATTTCATCTTCTTCAATTAAAGGTTTGTTTTCTTCAATTATAGAATTTGTAACTCTTTCTTCTTCTGTAATGATTTTTTCTCTTAAAAGTAAACCAAAGTAGAATCTTGTAGAATAATAAATAGCAAAATTATATAAAACCACTTCATTTTCTTCAAAATATTCTGATGTTGAATTTGAATTATCTTCAAGTAAATCTAAAATTTCACTAATTAAATCATTTACTTCATAAGCTTTTCTTTTAATGTAATTGAAATCCTTGCTTTCAATTAATTTATTTAAAGCATAAACTATTTCTTCCATTACATTCTTATATCTAATATTTACTTGAAATTCTTTACATTCTGTTAAAAATGAACTTGATTGCCCTTCTAAATATTGTTTAAAAGCGTAATCATATAATCTTAAATCTAAAACCACTTTTGGTGAAATATCATCATAGTAACTTTTAGAAATATCATAAAGTGATTCGTATTCTACAACAGTATCACAAATTGCCATAAGCCTTAACAAACAACTTAAACTATCTCTATCTACTTCTGGCTTTTTTTTGACCTCTATTTCATCAAAAGCATCTTCAATATAAAATCTAAAGTCGTTTAAATCTCTTTTATCAAATCATCTTTTTTCAATTGCTTTTAAATAGTTATTATCTTGACCAAATAAAGACAACAAAACAAAGACTTCATTTGTGATTATTTCGTTAGCAATTTGTCCATAATGATCTCAAGATTTAAATTTCATTTTATTATCCTTTCGTTAAATTATTTAAATAATCTAAATAACTTATATTAATTGCAAGAACTGCTCAAAGATTTATTATCATATCATCTGCAAGTTCTTCTCTTTGAGAAAGCAACTCTTTAAAATATTCAAAATCCCCATCAGGTTTTGAAAGAATTGTTTCTTCTAATTTTTTAACTTCACTTCATAATTCTTTATTTAATACTTTTTCAAAATATTGATCAGGTTTAAAACCATACTGTTTAGATTCTACTTTAATTTCTTCAAGTTCTTCATCTGTTTTTTCAAATCTTGAACTATTTGCTTTTTTAATTAAGTATGGTGCAAAATCTGGGTTTTCTTTTTTATTCAAATCTACAAGTTTTAATCAATATTCACTTGAAAGTGAATCTAAAGTAACTATCATTTGTCTAAATAAATTAATAAGAATTATATAATCATTTATTCCTTCATTCAGTTGCATAATAACTGCAACTGAATCAGTACTTGAAATAATATTTGTACTTTGTACGAAGAAATTATTGTAATTTTGAGCTATAAACTTGTAAAACTCTTCTCTGTTAGAAGAATACACTTCACTAAATTCTACTAAATTTTGACTAAAATCCTTTAAAACATTTATTATTTTTGCTTTTTCAAAGTTCTTTACCAACTTATTTGAAGAATCAAGCAAATTATTTCATATTTGTTTTTGCATAATAATCTCTCCTTATGTTATTTCGTATTTATCATAATATTGTTCAATAATGGTTTTAAACATGTTAATTTTTTTCATTTCATTTGCAGCTTCAATATTTGGGTTTACATCTGGATGGAATACTTTTGCAAGTTTTCTATACACCTTTTTAAATTCTGTAGGTGAGTCCATTTTTGTAAGCCCAAAATAAGAGAAAGCATCATTCACTTCATCATTGAAAACCAATGTTTTTGTTTTTTCAAAGAAATCTTCAAAGTCTTCTTCAGGGTCGTTTTCAGAATAATTTGTATAACTTCCAGTAAAAGTTTGACCATATTCTTCTTCAAATCTATATGTATCAAATGTTAAGTCAACTACTTGGTCTAACATTCTACTTCAGTGATAAGTAAATTCATCCCCTAAGTCTACTAGTTCTTCAACTAATAAATGTTGTTTATAGGGTACTACCTCTATTCCTTCAACTAACATTAAAGCTTTTTGAATAATTCCCTCAATTGCATCAATTGAAGTCCTCTGCATTACTTCAAAAATTCTTAGCAAAGGAAAGTCGTTAATGTTTTTATTTGAAAAATATCTATTAAATACTTTTCAAAACTTTTCTGTTGTATAATATGTAAATTTTGATAGAGCTGTAATAATTAAAGTTGCAACATAACTATCCTTTTTTAAACTTAAATAATCATAAGTATTTTTAAAATAACTTACACAAGGATAAGAAGAAAAAGTTTCTTTTAAATTAATATTCTCAAACTCTCACACAAAACCATTATCTAATTTATCTGGTAATTGTTGAACAGATAACAATTCTTTTGTGTCATCGTTGTATTTGCCCACCATAAATAATAGATTATCAGCCGTTCAAAAATTGACATCCTCATTAGATCTTACTCATTCAATGAAACTAGATTCACCATCAGAGTAATCAAAAATTGATGCCTTTTTTTGTTGTTCTTTTTGAAATTTTTTATATTCTTTTTTTCAGCCCATAAAAAAACTCCTTATTAAAGTTATTATACTTTATTAAATTGATAGTTTTAATAAATCACCAAAACTTTTGTATTCTGGAAGGTATTTTTGGACATGATACCAAAAATCCTTTGAATGATTCTCATGAACTAAGTGACTTAGTTCATGAACAATTACATAATTCATTGCATTTTCAGGATAATGTATTAATCTAGTATTTAAAACTATTCTAGATTTTTTAGGGTAACAAATACCTCATTTACCCTTCATTTCTTTAATAGTAAGATTTTTAAAGTCTAAGTCCATTTTTTCTTTTCAAAAATTAACTCTTTTTACAAACTCTTTTTCATAAACAATAGCTATTTTCTTATACATATGTTTAATAGTTTCTAAATCATTTTCATAAATTTTATATTCAAACTTATTGTTTTTATCAATTTCTTGTTTGAAAAAAACTTCTTGTTTTTCGTCAAAAATCTTAATAAAACCAGGGTTTCCTATTTCAACTTTTTTATATTTTTCTCTAAACTCTATTACTTTTATTATTTTATTTATATTTTTGTAAATTAACTGCTCTATTTCTCAATCTTGAGCTTGAGTTGGGGCAGAAACCACAATATTATCCTCAACTATTTTAAGTCTTATATATCTTTGTTCTTCTCTAAGAATTAGGTCATATTCTATTGGTTTAGATTTATAACTTATTTTTTTTCTTATTTTTAGCATTTTTCTTTGCCTCTTTTTTTTGTTTTGCTTCGTATTCTATACGTTCTAATTCTTTCATTTTTCTTTCTTTTCTTTCCATATCTAAATCATTTCTAAGTTTTTTAATTTCAGCTTTTAAATCACCTGGATCTGTTTCTCCAAATTGTAATCTTCCTTCAATTACTTGATTTACAAGTGATCTTTCATTAAATTCAGGTTTATAGAATGAATCAAAGTCTAGTTTAAGTTTTCTTATTAAACTAGCTTCAATTGCTGCAAAAGTTGCAAAAATTATAATACATAAACAAAAAACTTGATAAACAATAGATCATCCAGAAAAAGGTGTAAAAGTTTTTAAAGCAGCAGAGTAAAAGGCGTCTTTAGGATTAATATATCCATTTTCGTCAACATTTGTATCACCAGGTAAATTTGGTAAAAGAATTCAAATCATATATAGTAAAACTCAAAATAAAATCGCTCAAAAATATAGGTTAATTGAAAGATACATTCTTTGTCTTCATAATGTTTTTTTCATAATTGGTCTTGTTACAAAAGCATAAATCAAAATTACCAATATCAATCAAAGAATTGGTGCTGTTATGTACACTGTTGTATTTACAAAACTATTATCTTTTGTTGCAATATATTCACCATCAATTTTTTCTGTTTTACCAAAAATAGAAAGTAAAATGTAACCGTAAAAGTTTCTTGCCCCTTGATCATATACAAGTGCAAAAGCCAATAAAACTGGAGCAATTATTCAAAAAGCATATGCTGCAACTCTAAAAGCAATAACAAAAATATTAAGAAATAAACTTGATGCTTTAAAGTTTCTTAATTTTAGGTTATCTTTTATTTTCTTTCCCAAACCTTGTTTATCACCTTTAGGTTGTTTTTCTTTTTTGGGTAATTTTTCCTTTTTTGCCATTTTGTACCTCTAACTTATGTAATTTTACCATTTTATAAAAAAAGAATTTAGCATATTGCCAAATTCTTAGTGAGCATCTTTATCGTCATTTAATCTTCTTGAAAGATATTTGTAACCATCATTTCTGTCATCTCTTCTTGATAATGCTGTTGAATTAATACTTTCATAATCATCATCTGGTTGATAATTTGCCAATACATCGTCTTCAATTCTTCTTGAATTATAGAACTTAGGTTCTTCGTATTCACGTTGTGATTCTTGTTTTGGTTGTGGTTGTGAATAATCTTGTGCTATTTCAACTGGTACTATTTTAGGATTATCATCAACAAATGATAATTCTCCAATTTCTAAACCATTTAAGTAACCAGTTTTTTCTATTTCATCAATTGCTTCATCATAACTTTTTGTCAATCCAGATTGCATGTTTTGAATTTTAACTTTCAATTCATTTGCATCTTGTAATTGAACTGAGTTCATATTAATTGAACCATCATTTGCTTCAACTTGTGCTTGTCCAACAACTTGTTGAACAACTTGAGTAACTGTTGCAGGTCTATTATTAATTGAAATATGAACTATTGAAATAACAGCATCAATAGAAACAAAGGTAATTGTTGGTATAATTGATGCTAATTTTGATTCTGTTGGGTTATGCATGTTTATGAATGCATAAAGTGATAACACAACAATTAGAGAAAATCCAATTAAAGTATTTATCATACCAAAAGCTCTTCCTGGAGTGTTTTTTAGCCCATTAGCTAAAAAACCACTTCCTATATAACCTAATGATATAGACATTATAATTCAAGTAATTGGTCCTAAATTGTCAGTTCCAAATATTAATTTTAGTTTATCGTTTTCCATTGAAAATGAAGTAAATGGTATAACAAATAAACATAAACAAGTAATAATTGACATTAATAAAAATCTTCAGGTTCTAAGTTTTCTCATTATACCCCTCCACTCTATATTTATTATTATATCTTTTTAAATGCCAAATTAATATCCAATTTACAATTAAAGTGTAAATAAAAAACGCTTTAATAGCGTTTGTAGCTTTCGACTTCTTTGTATTATCAAAGTTCTTTAAACATCAACCTACAAGGTATAACTGCTTTGACTTCTTCATCTGGGATCAAAATGTATCCCATTTTTTCATAAAAATAGACCACTGGAAATTGAGCATCTAAATACACTGTATTTATTCCTAAAGTATTTAGTAAGTAATCTTCTAAAAACTTTAATAATTTCGAAGCATAGCCCACTTCTCTATAGTGTAAATTAACAGCAATTCTTCCAAAATATCATCTATTATTTTTTTTAATAATTCTTGCACAACAAATTACTACACCATCCTTTGTTGAACCAATTACATGAAAACTCTCATCGTCATATTCATCAAATTCATCTTCAATATTTATTTTTTGTTCTTTAACAAATATTTCTTCCCTTATTAGTAATGCTTTTCTAAACACTTCGTTATCTTTCCCGAAATCTACTTGAAATGATAAAGAATACATTAAATCCCCCTAATCATCTAGTTTCAATACAGCAATAAATGCTTCTTGAGGTACCTCGACAGAACCAATTGCTTTCATACGTTTTTTACCTTCTTTTTGTTTTTCAAGAAGTTTTTTCTTACGTGAAATATCTCCTCCATAACATTTGGCTAAAACGTTTTTTCGCATTGCTTTTATTGTTTCTCTCGCTATTATTTTACCACCAATTGCAGCTTGAATTGGAACTTCGAAATTTTGTCTTGGTATTATTTCTTTTAATTTTTCAGTTAAAATTTTACCTCTGTGATATGCAAAGTCTCTATGGACAATTGTTGATAAAGCATCAACAATATCTCCATTTAGTAAAATATCCATTTTAACAAGTTTTGAAGATTTATAACCTATTAATTCATAATCAAATGAAGCATAACCTTTTGAAATAGATTTTAACTTATTGAAAAAATCAAATACTATTTCATTTAAAGGCATTTCATAAATAAGGTTTCTTCTAGTATCGTCAATATAATCAATATTTACGTAATTTCCCCTTTTATCTTGACATAATCCCATTAAATCACCTAAATAAGTATCTGGTGTCATTATTGAAACCTTTACAAAAGGTTCTTCAATAAAGTTGATTTTTTGAGGATCAGGTAAAAATGCAGGGTTATCAATTTCCACTATTTCTCCATCAGTTTGAGTTACTTTATAAATAACTGATGGTGCTGTTGCAATTAAAGTTAAGTCATATTCTCTTTCAAGCCTTTCTTGAATAACATCCATGTGAAGTAATCCTAAAAATCCACAACGGAAACCAAAACCAAGTGATTGAGAACTTTCCGCTTCATAAACTAAACTTGCATCACTTAAACTGATTTTTTCTAGAGCTTCTTTTAAATCTTTATATCTTGCTGTATCTACTGGATAAATTCCACAAAATACCATTGGATTTAATTGTTTATAACCAGCTAATGGCTCTTTTGCACCATTTTCTTTAGTGGTAATAGTATCACCAACAGCTACATCTCTTACAGTTTTGATAGAAGCTGCAAGTCAACCAACTTCTCCAGCTTCTAAACTTTGTTTTTTTACTTCAAAAGGAGTTTTAACCCCAAGTTCAGTAACTTCATATTCTGCTCCAGATTGCATCATTTTAATTGTTTGTCCAACTTTTACTGTTCCTTCAACAATTCTAATTGATGCCATAACCCCTCTATATTTATCATAGTATGAGTCAAAGATTAAAGCTTTTAAAGGTTTTGTATCATCTGCATCTAAAGGTTCTGGAATAAAGTTAACAATTGCTTCTAAAACGTCTTCAACATTTAATCCTGTTTTTGCACTAATCATTGGTGCATTTGAGCAATCAATTCCAATTACATTTTCAATTTCTTCTTTTACTCTTTCAGGTTCTGCTGCAGGTAAGTCTACCTTATTAATTACAGGTATTATTTCTAGATCATTATCAAGTGCTAAATAAACGTTTGCAAGTGTTTGTGCTTCTATTCCTTGAGAAGCATCAACCACAAGTAAAGCACCTTCACAAGCAGCTAAACTTCTTGAAACTTCATATGTAAAGTCAACGTGACCAGGAGTATCTATTAAATGAAAGATATACTCTTGTCCATCTTTTGCTTTGTATTTAAGTTGAATTGAGTTTAATTTAATTGTAATTCCACGTTCTCTTTCAATATCCATAGAATCTAAAAGTTGAGCTTGCATATCTCTTTTATCAACAGCTCCTGTTAATTCTAGAATTCTATCAGCTAAAGTTGATTTTCCATGATCAATATGGGCAATTATACTAAAGTTTCTTATTTTTGTTTTGTCCATAAAAGTGACCCCATCTCTATAAGTTTTTATCTCTATAAATTTTACTTGAAAAAAGGAAATTTAATTATATTATTAAATAATTAATAAAAAGAAAACAACTTTTTAATATAGTTATTTCCCTCTTAAGGCTTTTAAATCGCTATTAACAAACTTTTTTAGTTTTTGCATTATAATATGTTTATATAAGGAGAGATTTATGAAAATTGGAATAGATATTGGAGCAACCTCTGTTAGAGTTGCAAAAATTAAAGAAAAAAAAGTAATAGATATAGAAATTTTTGATACAAACAAAGAAGATTGAAAAGAAACTTTAGGAAAGATTGATAAATACATCGAAAGAGAACAAAAAAATGAAACTTTAGAATTAATAGGACTTTGTTGTCCTGGACCTGCAGATATAAAAGAAGGTAAAATCTTAATAACACCTAACTTACCAGATTGACAAGATTTAGAAATCAAAAAATACTTTGAAGATAAATATAATGTTGAAGTACTGTTTAATAATGATGCAAATGTTGCAGGACTTGGTCAAGCTTTAATAAGAAATAAAACAAGTTTGTTGTATTTTACAGTTTCAACGGGAATTGGAGCAGGACTTGTAATAAACAATCAAATTCACAATGGTTTTTCATATACTGCATGTGAAGTGGCAAATGCAAATCCCACTTTAACTGGCGAAGACCAACAAAGAACTGGAATTGAATATTTAGCTAGTGGAATAAATATTCCAAGAGTTTTAAAAACTCGTGGAGTTGATGTAAAAGATGCAAGAGAAGCTTTTGAGTTACTAATTGAAGGTAAAAACCAAATAGTTATAGACTACTTTAAAGAAGTTGAAGATAGATTAGTGCAATTATTTTCAACAGCAATTTACTTTATAAATCCAGAAATGATAGTAATTGGAGGAAGTGTGGCTGAGAATAATAAGTGATTCTTTGAAAAGATTTTCAAAAGAGTACATGAAGTTACAATTGATATTCACTATAAAACTCCCTTTGAATTTGCACAAGATATTACAAATGCAACCCTTTTAGGATCAGTACATAAATAAAAAAATCGATTTAAATCGATTTTTTACATTTCATCTTGTTCTTTTAAATCGAGAAATTTTTGCCATACTTCTCTAACATAATCGTGATTAAAGTAATCTCTCTTATCTTTAATCATTTTTTTTAGTTCATCTATGCCTTCTCATACAGTTTCAACTATTGTTCTTGAATAATTGTAAGAAATTCTATTTCTATTAAATTCTTTTAAATCTAATATTTTAAAACTATGATCATTAAAGACTTTAACATCTAAATCATAATCAATATATTTAACTGTATTTGCCTCAAAGACATAAGGTGAAGCTAAATTACAATAATAATTTATACCTTTTTCCTTAAACATACATATAATGTTGTATCAACTTTTTTTTAAAAAGAACCAAATTGCAGGTTCGTTAGTTTTTCATTTTCTACCATTTAATTCTGTTATCAAAACCTCTTCGTTAATTAATACTAAAACTTCATCAGTTTCTTCAAGAACTCTTACGTTCTCTCAAGAACGATAAAGATTCTCGTTGTGTTTATATGCATGAACAAGGACTTTTTGGCCAGGTTTTACATCGCTCATGTAAACCCTCCTCTCATCCTTATTCTGAGATTGATATAATTTTTAACTAACTTATGTTAGTTTTCGGTCCTCCGAATACAATAACATTATATCTATTTTTGACAAATTTTTAAAGGGCCAGGTTAAGTAAATATGATTTAAAAAAACAAAAAAATACCCATATCAATTTTAAAGACCATTTCATAGTCTTTTTTTGATATTGGGTATTTTCTAAGCATCATTCATGCTTTTAATTTCTCTTTTATTGGCATAAACAAAATGCCCCTTTTTCACCTCTTCAAAATAAGGAATATCAACTTGATAATCATAATGTTCACTTTCTGCGTCGTAAACTTTGATAGTCTTTTGTTTTGACAAAATTGGGTCTGGTATTGGTATTGCACTAAGCAATGATTTTGTATATGGATGTAAAGGATTGGAAAATAATTCCTCAGTAGAGGCTAGTTCAACAATTTTTCCTTGATAAATAACTGCAATTCTATCTGCAAAATACTTAACAACTGACAAATCGTGGGTAATGAAAACATAAGTTAAACTATATTCTTCTTTAAATTTTTTAAACAAGTTTAAAACTTGTGATCTAATCGAAACATCCAAAGCACTAATGGGTTCATCAGCTACAATTAATTTTGGTTTTAATGATAAAGCTCTAGCTATCCCTATTCTTTGTTTTTGACCTCCAGAAAATTCATGAGGATATCTTGTTAAATGTTCAGGAAGCAGTCCAATTGACTCCATCAAATTTAAAATTAAGTTCTTTTTCACATCTTTTGCTTTAACATCTTTAACTGAAATACTGGTATTTTCTCTTTTGTTATATTCATCTACAAATTCTTGTTTTGCTTGTAATGAATTGTATAGAAATCTAAAGTTATTTATTCCTTCAGACAGTATTTCAGTAACTGACATTTTGTCATTTAAAGATGAACCTGGATCTTGAAAAATCATCTGTGTATTTTTTCTATTCATTTTTTTCTCTTTTTTAGTTCTTTTCCTAAAAAGAAATGATTCTTTAACTTTTTCATCTATTGAAGGTAATTCTAAGTACTCAATAAATTTAAGTACTTGTTCTTTTTTTTCTCCTTCAATAAGCATCTTGTCTGGTTTCCATTCAAGATACTTATTTATTGCTTGTTCATCTTTAATTACATTCTTCTTAATTACATTTAATATATATTTAAATTGTTTTTTTAAATTATCTAACTTTACTAAATCACTTTTTCTATTTGAGACTATATAGTCTTTTAATTGTCTTTCAAATAAAGTTTTTTTAAGTTGACCTACCATAGAATTCAACTTATCTCTTGAAGCATTTTGCTTTTCAATGTAAGAAAATATTTTTTTACACACTTTTAAATTCATATTCTTTTTAGTTCAAAAATCTTTCAAGTATTTTTTAAGTTCTCTTGCATCATTACTATCTTTAATGGTTTCTAATTGTCTTGTTGCTTCATCAAAAAAGTTTTTTCTCCTAATAAATACAAGGTCATAATACTTTTGTAAAGCCCTGTTTCTTTTTCTAAGAGGGGCAGATAACACTAAATTCTCTTTTTCAGCATCAATAAGTTCTTTGTAACCATCATTTAATTCTCCAAAAATTTCAGAAACACTTTTTAATTTTTTTATTATTTCAATTATAGGAATACTTTTTGTAATAGTTTTATCTTTAGTTTCTTTTTGTCAAGTTACTAAAATTTGTAATATTTCTTTAAAACTAAAGTATCCAGAAACAAACCTTTCCTTAATTGAGATAACAGTTTGTTTTGTTTGTGTGTTTTTTAAAATAATAGTTTCTTCTAACTCTTTTGAAACTTCTTGTATATAAACACCTATATTTGTTGTAAATCTATTTATTCTTTCAAAGTTTGTAATTATTTTATTTAAATAATTTAATCCACTAGAAGTTAAATGTATAAACAAATCAATTTTGTTTTTAAAGTACTCAATAATATTTGAAATTTTTTTACTACTTTTGGGTTCTTCATCTTTTAAAAGTTTATTTTCTATAATTGATATAAGTTCTGAATGCAAGCTTAAGATTGCATTTATTCTCACTTGAATTTCTTTAATACTTTTGAAAATTTGCTTATTTAATTTATATATACTTGTAGGATTACCAGCAATTAATTGATCTTCTAAATAAATAGAACCATCAAGAATACTTTGTACTCCTACAATCGCTCTCCCTATTGTTGTTTTTCCACTTCCAGATTCTCCAACTAAACCAAAAACCTCACCTTTATAAATATCTAAACTTACATTTTTGACAGCATTGTTCTTTTTACCTTTTCGTCTAAATTGAACCACTATGTCTCTAATGTTTAAAAGTTCTTCTTTATTGTTCATTATTTAATTTTATTCCTTCCTGTTTTTTTATGAAGTTATGTAAATTAACTAACTCTTTTGGTTTTTCAATTTTAGGAGCTCTTTTATCTAACAATCAAGATTTTACAAAATGTGTTTCTGAAATTTTGAATAATGGAGGCTCATGTATATAATCTATTTTTAAAGCAAGTTTATTTCTAGGAGCAAATGAGTCACCTAAAATTTTTGAAAATAATGAAGGAGGAGTACCTTCTATAGAATAAAGTTCTTCACCTTTTGTTCCTAATTGAGGTAAAGATAATAATAAAGCTCAAGTATATGGGTGCATTGAATTATAAAATATTTCATCAACTGTACCTTTTTCTACAACTTGACCTGAGTACATAACCATAATTCTTGTAGCAATTGATGCTACAACTCCTAAATCATGAGTTATAAAAACTATTGCAAAGTTATATTCTTTTTGTAAGTTTCGAATCAACTCCAATATTTGCGCTTGAATAGTTACATCCAATGCAGTTGTTGGTTCATCACAAATCAAAATTTTAGGTCTACAAGCCAAAGCAATTGCAATAACAACTCTTTGTCTCATTCCACCAGAATACATACTAGGTATATCTTTAAATCTTTTTTCAGGATTTGGTATTCCAACTTTTTCTAGTAAATTTATAGCCTCTTTTTTAGCCGCATTTTTTGACAAATTTCTGTGTTTTTTTAAAACCTCACAAATTTGAAAACCTACAGACAATAAAGGATTTAATGAAGTCATTGGGTCTTGAAAAATAGTGGCAATAGTTTTCCCTCTAATTTTAGTAATTTCTTTATTAGCTCTTTTCCTGTTTATAAAATTTAAATTTTTTATTTTCTTTCAATCATCTTCAACACTTTTAAAACTTTCATATTGTTCAAAATTATTCTCTAAAAGTTCTTTATATAATTCATTTAAATCCATAATTAATTTAGAATTGTATTTTTTAAGTTTAAATTTTTTATTTATAAATTTTATTTCTTTTTCTGTTAGACTAGTTTGTTGAGAAAAACGATTGCCCATTATTTTAATTGCTTTTCCTATTGAAAACTTTTTAATAAAACTAATACTTGTAAACTGAGTATAATCTTTTAAAACTTCAGTTAATTCATATTCAATTTTATTTAATTCTGTTTTTTTAAAATCTTCATCACCCAGATCTAAAATAAATTTATTTTGAGTTATTCTTTTTTCAAGTTTGTTGATTGTAAACCTAGAAAACCATGACTCCTTAAAAGCGTTTTCATTCTTCATTTTTTTTAAAGCAATTTCATCTGCTTTTAAGTTGTACTTTTCTGTTAACTCTTTTCTTTTCTCTACAGAAGTCTCTAATATAAGTTTTTTTCTTTTTTCTAATTGCTTTATTATTTTTTTACAGTTTTTCAATATAAATTTTTTCGTTTGAGGTTCTGTTATTTGTCTTTGAGTATTTACCAAGTCAGTTGGTTTAATATTTCCTTCATCATCTGAAGGAAAATAAGTTATTGAACCACTACTTATTCATCCATTACTCTCTAACATTCCTGTGAATGTTTTTGTAATAACTGATTTACCACTCCCAGATTCTCCAACAATTGCTAAAATCTCTTGGTCGTATAAATCAAAAGATACGCCTCTAATAGCTTTTAAGACTTTGTTTCTAACTCTGAACTTTACTTCAACATCATCAACTATCAATATCTTTCTTTCATTCATTTTTCTTACCTTTCTTGTAAAAATTTTTTATCATTTAAAAACACTAACAATTTTCATGTTAGTGTTTTTAATAATATTCAAACTACACCTTGTTTATAAATATAGTTTCTTAATAATTATTTAAATACACTAAGATGCTACAACCTTTAAACTTAAAGTTTTTTCTAAAGCACTACCATATGTAAGTTTTATAGACGCTTCTCCAATTTTGACACCTGTAATTTCGAGTCTCACTTTTTTAGAAGCAACAGTTACTGGTTCATCTTCAGTTTCATCTTTTAATTCAACAGTATCTTTAATTTCAACTTTTAAAATTTCTTCATCTGAAGATACTGCAACAAGTTCCACATCAGTTACATATCCTCCAACGTAAACATCACTAATTATAGTTTTGCCTACTAATACATAATGAGTGTGGTTAGAAGGAGCAATAACATAAGTTGG
The DNA here is from genome assembly GCF_008086545.1 of Spiroplasma chinense. NCBI lineage: Bacteria > Bacillati > Mycoplasmatota > Mollicutes > Entomoplasmatales > Spiroplasmataceae > Spiroplasma > Spiroplasma chinense. The sequence continues at coordinate 363,851 of NZ_CP043026.1, read as the reverse complement.
TTGATTTGCATCAACACCACAAGCTACAACTATTACACTAGTTGAAGTTAAAAGCCCTATTGAACCTATAATCGATAAGAGTTTTTTCATTATTTCATTTCCCTTCTATTTCCTAAAGAAGATGTTTCCATCTTTTTTATAACTTGGATCTAAGTCTATAATTGCTTTTTCTGCTCTGAATATATGTCTATATTCATCATTTTGTTCCTTAGTTCAAAGTTGTTCGTTAATTCTATATGTAAATATTTTTTCTGAACTTATACCATAAGTTGCATAACCATAAGTAAACGGTCTAACAAATGATATTGAATAAGTGATTGGAGCTGCATTTGTAAAGTTAGGTAAGATTAAGAAGTTTTCGTATATTGCTTCTGCTTCTATTTTTCCAAACCCATCAAATCTATACAATGGATCATAAGTTGATGCTCCATCAATTTCTAAGAATTTATCTGTGTAATCCTCTGCAAAAGTTACAACATCATCACTTTCTGTTGTTTTAAAAGTGTCATTTATCACGTATGACAGATTTTCTTTTCTCATACCTTCGCTTGGATTATTTCTAGGTAACAACAATGGATTATTACTTGAATCAATTGTTGAAAGACCTGTAAATCTAATTAAATCTCCATCAATAATCAATGCTCCCAAGAAAGTTCCTGGATCATTATAATCTGGGATTCATCCAATTTGGAATAAATGAAAGTCTCCTGCACCATATGCAGTCATATAATCTGCATTGTTTAGGATGTCAAAATTTATTTCTATTGGGTTATTTGGTATTTCATTAAATTGAGCCACCGCTCTTGTTATGTATGGGTTTAATGTTGTATTTGAAGAATCTGAAGCAACTCATCTTAATTCAACCTTTCCTCTTGAGTTTTTAGTTAACTGGTTTGAGTCAACAAAAGCTTGTACATCTGTTGTTAGTTGTGCACGTGTTGCATAATCTGTATATAAATCTTGTTTCCCTAGCAATATTTCATTTCCATCATCTAAACTAAAATCACTTATAGCAGCAGCTTTTGGAAACTTTTCTTTAACAGCATTTTCCACTCTTTTAACATAATCTATTCCACCATACTCTGATAGTTCTGGAGGTGAAAATGTATTTCTAATATTTTGTGATACATTTGGATCTGTATCATATTTAGCTGAAAAATATTTTGTAACTACACTTCTGTTGAAACCTGTATTAAGCAATATTCTGGCAGCTTTAGATTGCAACAATCTACTTCCATCAATTAATTTTTGATCAGTTACATCACCACTTTTGTAGTTCATGTTATAAGACAATATATATGAAGTGGTATTCATCGGTTTACCAACAGATACTTCATCAATATTTGGTTTATCTAAATCTTTACCAACATATCTATCTCACCCTACAGCATCATTTGGATTTATACCGTATTGTAAAGTTTCTCCAGTTTCAAACATAGTTCTACCTAAGTCTGAAGTTACTGTTGAAACTTTTTTATATGTTAATTTTTCAATTTCAGTTTTATCTGCAAAATAATAACCATTATTTTTCACATAATCCATTGTAGAACCACTTCTTGGATCACCACTTACTAAATATGGACCTGAAAACAATGTTTTTGAAGGGTCAACAACTTTACCTGTTTCACCTTGGGCATAGTTTTCTATTGGTGTGGGACTAAATACACTATAAGTTAACAATGACTCAAAATACGGTGAAGGTTTTAATAAATTAAACTCTACAGTATTTTCTGTGTCATCAACAATTATTCCAAAACCACCTTCTACTGGGTCAATTGTTGTAGTTACCCCATCTTTTGTAAATGTGAAACCTTCTTTAACCGCTTTCAAAGCTTGGTCCATTGAAGCTGATGCGTTATTTTCAAAGTATGTATATAACTCACTAGCTCCTCTTATAAACTGTCTTCACAAAAATAAGTTAGGGACAGTATTTGCAGGATTTAAAACGTATTTTGCACTGTTTAAAATATCGCTTGGTTTGATATCTCTAACTGCAGTTCCATCAGCTTTAAATCATTTTGCTTCTTTTCTAAATTTGTATTTTCATTTTGAAAGGTTTACAGTTGCAGAATTACTATCTGCTCCTACATATAAACTCTTTCCACCATCACTAGAATGAGCACTGGTAAATCCAGACTCAACTAAATCTCCATAAGTTCTCCCATATTCATCTACAGATAGTATTGTTGCAAATATATTCGCAAGATACATAGAATCACTTCTACTTGCAGATACAATTGGACTTCAAACTTCTGGTGGTGTTTGAAAATAGTCTAAATATTCTTTTGTATTCACTTTTCTATTTCTAATTGCATTAAAATTAAACCCCCCCAATTGACAAGCCACAACTGAGGTTGTGGTTGTTGCAATAATGGAGGAAGCAGCAAATGCACTTAAAATTCTTTTTAATTTTATTTCCATAATTTTTTCCTTTTTTCTTTCGTTTTATTTATTCTTTTCTTTTTTCCTTCTTTTCTATCTTTTTGATTATTATTTTTTTGACATATTTCTATTATTTTTATCTATGATTTTTTGGATCTAATGAGTCTGCAAATATTTTTCCAGCCACATAAAATGCCAATGCTAATCCACCAATAAATCCTACCGGGACAATTAAAAGATGGGGCGCTACTTGTCAATCAGAACCACTAAGCAAATCTGTTAATAACGAACCTAGTGAGGCTGATTTTGCATCAGATGCTGATACAAAACCAAAACCAAGAAAGGCAAGTGAAGCATCAATTCCGATTGCAGCTGGAATTGAAAATGCTATTGACTGAATAACAATTGGTAAGATTGAAGGTAAAATATTTTTTCTAATTATTTTTTCACCATTCGAACCTAAGACCTTTGATGCTATATTAAATTCACGACTTTTATTTAATAAGATTTGAAATCTTATTAAGGAGGCAAGCCCTATTCAATTTGTAATAGAAACTGCTAAAACAGCTACCCACAAACCTTTATTTCCAGCAAACAAGAATATAATAAACAGTCATAAAATTAATTGAGGAACAATTGAAATAAATCTAATTGTTTCAATAAACCAAATATCAAATCTGGTGTTGTAACCCCAAATTGAACCTATAACTATTCCAAGAATAACTTCAATCAATACTATAACTAAAGTAAATATCAATGTTGTTCTTGTAGCAATTCATGTTTTATTTCAAAGATCTTCTCCCATTTTTCCAATTCCAAACCAATGTTCTGATGAAGGTGCTGCATTTATTTCACCATCTGGATAAGTTGGAATTGCATATTCTCCAAGAGCTATTGTTGCACTACAAACAATTACAACTAAAATAGCAATCAGAGAAATTATGAATACAGGATTTTTAAAAACTTTAATAAATACTGATTTTCAATATCCATAAGATTTTGTAATAATTCTTTCTGAAATTTCTTTATCAATACCAACTACTTCAAACAAATCTAAATCTAAATTTTCAAAATCATAGTTCGCATTCTTGTTTAAAATAACTTCCATGTTAACTCCCTTTTTTCTCAATTAACTTGACTCTTGGGTCAAGTATTGTAATTAAAAGGTCACTTATCAAACTTAAAAATAGCGAGACAGATGCACTAATAAACACAATACCCAAAATTAAAAATATATCATTACTTGAAATGGCACTAATTGTAATATTTGCCATTCCCAAAACGTTTCAACTTTGTTCAACCAACAAACTAGAGCCAAATAAATTGGCAATTAAAGCAGCTGGTATACTACGAATAATTGCAATTCCAGCAACTCTAAATATATGTATAAAGAACACATATCTATTTGTCATTCCTTTTGATAACGCAAATTTTGTATAATCTGCATTCATTTCTATAATTATGTACCTTCTTGTTTGAAAGATAATTCCAGGTACTGTCAATAGTATTAACAGTATCACAGGAAACATTTGAGTATATAAAGTAGACCCAGCTCATAGTGAACCAGCTCCCAAGTAATAAATTACAAATTGATAAAATAACCTAACAATAACCAATGCTGGTAAGGCAAACATCAATAAACAAAAACCTGTAATTGAATTATCTTTTGCATTTTCTTTATTTAAAGCAGCATATATTCCTATAGGTACTCCAATAAGAAAAGCAATTGCAGTTGAAATCGCTCCTAGTTTAAAAGATACTGGCATACTTAATGACATTACTTTTTCAACCAGAGTTCCAGTTGCATATCCAGAACTACTATTAAAAATTACACCTAAGTAAAAATACTTAGTAACTGTAGTTCCTGTAATAGTTCCATCAGCTTGGTAAAATGGATCCAATATAATTTTCTTTGGTATAAATGGCGTTACATTTCTTCAATATATTAATATTTGTTTTAAAACTGAACCATCAACCCCTAATAATCTTTTTCGATTATTTATAAGATTGAAATACTCTTCTGATCCAAATCTAATTTTTCATTTATTTAAATCAATATCTTGAATGTACATTGCATCATTTGTAACTATATTTAATAAAATATATACAACAGCTATTGCAAAATACAATGTTAAAAATGCATATAATATTCTTTTTACAGAATAGGCCATTAAAGGATAACTATTTATAAATTCATTTTTTTTATTATTAAATTTCTTTAAACTGTGAATCATTAAATTTAAATTAACTTTGCCTTTGCTAAATTCACTGTTTACTTTTATATCACTTATTATTTCTTTTGCTTCTTCTCTTTCCTCTTTACTCATTAATGATAATTGCTTATCATCACTTTCTTTTCTCATTCAATTATTAAACCTTTCTTCTTTCAATAAAAAAGTCTACAAATCGCTCACACATAATAAGCAAAACTGTAGACTTTTAAATTATTTTATTAGCTTCTAATTATATAAACAATCTTTGAAACTAAAAGTACATTTTCATTTATTTATGTGTATCTTTCGACCATTGCCAAAATTCATGCTTGTTAAAACATTTATAGCTTTGTACATAATATCTGTTAAATTTGGTGCAACAAAAAACATAGAACATTTAGTAGTGTTGCTATTGTTTGTAATTGTTACATTTGTTGTACTTTCGTTTTTCATCATTCTTACCTCACTTAACATCCTTATAGTATAATAGATAAGGGTTAATGTCAAAGGATTTACACTATAAGTTTTTCCAGTCCCCAAAAACCCCCATAAACACTGGGTTAAAAAAGACATTTTTTTTCAAAAAAATGTGAAACATCAATATATGAAGGACAATTTATGTTATAATTATTTATTATGCGAGGTAAAAAATGGCTCATCAGTTATATAAAATTAGCGAAGTAAAATTTGACCCGTTATCTTTTGAAGGAAAAGCTCAAGAAATTATTCAGCTTTTTATGAAATATAATAACTTTTTAAACAATTCACCATTTGACACTCAATTTTTATCAATGCAATTGCTAAAATATGAGGCAAGACATTCAAATATGATTGAAGGAATTGATACAAATGATGTTGAATTGTTAGCGCAAGATACACCAACTAGTAAGAAAATTTCAAACTATGTTAATGCACTAAAAAATGCAAACGAAAAAATCAAAGAAACTAATTCCTTTAGTGAAGATTTGATTCTTGGAATACACAGAGACTTATTTCAAAACATGATGTCTATTCATGCAATTAATGCAAATCCTGGTGTTTGAAGAATAAAACAGGTAAAAATAGCAAATCACTTTCCACCTCCAGCTCATTTGGTGGCAGAATATATGCAGGAATTTGTTGATTGATTAAATGATCCAACTCCTTTTAAAGGATGTAGTGCTATTCTTGAAGCTTTAGTGCGTGGTGCAATTACTCATGCATATTTTGAAAAAGTTCACCCTTTTACAGATGGAAACGGAAGAACTGGTAGAATTTTATTTAATTTAGTTCTTAACAAATATCAATTAACAAGTAAACCGTATTTTTACATATCAAAAGCAATTTTGCACGACCAATTCTTGTATTATCAAGAATTGGCTAAACTTGATTTTAGTTCTAACTATCAAAAATGAATAGCTTTCTTTTTAGATTTACTAATTTATCAATTAAAAGCAAATATTAAAACTTTTGAAGCTGCAAATGCTATGGTTTTCAAGTTAAAAACTGACGTTATAAAAGAAGAAATAGCGACTTTCAGAGAACTTAAAAAGAAAATTCTAGATTATATTTGTAAATATCCAATCTTTACATTCTCTAGAGTTTACTTTAATATCAAACCTTTATTCCCTGATATGGAAGATGAAACTTTTGTTATGATATTTGACGAATTAGTTAATAGTTACGATATTCGAAAAGTTCCAGAAAGTAAACACTATGAATTTAAACCAGTTATCGATATTATTGTAGGAAAAGATTGATAATTTAAATAACAAAAAAAATGGACAACAATTGTTGTCCATTTTTTTATTACTAATATGCTTTTGCAAAGTAAACTTTGTAGTTTGAATCTTTTCCACAATTAAAACATTTAGATTTTTCTTGTTTAATTCCATCAGGAATACATCTAGAGTTAGTTTGAGTTTTTTCTTTTACATCATCTTCACAAGAAACCTCTCCACAGAAAGGAACTAATACAAAACCAAGTTTTTTATCTAAAACTGCTTTGTATTCTTCTAAAGTGTTTGCAGTAAAAGTACGTTCTTCTCTATTTTTTAAAGCTATTTTATAAATGTTTTTATCATACTCTTTGATTTGTTCATCAATATAAGCTTTTACATTTTCAAGTTTAACTTGTTCTTTTGATCTGATATCTCTTCTTGAAATTGTAACAACTCCATTTGCTAAATCTCTTGGTCCAACTTCAATTCTGATTGGTACCCCTTTAATTTCAGCTTCAGAAATTTTAAATCCAAATGATTTATCTGATTTATCTATAAAAACTTTATAGTCATCAATTAATGAATCAAACAGGTTAGTTGAAGTAGAAATTACTTCTTCAGAATCATTGATGTTAATTATTTGAATTTGAACTGGTGCAACTGATGAAGGTAAAACTAGTCCTTGATCATCTGCATGAGTCATAATAATTGCTCCGATCAATCTTGTTGAAAGTCCTCAACTTGTTGTATATGCAAATTCTTCTTGTTGATTTTTGTTTTGGAATTTTACGTTAAAGGCTTTTGCAAAATTATCTCCAAAATAATGACTTGTTCCAGATTGTAGAGATTGGCCATCATACATTAAAGCTTCAATTGTATAAGTTTCTTGAGCTCCTGCAAATTTTTCTCTCTCTGTTTTTTGACCACTAATTACGGGTAATAATAAGTGATTTGTTGCAAAATCTTTATAGATTTGTAGCATTTTTAAAGTTAAATCTTTTGCTTCTTTTGGATCTGAATGAACTGTATGTCCTTCATTTCACAAAAATTCACTACTTCTTAAAAAAGGTCTTGTAGTTTTTTCTCATCTCATAACATTTGTTCATTGATTGTAAAGTAAAGGCATATCTCTGTAAGATTTTATTTCTTTTGCAAAGTGTTCAATAATTAAAACTTCACTTGTTGGTCTAATATACAAGTCTTCACCAAGTTGTTTGTCTCCAACTTTTGTAACTGTTGCAAGTTCTGGTGCAAAACCGTCAATATGTTCTTTTTCTTTATTAAATAAACTTGCAGGGATTAAAAGTGGGAAGTACACATTTGTAACTCCTACTTTTTTAAATTCTTTGTCTAAAATACTTTGAATATTTTCTCATATAGCATATCCATATGGTTTAAATATCATTGTACCTTTTACAGGACCGTAATCAACAAGTCCTGAATTTTTAACAACATCAGTATATCACTGAGCAAAATCAACATCTCTAGATGTGATTTTTTCCATGTTCTTTGCCATTATCTTTTATCTCCCTTTTCTTTTTTAGTTTTCTTTTTACCTTCTTCTTGTACTTCTTCTACTAAATTAGGTTTTTTAGATGGTTTTTCTTTTTTAACAACCTCTTCTTTAACCGGTTCAGAAACTTCACCTTTTTGTTTGATATTTCCAGATTCTCCAAAGAAAACATCTATATCAATGTCGTTTGCATCAACATAGCTTTCAATTCTTTTAAGGTTAGCTTTATCTTTTATCATAATAAAGTCAATTGCTTCTACAGGAATTGTTTCGTAAATATATGTAATGTTTGCCACAGCATCAAATGCTCAGTCTTTTTTTGTTAATTTAACAAGTTTATCAGGGTTAACTCCAATAATTGAAATTTTTTCAACATCCACTTTTGCTTCGCTTGCTCATTTTCAAAAATGAGCTCTCGTAGAAGAGTCAAATTCCAATCCAACTGAGTTGTTGTTTTCTAAATAAGTTCAAACAACATATTCTTCTTCTTTTTTAAGTTTTTGGTCTTTAACCAAACGTATTCCATTTTCTAAAATTAATAAAACATTGTTTACATCTGTATAAAAATATAGGTTTTTTATTTTTTTTGTTTTTATAATTTGAAGGACTTTTTTTTGTTCAACTTTACCAGAAAAGATTTTTTTAAAAAGTCCTTTTTTGGGTTCCTCTTCTTTTAAGTCGATTTCTTTATCAATAGTTTTTGCCATAATATACACTCCTTCTAAAAAATTTATATATCTATATTATACTTAAATGTTTTTGATTTAAATTAAATAAATAAAAAACCAAGCAAATGCTTGGTTTATGTTTCTTTAATGGCGGATTGAGAGAGACTCGAACTCTCGCGCCAGTTACCCGGCCTAACACCTTAGCAGGGTGCCCTCTTCACCAACTTGAGTATCAATCCATACAAAAAAATTATAACAAAAAATGCCTATTTATTATAATTTTTTTAATTTTATTAACTTTAATTTGATAATTCAAATAAAGTCTTAAATATTCCTGTTTTTGAAACTAATTGATCAAAAGTTCCACAATCTGTAATTCCTTTATTTGGTTCTAAAACAAATATTTTATCAAAGTCCTTGATTGTACTTAATCTATGGGCAATTGAAATAGTTGTTCTTCCTACCATTAGTTTTTCTAATTCAGATTGAATTTCAGCTTCTACTAAGTTATCTAAAGCACTTGTAGCTTCATCTAAAATAAGTAGTTTTGGATTTTTTAAGAACATTCTTGCAATCACAAGACGTTGTTTTTGCCCTCCAGATAATTGACTTCCAGATTCAAATAATACAGTATTGTAACCTTCGCTAGAATTCATAATCAAATCATGAATTCTAGCTTTTTTAGCTGCTCTATAAACTTCATCCATACTTCAATTTTCAACTCCATAAGTTATGTTTTCAGTAAATGTACCACTTATAATTTGTGGTTCTTGGTCTACATAACCAACATTTGCTAATCAAGATTTTAAATCAATATCTTTAATATTTGTATTTCCATTTAAGATCAATTCACCATTTGATACATCATAAAATCTCAATAATAATTTAGCAATTGTAGATTTTCCACAACCACTGGGACCAACAAATGCATATTTTTTATTTTTTTCAAATCTTAGATTTATATTTGAAATAACTTTTTTGTCACTTTCATCAGGATATGAAAAGTCTACATTTCTAAATTCAATTTGTCCTTCAAAATTATCAATTTTTCTGTCTTTATCAACATCAATAACAGAATTTGAATTTAAAATATGGTCTATGTTTTTTAATGATTGATTTGCAGCATTTACTTTTTCTAAAATTTCTTTTAATTGAAACAAAGGAGTTACCATAACAAAAACCCCAGCTGTAAATGTACTAAAGATAATTAAAATTTTTAAAGATTCTCCACTATAAATAAATTGTCCAAATATAATTGAAGCTAATGTGAAGCTTCCAATACCACCAATTAATAACGCTGCAATCATGGTAGTAAGTGAAATACTTAATCTTTTTGATTTATCTAATTTTTGATATCTATCAATAAATGCACTTTTTTCTTCATTTCAAGTTCCAGTAGATTTAACCAATCTTACTGTTTGTATTTTTTCATTAACGTCATTATTTAAATTTCTTTCAATTTTTGCAGTATTTGCAACTGGTTTTCTAATTGCAAAAATTACTATTACAGAAATTACTATTACTCCAGCTATTAACGCAAAAGTTGATAAAGAAATTTTTCAATCCAAGAATGTTAAGAAACCTAATGCTCCAAATGAACTTCCAAAAATATAAATTACAATGATTGGTGCAACTTTTAATTGATCTCCAATTACTTGAACATCTTTAACAACACTTGAAATTATGTTTCCAGTTTTATTTTCTTTAAAGAAATGAATGTCTTGTTCTAAAATACTTTTTACAACATTTTGTCTTAATGCAGTTTCTTGATATTGAGCAATAAACCCATTTGCAAGATATGCAATATACATTGCTACCACTATGAATAAGATGTTACCTATTAAATAATAAATTCATTGGTTAATTGTAAATTCAAACATAAACATTTTTGTATATAGTTGATTATTTTTTACAATAACTCCTTCTAATCCCATCATTGAAAATACATTAGATACTTTTTGTGGGTCTTCTAACAGACCACTTAAATCCATTGTTGTTCCTTCTCCAACAAGTTCTCCCATAACTTTATCCATAATTTGATTATCATTTGTTAATAATGAATACATGTTTTTTGCTGACAACAATATTACAAGTTGTTGTGCAATTCTAATATTAAATACAGTACAGTAGGCTACTAAAGCCATAAAAATAAACATTATAGTTGCAAGAATTCAATGTTCTTTCAACCCTCTTAAATATAATTTACCTATTGTGTTACTTTTTAATTTATTAAATTCGTTTTTACTTTTTTGCATGTCAAAAATCCTCCTAATATCTAGTAAAAATTAAATTTTTAACCAAATATTAGAAGCCAATAACCTCGATAGATCTTTTATGTATTTTTAACTTTTGCGTATTTTTGTACGTGAAAATTTCCTTGTTCTTGAGTTCAAGTTTTTTGACTATTTTTTCAATTAACAAGAAAAATAGTCTTTTGATTTTTTCAATTAATGTTGAAACGATAAAAACTTTCATTAATACAGTTTTTATAAGCGCAAGAACATCAATGTTTATGATATTTTTAATCTTACTCAAACCATCAACAATCAAGAAAGTAAATAAGATAACAGCTCACATTGCTGAAAATTGTATAGAAAAAATATGGTTTGTTAATCAAAGTTCATCACTATAAAGGAAAGTAAAGATTCATGCTGGTAATATATATAAAACCATTGAATAAAATAAGAAAACAAATATTTTTTTAATAAAAACAATTCTCATTCTTTGAATTTCTACTTCGTTTAATATATCTTGTTTAAAGATAAACAACTTTTTCATCAATAAATATGAAGAAAAAGCTAAATAAATACAAATTACATTTCTTAATGAATTTTTATCACTTAATGAAATTAAACATACAAAAAAGAAAAAGATAATCATCTTTTTAATAAAACTTCTGTAGACATTTTCGTTTTTAAACTTTTTATCTGCCTGTTTTATAGCTTTTTTGTTTATTTCCATAATTTCACCTTTTTTTACATTATACACAAAAAAAATTTTAAATAAAATTTTTTATATAAATTGGTTCAATTTTTTCAACATCATCATTTAATTCAAATTTTTCTTTTAAACTTAGGTAATTATTTATGTAATCAATATCTTTATAATCACTTCTTATTTCAAAATCACCAAATTGGTCCTTAAATTCCTCTAGATAATCCTCTGGTATAAGTTGGTCTGCTATTTTACAAACTCCACTCTCATAAATTCCTATGTAAAATTTTTTACCTTTTGCATCAAGTAAACTTATTACATTATCATTTCCTGCTTGAAAAGCAAGGGATGATAATGTAAATACTTTTAAAGAAGGATTTAAAATTTTTAAAGTCTTAGCAATTGTTATTCCAACCCTAACTCCAGTGTAACTTCCAGGTCCATTTGAACAATAAACACTGTCAATTTCTTTTATTTTCAAGTTATTTTTATCTAACATATTTTTTAGCTCATCCATTACAATATCACTAATTCTCATTTGATTTGTTTTATAAACTGAATCTATTATTTGGTTTTTATTTTCCAATATTAAAATTAAATTATTATTTGTTGTATCTATAAATAAATTCATCTTAAATTCCCTCTATTTCAAACTCTCTAATTTGTTCGTCAATTAGTTTAATTGTTATTTTTATCACTTTAAAATCTTTTTCATAATCAAAATTTAAATTTTCACTTCATTCAATAATATTAAATGCTCCATAAAAATTTTCTGTGTAAAGTTCAACTTCTTCATTATTTTCAAGTCTGTATGCATCCATGTGATTTATTAATAAATCGTGTGCTTGATATTGATTTAATATTACAAAAGTTGGTGAGTTTACAACTTCTTTAACACCCATACATTTTAATAAATGTTTTGTAAAAGTAGTTTTTCCAGCTCCTAAATCACCAGACAATAATAAGCAAACATTTTCTTTGCATTCTTGCAGTATTTGCTGGCAAATTTTTTCAAGTTGTTCAATTGATTCTATTCTTATCATATATCAAGGTTCCTATTCATATATATATGATATAATTTTTTGCGTAGGAGTGACAATAAAATGACAAAAGATATTTTAATTATTGGTAGCGGTCCTGCTGGGTTGTATGCGTGAAAAATGGCATCAGATCTTAACTTAACAGGAACTGTAGTTGAGGCAAATACAACGTATGGGGGTCAAGTTTTAAATATTTATCCAGAAAAAACAGTATTAAATTTACCTGCAATTGTAAGTTTAAAAGGTACCGAAGTTATTGAACAAATGTATAAAGCTATTAAAATTGATGAAGAAAAAATAAACTTTAAAGCAGAAACTAGAGTTGTTGATTTACAAAAGATTGAACCAGAAGAAAGAAAAGAAGACTTTGAAAATTGATTTAAAGTGACTTTTTCAGATGGTTCAGTTCAGAATTACAAAAGAATTTTGATAACTGATGGTGTTGGAGTAAATAGTCCAATTAAATTAACTCCAAAAGATTATGACAATATAATTTACACAATCAAAGATTTAAATACCTTTATAGATAAAGATGTGTTAATTTTTGGTGGTGGAGATTCTGCATTAGATTGAGCTTTAGAACTTGCAAAAAGAAGTAAATCTGTAAAGATAATTCATAGAAGAGATGAATTTAGAGCAAAACCTGGAAGTTTAGAAGCTGCAAAAGAACTGGGTATTGAACTTTTAACTCCTTATGGTTTTGATTCAATTTCAAGTGAACAAGATAATATAGCAAAATCTTTAAAATTAATTAATATGACCACAAAAGAAGAAGTGATTGTCGATTTTGACCTTGCTTTAGTTCAATTTGGAGTAACTATAAAAAAAGAAAAGTTTGATAATTTAGAATTAGAATTCAATAAAATGAACAAAATTATAATAAACGAAGAAATGTCAACATCAGTAAAAGGAATTTATGCTGCAGGAGATTGTTGTTGATATGAAACTAAATTAAGAAATTTAGTTTCATGTTTTTTTGAAGCAATGCACTCTGTTATAAATATAGAAAAAACAGTTAATAATAGAAAAGTTCCAAACAATGGATGATAAAAAACTGGGCTATGCCTAGTTTTTTATATTTAATTTAGAAATAAAAAAAAGTAGTGTTAACTACTTTTTGATTAAACTTGGTTGAGTCATTTCTGCTGGAATTTCTTCTCCAATAATCTCTAAGATTGTTGGTGCAACATCAGCTATTGCAGGATTTTCAGTTCTTAACTCTAATGATTTATCAGTTACTATGATTGGAACAGGTTGACTTGTATGTTTTTTGTTTGGTCCACCTTCTCCATCAATCATAACTTCTGCATTTCCGTGATCTGCAGTAATAATCATAACAGCTCCAGTTTCTTGAGTTGCTTCATAAACTCTTTTTAACTGTCCGTCTAATGTTTTAACAGCTGTAATTGCTGCATCTAACATTCCAGTATGTCCTACCATATCACAGTTTGCATAGTTTAAAACAATTACATCAAATTCATTTGATTTAATTTGTTCAACTAATTTATCTGTAATTTCAATAGCAGACATTTCTGGTTTTAAGTCATAAGTTGCAACTTTTGGAGATGAGATCAAGTTAATTGATGCTCCATCTAATTTAATTTCTTCTGGAGTTGCTAGACCATTTTTAAAGTAGTCTTTTCCACCATCAAAGAAGAAAGTAACGTGTGCAATTTTTTCAGTTTCTGCAATTCTTAATTGTTTGTAACCTTTTTTACTTAATCATTCACCTAAACCATTTACAACTTCAATAGCTTTAAATGCTATGTGACTTGATTTAACTGATGCTGAGTATTCCATCATTGATACAAAGAAAATTTTATCTCCTAAGAAAGTTAGGTTAGCAAAAGCAGGATCTGTTCATGCCATATATTCTTTATTTGTTAAAGCACTTGCCATTTGGATTGCTCTATCAGGTCTAAAGTTTGCAAATACAACAGAATCATTAGCTTTAATAAATCCATTTTCAACTGTTGAATTGTATGCTGGTAAAATTCCTTCGTCATCTTTTCCAGCATCATATTGTGATTGAATGTAAGCTGCAGGGTCAGTAAATGAATTTTCACAAGTTCTATCAACTAGTGAAGCATACCCTTCTGCAATTCTTTCCATTCTTTTATCACGATCCATTGAGTAGAATCTTCCTGAAATTGAAGCAACTTGTCCAACTCCATATTTTTCAATTAATTTATTTAAATCACTTAAGTAATTTAAAGCAACTGTTGGTTTTGTGTCTCTTCCATCTGTAAATAAATGGAAGTAGATTTCTTTTAATCCAGCTTTTGCTGCTGCTTCAAAAGTTGCAAACATATGTAACATATGTGAGTGAACTCCACCATCAGAGAATAACCCCATAATATGGAATGCACTATTGTTTTTTTTGCAATTTTCAATTGCAGCTTGAATTGTTGAATTACTTTCAAAATCTCCATCTTTAATTGCTTTATTAATTAAAGATAATGATTCATATTTAATTCTTCCAGCACCCAAGTGAATATGTCCTACTTCTGAATTTCCCATTTGTCCTTCTGGTAAACCTACTCATTCACCACTTGCATGAGCACTAACTCATGGGTATTCTTTTTTTAGACTTTCAACAAACTCCATGTTGGCTTCGATTACTGCATTTCCTTTACCAGGTTCTGCAAGTCCTCAACCATCTAAAATAGCTAAAACTACTGGTTTTTTTGCTTTCATAATTAATTCTCTCCTAATACGTATTTTTTAATAGCTTTTGCAACAGCACCTTCAAGATTTGTGTATTGAGATACCTCTTTAGCACATTCTTTTACCACATCAGTGGCATTTGCTGTTGCAATTGATAACCCTGCATATTCAAGCATTGGTATATCATTTGACCCATCACCCATAGACATCATTTCTGATGCATCTATTGAATAATGTTTTGAAAGGAATTTTAAAGCATAAGCTTTATTGATTCCTTTCAAGTTGATTTCGGCTGCATGAATTCCTTCGTTTCAAGCAACTTCCAATCCCAATAATTTAATTCTTTCAACAAGTTCTCTATTTACATTGAACATTATTAATTTATAACAATCTTCGACTTCTTTTACATTATCAAATAAAACTACTTCTTTATGAAAAAACTCACCTTCATGAGATAGATACATTGAACTTTCTAAAGGTTTATTTATATATGAATAATCAAAGCTTTTAGCATAACCTCAAACTTCAACTTCACTATATTTTTCTTCTTTTAGAATTTCAAACGCTTCTTTTACAATTTTACTTGGTATTGGATTTGCCTCTACAACTTGGTTGTTTGCTCAATTGTAAATTAAAGCACCATTAAAACCTGCAACAAGAGCTTCATTTTTATCAAAATCATAGACATCAAATCTATTGTATTTTGCGTGAACTGGTCTTCCTGTTACAAATACAACTTTTACACCTTGTTTAATTGCTTGGTTTATAGGTTCTATGTTTTCTTCAACATATTGTCCAAGACCTGCATATGCTGTTCCATCCATATCCAAAGCTACTAGCTTTATTTTTGACATTATTTTACTAATCCTAGGTATGATTCTTCAACTAATGAAGCTCCACCAACTAATGCACCATCGATATCTGATTGTCCTAAAATATCTTTGATATTATCTGGTTTAACACTTCCACCGTATTGGATTAAAACTTGGTCAGCTACATCTTGACTGTATAATGAAGCTATGTGGTCTCTAATTCCTTTACATACTTCTTGTGCAATTTCTGGAGTTGCAACTTTTCCTGTTCCAATAGCTCAAATTGGTTCGTATGCAATAACAACTTTTGTCATATCTTCTGCACTTACACCATTTAAATCATCTGATAATTGTTTTTTAACGTGATCCATTGTAGTTCCAGCTTCATAAATTTCTAAGCTTTCTCCACAACATAAAATTGGTGTCATGTTAGCTGCTAATAATGCTTTTACTTTTGCATTAATCATTTCATCAGTTTCTCCAAAGATATCTCTTCTTTCTGAGTGACCAATTACTACATAACTTACATTAATATCTTGAAGCATTGGAATTGAAATTTCTCCTGTGAATGCTCCTTCTTTTTCAAAGTAACAGTTTTCTGCTGCAACAACTAAGTTTTTTGCAACTTTTGTCATATCACTTAACATTACTGCTGGTGCAGCAATCCCTGCGATTAAGTTTTCGTTTGATCCTAATTGTGAATCTACATTTTTAACAAACTCAACTGCTTGTGAGTTTGTTTTGAACATTTTTCAGTTCCCTACGATAATTTGTTTTCTCATTTTTCTACACTCCTATATTTACTGTACTCTAAAATTTTAACACTATGAAACTAGAAAACTATACAAAATAAAAAATCACCAATTTGGTGATTTTAATCTAGTAAACTTGCTGCTTTTTCATCAATTATAAGAGTTACTTTTGGGTGATTTTGTAAAATTGTACAAGGTCAATCAGTTGAAACCTCTCCAGTTACAAGTTCTTTAATAGCTTTTGCTTTGTTTTCTCCCATTGCAATTAAAACAATTTCTTTTGCATTCATAATTGATTTTAAACCCATAGAAACAGCTTGAGTAGGAACTTCACTTTTATCATTAAAGAAACGTGAATTTGCCTCAATTGTTTGGTCAGTTAAATCAACAACTGATGTTAATGAATCAAAACTAGTTCCAGGTTCATTAAAACCAATGTGTCCATTTACTCCAATACCAAGTAATTGAATATCTATTCCTCCAGCGTTTTTAATTTTTTCATCATAAACTTTTACTTCATCATCACTTTCAATCATTCCACTTGGAACAAAAGTGTTTTCTTTTTGAATATCAATATGATTAAAAAGATTATGAGTCATAAAGTATCTATATGATTGATTATGAATTCCACTTAATCCTTTATATTCATCTAAATTAAAAGTTGTTATATCATGTCAACTAACGTTTTCTTTTTTTGAGTTTTCTATTATATATTTATAAGTTGATAATGGTGAGCTACCAGTTGCCAAACCAATAACTGCTTTTGGGTTTTCTTTAACTTTATTTAAAATTAAATCCCCTGTTTTTTGACCAATTTCTTGCTCAGTTTTTACCACAATAATATTCATATCTATATCCTCCACTAGTTAATTTTACTAAAAATCCTGTTGAAATAATCAAAGTAATCATATAAGTTTTCTATTTTAGAAATATCTAACTTTAATGATGGATTCATTCTTTGTAACATCACGTAAGTTAGCAATCTATTTCTACCTCTAATTAAATAATTTGTTTTTTCAGTTCTCACTATTGTTCCAAACCTTCTTTGCTCAATAGAATTAATATCGCTATATAACAATTTAAATAAGATTACTTGTTTAGAATTTGTAAAATATATCTTTTTACTTGAATAATAGGCATCAAAAGTACCTATCATCTTAGGTTTTTCTTCGCCATTTTCATCTAAAACCAATTCGTGTAAATTTACTTTAGTTTGTAGTAAACTTAGTTTTTCTTTCTTTTCAATTTCAAATCTAACAGGTATTTTTTTCAAAGGCCTTCAAGAGTTAAATAATAGTTCATCAAGTTCATATAAAAAGTTATCTTCCTTAGCACTTAAATCTAAATCTAGTTTTCTGATATTTTTTCTTAATTGACTTGTAAAACTTTCACTAAATTGAAAGTTTTTATTTATTCATCTTCAAAGAACTCAATATTTAAAGTTATTGTACAAAGTCTTATCCTTAATTTTGCGTCCAACTCTTTTAATATAGAATTTTGTTCTTTTATTAAGATTATCTTCATCAAAATATTCAATTAAATTTGTTCTTCTAAAGTAATAATTTAGATCTGTTGTATTTCTTAAAAACATAATTTTACCTCTTTAAACTTATTTTACTTGAAAATACTTTATCAATTAAGAAATAACTAAAAAATAGAGAAGTTTAATAATATTTTTAAAAATTGTACATTTTTTCACTTTTTATGACGATAGATACTATGAGGAGAAATTTTAATCTCCTAATTATTTGAAGGAGGGCTTAAAAAATGCCTAAAAATAAGAAAATAAATATAAAGAGAAAAGTCGTCAAAACTTATAAATTGTCAGAAAAATTCTTACATGTTTTTGACGATGATTTTTTAGAATATGAACAAATAACTTTGATCCCTAGAGATTGTGAATTGCTAGATAACATATATAATAAGGGTGAGGAAATAATGAAACGAAGTGATCGTTTATCCTTTAACAACGGAGTAAATAAATCAGTTGAAAGCGAGAAAAGTTACAAAATGAAAATAGAAAATTGTAGTCAAATGTTAGAAGTAACAAAAAAATTGTATGAAGAAACGAAATTAGAAAACAAAAGACTTGTGGCAAGTAATGAAGAATTGCGAGCAGAAACAAAAGAAGTGAAATCAGAAACTTTCAAAGTAAAAATTAATAATAAAAGACTTGAGGCAAGTAATGAAAGACTTGAGGCAAGTAATGAAAGACTTGAGGCAAGTAATGAAAGACTTGAGGCAAGTAATGAAAGACTTGAGGCAAGTAATGAAGAAATGAAATTAGAAATTTTAAAATTAAACGAAAGATTAAGTAGACTAGAAAAATAGTGCCAACGAGAGAGAGACAAAGTATGAAATCAGATAATTGTAGTATATTATTAGGACCTATAATGAAATTATATGAAGATATGAAAAAGGAAAGAGAAAAATCAAAGGTTTTAAGAGAAAAATCAAAGGTTTTACGAGAAAAATCAAAGGTTTTATGAGAAAAATCAAAGGTTTTATGAGAAAAATCAAAGGTTTTATGAGAAAAATCAAAGGTTTTATGAGAAAAGATGGGAATTGAAGAAGAGAGAATGAATTCGATTCGAGAAGAAATAGATTCCTTAAGTGAGAGAATTAGCATTTTAGAAAAGAAAAGATTTGAATAAAATAACACAGAAGAACAATTTCAAACGACAAAAAAATGATTACTTTTTAAGTAATCATTTTTTTAATCTTGTCATCTTAATTTAAACATTGGAATAATTAAGAATATTACTATTAATGCACAACTAACTCCTAGATAAATACCATTTTCTAAATTAAATGTGTATTTACCATTTCAAGCTTCCACAAATGGATTAATTGAATATTTAAAAGGGTTAATTCAACTAATTGCTTTTAATGGAGCACTAGTTTCCACAGTTTCAATTGGTGAGAAACCTCCACTTAAGAAAGTAATTGGCATATAAATAACGTTTACAATAGCATTGTAAGTAGTAGTTGATTTAAACATTGAAGCTAATGTTAAACCTAAAGTCATAGATAATAACAATACTGGGATAAACAAGAATATAGATGCAGCTACATCATATGGTTTAGAAGTTACATCTCATCCATATTTGTGTCCATAAATTATTCCTGCTCATAGAATTGCTCATAGTGCAGAAATTACTACAAAAACAAATCCCATAACTACAACAGAAAGTAAGAAGAATATAGGTTTAATATTTGTTGCCCCTATTCTTTTCATTAAAACACTTGCTTTAAATTCGATAATTGTGGCTGGAATTACAAAGAATCCTACCCCTAAAGCTGCCATACTTGCATATGAACCTACAAGTGAGTGAATCATATTTTTTGCAACTTCTTCATTACCACCTGTATTTGCACTACTTGTAAAGATGTTACCAATTAAAAATAACATTAAAATTGGAAAAACAAACATAAAGAATGGTACTGCAAAACCTTTAATGTAGTATTTTAATAATAGATTTATTAAAGGTATATTTTTGTTTTTAATTTTTCCAGAACTTATTATTCTGTCAAATTTATTTTTCTTTTCATTTTTTTCTTTTTGATGTTGTTTTTCAGCTAAATATTCTGCTTCTAAATCAGCTTTTTTCTCTTCGTTAAATTTTTTTCATGTATAGTCGTGAACTGATCCATGTTCTTTAACGATTGATTCTACTGACCCTGAATCTCTAATTTCACCTCTATGTATATAGATGTATTTGTTACATAATTCTTCAATTTCACTCATTGAGTGAGTTACAAGAATTAAAGATTTATCTGTCTTTACTATTTTTTCTTTAATAAAGTCTAATATTTGACTTCTAACTTCGATATCAAGTCCTGTTGAAACTTCATCAAAAATTACTAAATCAGGATTATGAATTAAACCTAATAATATATTTAATCTTTGTTGTTGTCCTCCAGATAAACTTTGAACGAATTTATTTTGGAATCCTAGAATTTGATAAATTCTCATCAATTCTAATAATTCGCTTTCCTTCATTTCAATTGAAAAAGTATCTAAATAATACTTGATCATATCAATTACTGTAATTCCAATTGGATATTTAGATTCTTGGAATTGAATTCCTAAAACTAAATCATCTTTTTTTTCGATTGAACCACTTGTAGGTTTACGAATACCTGCAATAATTTCACTTAGTGTTGATTTTCCCCCACCATTAGGTCCAATAATCCCAATTCTGTCACCTTTTTTTATTTCTAGATTAATGTTTTTAAGAACATTTTTCTTTCCATAATCTTTTGTTACATCTGTTAGCTTTACTAAACAGTCTTTTTCTAAAGACTTTTTAACTTGTTCAGATTGTGTTGTTCCCATAAAAACTCTCCTTTTAGCAAAATGCCTTAGAGATAATATAACACAAAATCAAGTTAACTTTTTTTCAAAATAAAATAACAACATTAGACATAAAAAAATTTTTCAATTTAAATAAAAACATATATTTTTTACAACTTTTGTAATTAAAAGAATAAAATTGTAATGTACAAAAAAACAATAAAATTAGAGAGAAGGCAAACTATGAAAACTATAGTAATAGGTACAAACCACGCTGGTACAACAGCTGTAAGAACTCTAAAGAGATTAAATCCTGATATGGAAATCA